>CAYGZM010000342.1:0-3046 GCA_964354365.1 uncultured Pirellulales bacterium
GCGAGCCTAAACCGCCCGCCCCGATGATCAACACCTTCGATGAAAGCAGTTTTTCCTGCCCAGCGGCGCCGACCCGCTCCAGCATTATATTCCGCCGGTAACGCTCCAATTGTTCTTCAGTCAATCCCAAGGGCACACCCCGGAAATAAAACAGTTCCAGCCTGTCGCTGCTTTCAAGAGCTATGCAGCAGGTTCTATTCTATCCTCCGAGGACTTCTCCGCATAGCCCGTTCAAAACCGCCGCGGCGTGTGGGAATATCGCACAATGGGTTGGAATTGGAACATCCATTCGGGTATTATGAAGAAGATATGGTGGCACGGGCGTCCCGCCCGTGTTTGATCTTTTGGAGCGACCGATACAGACAGTCAGCGGCTGGCCTTGCCACGGCGTGGCCACTTGCCGCGGCGGGGCCGCTAAATCGCCGGAAAGGTGGTGTGTAATGAGTT
Organism: uncultured Pirellulales bacterium; assembly: GCA_964354365.1. Lineage (GTDB taxonomy): Bacteria > Planctomycetota > Phycisphaerae > Sedimentisphaerales > Anaerobacaceae > CAYGZM01. The sequence continues at coordinate 448 of CAYGZM010000342.1, forward strand.
TTCCAAAGAACAGGATGCGTCGGCTTCGCACCAGCGAGGCTATGCGAAGACTGGTTCGCCAAAGCAGTCTGAGCGTTGATGATTTGGTCTATCCGCTTTTTGTCCGCCGGGGCGAACGGCGCAAAGAGCCGATCAAGTCGATGGATGGCTGTTTTCACCTCTCGCCGGATATGGTCGCCGCCGAGGCAGCCGAGGCAGCCTCGCTCGGCATACCGGCGGTGCTGCTGTTCGGGCTGCCCGATAAGAAGGATGAAAAAGGCTCGCAGGCCTGGGCCGAGGACGGCGTTGTGCAGGACTCCGTCCGGCGAATCAAGCAGGCCGCCCCGGAGCTGCTGGTCATCACCGATGTCTGCCTTTGTGCATATACCACAACCGGCCATTGCGGGGTCGTCAAAAACGGCAGAATCGACAACGACGCCACTTGCCAATTGCTGGCCAAGGTCGCTCTGTCGCACGCTTATGCCGGCGCCGATGTTATTGCGCCCTCGGATATGATGGATGGCCGGGTGCGTTATATCCGCGAGTGTCTGGAGGAGAACGGCTTTTACGACACAGCCATTATGTCTTACGCAGCCAAGTACGCATCGGCCTTCTACGGGCCGTTCCGCGACGCCGCCGACTCGGCGCCGCAGTTCGGCGACCGCAAGAGCTATCAGATGGACCCCGCAAACTCCGACCAGGCGATGCAGGAGATCGCCCTGGATATAGAGGAAGGCGCCGATATCATTATGGTCAAGCCTGCCCTTTGTTTTCTGGACATCATCCAACGCGCCAGGCAGCGTTTTGACTGCCCCATAGCCGCGTATTTCGTCAGCGGCGAATATATGATGATCAATGCCGCGGCGAAGGCCGGGCTTATCGACAAGGACGCGGCGATGATGGAGGCAATGACCTGCATCAAGCGCGCCGGCGCAAACATTGTTATTACATACTTTGCCAAAGAAGCTGCAAAACTGCTGGATGCCTAATCACATCGCTGGGCCCTGATTTGGTCTAAGATTTCCTGTCCGCCGGCGGCCAGCAGTTCCTGCGCAAGCTGTTCGCCGGCGGTTAGGGCCTGGTCTAAGGGAGCGGTTATTGAGCGTTTGATGTGTTTGTCGCCTTCGAGGTCCGATATCATAGCATAGATTGAGATATTCCCGCCGTTAATCTCCGAATAGACCCCTAACGGGATGCTGCACCCGCCGTGCATGGATGCGAGGATACAGCGTTCGGTCTCGGCGGTGATCCGGGCTTCTCTGTCGTCGAGTTTCGATACGAGCTTGGCCAGTTCAATGTCAGCAGGTTCGGCCCCAGGGGCTCGAATCTGCACCGCCAGGGCCCCCTGTGCCGGGGCAGGCAGGAACTCTCGCGGCGGCAGGATCCCCGATATCTTCCCGGCCAGACCCAATCGGTTCAGGCCTGCGCAGGCGACAATAGCGGCATCGACATCGCCGGCGGCGACTTTTGAGAGCCTGGTTTCGACGTTTCCACGCAGGGGAACACACTTTAGGTCGCTTCGCAGGTGTCGGACCTGGGCGATTCGGCGAACGCTCGATGTCCCAACGGTCGCCCCGGCGGGCAGATCGGCCAGAGACGCCACACGGTCGCGGGCGACTAAGCAATCGGCGACGGACTGCCTCTTTGGTATCGCCGCCACCACCAATCCTTTTGTATAAGCCGTTGGCAGGTCCTTTAGGCTGTGGACGGCCAAATCCGCCCTGCCTTCGAGCAGTGCGTTTTCGACCTCGGAGGTAAAATAGCCCACCGAGTCGGACTTATAGAGGAAGTCTGACCTGTCGCGGTCGCCCTTTGTTGACACCTTCACTATGGATATTTCAACGCCCGCGTCTAAGTTCTCGAGCAGGCCGCGGATGTAATTGGATTGCGCCAGGGCCAGCTTGCTGCCCCTGCTGGCGATTCTGATGGGTCTCATTTTGCCCCTTTACAATTCACGATTTGGCATTCTACGGCAATTCTACAGTACAATTACAGTTGATTCAAACAGTTCGGGAGATTTCCCTTCAGGTGGGATCAGATAACGCAATCCCCGCAGAATGCTCAGACCACTCTTGCAATAACAAGCCTGATTCAGTAAAAGTACAGTATATCCAGGGCGTCATTGTTATTTATGGGAAAACGCAGAACCTCAGACAGACCGTCCGAGTAAGAAGGCTTATCAGGAATGGCAAAACAGATGTCCGGCATTGAGCGGAGGATTTTGGCTGTACTTCAAGAAGGACTGCCGATAAGTCGAAGTCCATATAGAGATATGGCTGCGAAGATAGGTATAGATGTGCAGCAGTTGTTATCTGTCCTGGAAGACTGGAAGCGGGATGGCAGGCTTCGACGGATAGGGGCGATAGTGAACCATTTCAAGGTTGGCCTTGGCGCTGGGGCGATGGTGGCCTGGCGTGTGCAGCCGGAGCGAGTAGAGCAGGTGGGCGAGCTATTGGCCGGTTTTGAGCAGGTCAGCCACACTTATGAGAGGCAAACCGCTCAGGACTGGCCGTACAACTTATACACGATGGTCCACGGTGAGAACCTTGAAGAGGTCCGGGGCGTGGTTGAGCGGATGAGCCGGGCCTGCGGGGTAACGGACTATCGCATATTGGTTACG
>CAYGZM010000343.1:0-3046 GCA_964354365.1 uncultured Pirellulales bacterium
ACAAACGATTTTTTCTTTTCTAAGTAGGCCTAACCTGCAATTTTGCAGAAGCCTTATGATACTCAGCAGAATCCCAGGAATTTCGTTGCATACTCCCCGCAAAAACCCTATAATCATCTTAAATAGAAGCCGGAGGCAAAGATTATGAAAAAGGCGGTTCTGTTTTTCGCTGTGTTCGTCGCAGCCAGCCCCTGTCTGGCCTGAATAATCACCGTTGATGACGACGGCCCAGCCGATTTCAGCAACATCCAAGCCGCCATCGACGACGCCAACGACGGCGATACCGTCGAAATCCAGCCAGGAACATACACCGGCTGGGGGAACCGCAACATCTCGTTCAGAGGCAAAGCCATCACCGTCCGTGCCACCGAACCGAATGATCTTGAGGTTGTGGCTGCTACAGTAGTGGACTGTAATCATAGCGGCCGGGGCTTTGTCTTCCAGAGCGGGGAGGACGCCAACTCCGTCTTGGGTGGCCTGACCATTACGAACGGATATGCCAATGACGGCAGTGCCATACTGATCGTGCCAGGTGGTAGACCACCTACTGATCGCGTCACATGCCGCATCATGAATTGTGTAATTGCCAACGGGACCGCCGAAACACACGGCGGCGCCATATACTGTTACAAGAGCGCCCCCACCATAATGAACTGCGTGTTCACCAACAACTCCGCCAAGATAGGCGGCGCAATCTACTACCTCGAAAGTAACTCGACAGTATCGCACTGCACCTTCCGCTTCAATTCTGCAATCCTTTCCAGTGGCGGCGCCGTTCGCATCCAGGAAAGTGACGTCACAATTATTGATTCCTTATTTGAGCGCAACTCCGCACAGACTTCCGGAGGCGCGCTAACCGCGTCTCACGGCAGCGAGCTGATCCTCACAGACACCGTTTTTACTGGCAACTCCGTTCCCTTAGATTTAGTTGGAGAGGTACCACCATCAGGGGGCGCATTGGCGGCCTCAGAGACGGATACCATCATCTCAACATGCCTTTTCGTGGGTAACTCTGCGATGTGTGGTGGTGCCGCCCGCATGCCGTCTTGGGGCGATGACCTCAACATTGCTAACTGCACCTTCGCCGGGAACCACGCACTCTGGGCAAGCGCGTTGTACATTTGGCCCAGTGGCGTCTGCAAACTTTATAACTGCGACGCTAACATTCGTGTAGAGAACACTATCATATGGGATAATCTGTACGCCATTGTCAACGCTATACCTGGTACGACTACTCTTGCATCGTGTGACATTCTTGGTGGCGAAAGCTCAGTGTATGATCCTGGCGATCTTGTCGTTTGGACCGAAGGCAACATAGATACCGACCCTTGCTTTGCGGACGCTGGCTATTGGGATCCACATGGGACTCCAGACGATGCGAACGACGATTCCTGGGTCTATGGCGATTACCATTTGAAGTCGCAGGCTGGCAGGTGGGACCCAAACGAGGGACGATGGACGATAGACGATGTGACGAGTTCTTGCATTGACGCGGGCGATCGGATGAGTCCTATCGGCTTGGAGGTGTTTCCTAATGGGGGAATAGTGAATATGGGGGTGTATGGCGGGACAGCCGAGGCGAGCAAGTCATACTTCGGCAAACCGGTTTGTGAAACCATCGTTGCGGGGGATGTGAACGGCGATTGCGCGATCGACTCCAAAGAATTCTTCTTTGTCGCGTTGCACTGGCTGGAAAGTCATTAATACAACATTTCGCAAGTCGCGCAGGTATGAGACACAACGATTGTAACTGTTTTGACAGATTTCTCCGCTCGCTGCGCTCGGTCGAAATGACACGATAGTCATAGGACTAATGAAATGCGGTACCGGCCGAACGCCGACGCTCCGCGGCGGTCATTTGGAGCGCTCGTAATAGACGCCGTGCTCAATGCCCAAATCCCTGACGTACGCGGGCATTCGCTTGGGAAGCGGAGGCCTTTGGTAGTCGCTGAAGCTGCCTTCGCACATCCATATAGGCTGCGGCCCCTGAATGTCGCGGGGGGAGGCGCCTTTGGGGATGACGTATCTATCCAAGCGGAGATAATCCTTATAGACCCAAAGCGTTAGAGCATCGCAGTCGCGCCCCGGGCCGTGCGCGATGCCGGCGCTGGTGATGTACGTGATGCCGTCTCGCTTCTCGTGAGAATACCGATGATCGTGCCCGGACAGCACCAGTTTCACATTGTGCCGTCCTTCAAGGCCGTCGAAGTATCTCGCCAGCTTGCCTACGTTGTGCGAGTGATGCAGCACTATGGTGACGGAGCTGTCGTCCGGCTGCGTGATAATCTGCCGGAGCCAGTCGCGCTGGTCGTCGTTATAGGACCAGTCGCAGACAATGAACCGAATTGCGCCTCTTTTGAATACGTAGCGGCACGGGGCGACGGGTCCTCCCCAATTGGGGATTTTTCCCTCGAGGTAAAGCTGCCAGCCGGGATGATTGGCGACCTCGGGATTCCATACCGGCCATTGCGGACCGCCGACAAATTGCGGCTCCGCCTGGTAATTGTAGCCCTCTGCCTGGTACGTGAAGCCGTCGTCAAGGCCGTAGATGCCTTCGGTGGCGGCGAGACGCAGGTGAAACTTGAGCACGCCGTTGCGCATATCGTGATTGCCCGGGGCCAGGTGGAATTCAAGGGCCCCCGGCTCCGTGCGCAACATATCGACGATGGCCCTGAAAGCGCAGCGATTCGCCCACTCGAAGTGCGTATCGCCGATATGGACGAGCATTCGGGGCCGATTTTCCATCAGCCTTCCCGCCAGCGAGTCGATCCACTCGCATTGGCGAGTCTGAGTATCGGCGATCAGCGCTGCACTCCACAGCGGCCTGATGTCTGTGCCCAAGCCCGCCGGTCCTTGTGCGGGCAAGCCGCCATCGGCCGCACCGACTGTCAAGCTGCACGCAGCAACGGCTGCTATGGCCGCAACGAAAGCCAACCGATATTTCATACCGTACCCTTTGTACTGCCAAGCCCTTCGGTATGTCTTATCGGCCCGGCCTCGGCCCAGGCTTTAGTCCCATTCAAAAAACCCGTTTTTCAGCACTGCC
>CAYGZM010000344.1:0-3044 GCA_964354365.1 uncultured Pirellulales bacterium
GGATACTCCGATTTGAGCGATTCACTCGAGGAAATGAAGATCCGCGCAGAACAGAGAGGATTCAAGTTTCCCTATCTTTATGACGGAGGGACACAGAAGGTCTCCCTCGCTTACGGTCCGGTCTCGACGCCGCACGTATTCATATTCGACAAGCAGCGCAAGCTGCGTTTTGTCGGGCGAATCGACGATTCTGAGAAGGCCGAACGGGTCAAATTCCGTGATACGCGCAACGCAATTGAGGCGCTGCTGGCCGGCAGAGAAGTCCCCGTCGAGAAAACCAAGACCTTCGGCTGCTCCATCAAGTGGGCCGGCAAACGAGAATACGTGAAAAAGGCCTTCGAGCAGTGGGCCAATGAAAACGTCACTTTGGAGATGGTGGATGCAAAGGGCATAAAGGAGCTTGTCGGGAATGATTCCGGGAAACTGCGCCTCGTCAATGTCTGGGCGACCTGGTGTGGGGCCTGTGTGGCGGAGTTTGACGAGCTTGTCGCGATTAACCGGATGTACAGGGGGCGTGACTTTGAAATGATAACAATCAGCGCGGACTCTCCCGACAGAAAGGAAAAAGCCCTTAAATTCCTGAAACAGAAGCAGGCATCCTGCAGGAACTATCTCTTTGAATCCGACGATAAATACCTCCTGATGGAGTCGGTGGATGAAGAATCGCTTGGCGGGATTCCTTATACACTTCTTATCAAGCCGGGAGGAGAGGTTATCTACCGCCGGCTGGGATTGGTTGATCCGCTCGAGTTGAAAAGAGCGATAGTCGAAGATTTGGGACGCTACTACAAATGAGGCGTGCAGAAACAATGAGGACTCCGGCGACGAAGTCCCAGGGCGACGCTCGCGAAGGAAGAAAGCTATGAAGGGTGAGAATAAGAAGCTTCTGTTAGCGGTTCTGGTGGGAATGTTGGCGGCCAATTGTCCTGGAGGCGCGCAGAGCAAGGAAGGCAAGTCGCCACTGGATGAGCTGCCGCCGCACATAAAACGCATAACGCACTTCGGCGAGCGCGCCGACTGGTCCCACGACGGCAAGCGAATTCTCTTTGTCGAGAAGACCTTCGGCGACGTGTACGAAATCGAGCTCCAGGCCAATATTATCCGTCCGATGACGCATAATTACTTTCACGAAGGCTACACGCGGGCGCTGTACCTGAGCAACGGCGACATTCTGCTTTCGGGCGCGAGGCAGTTCGACGCAGCTAATCCGTGGGCCAGCCGCAGTGAAGCCAATGCCGAGTTGTGGGTATTGAAAAAGGACCTCTCCTCGCCGCCTGTGCCTTTAGGCGAGAAGTGCTCGGAAGGGCCGGCTGTCTCGCGCAGGCGCATGCACATCGTCTGGACGCAGGGCGGGGCTTTGTGGTCGGCGGATATAAAGTACGAGGACGGCGCGCCCAAACTGGCGAACAAAAAGAAGGTCCTGGACAAGAAGGATTTGCCCTTCGAGTCCGGACTCGAGACGCAGAACCTTCGCCCGCCCGACGAGAAGGAGCTGATATTCAGCGCCTACGGGTATCAGGGCACCGAAGTCTGCGGCGTTAATCTCAAAAGCGGCAAGGTCGTGAACTACTCGAACGCGCCGGACCAGTATGATGAGCCGGAAGGCATTTTCCCCGACGGCAAATATACCCTGGTTGAATGTGACAAGCATTGCGGCAAAGGGACGCAGTATATCGATCTGTACAAGCTGGTGCTGGACGGCTCCGGCAAGACGGAGCGGATGACGTTTTTCTCCGACTACCCGGGCTACAAGGCCTCAAATCCGGTTGTCAGCGACGACGGGCGGTATATCGCCTTTCAGGTGGCTAAGCAGGGTGACGCGGCCGGCGTCGGCAGAGGAATTTTGATCTTCGATATGGAAAAATTCGAAGGGCGGGCCGGGGGCGACGTGGAAAAGTCGAAGGTTGAGGAGAAGACGGATAATGTGAAGGTGGACAAGGCCGAGGACCCGAACGTTGAGCAGAAGGTTTACCAAAAAGATGTGAAGGCGGACGAGGCCGCGAACCCGAAGGTCGATGAAAAGGTGAACAAGCCGGCGGTCGAAGAGAAGGTTGAAAAGCCGGGGGCGGATGAGAAGTCGGTGGAGAAGACGGCCGAGACGGTCGCTGAGAAGCCCCCCCCCAACGAGCCGAACACGATTGAAGCGAGGATTGACAGGATTAAGAGGAACCACGGGGTAAGCGTCCGGCATAAATACGATGCCAGGGCATTCTTCCCTGCGATGTGGCTGCGTCCGCCGATATCCGGGGAAGGCTCTCAGATGCCGCCGGAAGAAATCACGAGGGTCCTCGCTGCTGTGCAAAAATTTCTTTCCGCCTACCCCAAGGAAGTGCTCAAAAAGAACCTGACGGATATTTACCTGTTAAGCGGTATGAAGTTTTATGGCAAAGGCTTTGGAGCGGCGTACGGCAACCGCGCGATCTACGTCAACAGTGAGGGGGAGTCCAAAGGCTATACCGAGCAGTTCCTGCTTAGCCAGATGCACTCGGAGCTGTCGAGCGTATTCCTGATGAACTACGCCGGGGAGTTCTCGCAGGAGGCCTGGAAGTCGGTGAATGTGGCCGGCTGGGAATACAACGGCACTGGAGTCGAGATGCTGGGCCGGAACGACATCTTCGCCCAGACGGATGAGCTGCTAAGCGAAGGCTTCTTGGTCAAGTACTCTCAAAGCAGCCTGGAGAACGATGTGAACATGTTTGCGTTCTGGGCCTTCACCAGGGCGGAGCAATTGCGCGAGCTGACCTCAAAATACGAAAGAATCGACAGGAAATATCGGCTCGTGGTGCAGTTCTATAAGAAAATTGATCCAGGAATCGCTATCGACACGCTGGAGGACGCATCGCACATAGTCAACTGGGCGCCGGACGGTGCGTCGCAGCGAAGCGGCGGTTGATGCACACGCAGGATTTGAAAATAGCAATTGCAATTTCAGGCGCGCGGCGGTAGATTGCCCGATATGGGGTCCCTAAAAAAGGCTCCTGCAAAATTACAGGTTAGGCCTACTTAGAAAAGAAAAAATCGTTTGTTGATTTTTTCTTTTCGAT
>CAYGZM010000345.1:0-3043 GCA_964354365.1 uncultured Pirellulales bacterium
CGGATCGCGCCCACAACTCGCTTGCCTAACTTGCCCAGTCCTTCGACAAGGCCCATGCTTGTCGTAGTCTTGCCTTCGCCGAGTGGGGTCGGCGTGATCGCCGTCACGTTGACATACTTTGCACTTGGGACCCCCTTTAAGCGGGCAAGGACCTTCGTACAATCGACCTTGGCCAGCTTGTGACCCATCGGAATCAGCTCATCGGCTTGCAGACCCATTTCGCTGGCTAACCGGCTCACAGGCTTCATCTGTTCCTCGGCGGCCTCCGCCACCTGCCAGTCCTTCATTTTCGTTGGATCAAGTTTCATAGTCTCTTCCTTATAGAATCATAAACCTTGAGGAACGAATCCGAGTATATCTGTCTGTTCATCAGCATCTCAGCGGTGGCTACAACGTTCATCAGGTCCTTGTCAAATACGTCCACGATAGCCGAATCCAGGCCGCGCGACATAGCCATAGCCAGAAACACGCGGTTAATCAGGCTCCTTTCCGTTGCGCCCTGCGAGAGATTCGACAGGCCCACAGTCATGTGCGGGGGCGGGTCCGCAAGGTATCTAATCTGGTCCATCGCCGTAAGGATATTGCCCGGCTGGACCTGGGCGTTCGGGACCTTCACCGGCAGGATTATCGGGTCGATGAACAGCCGCTGAGTATCGAATCCTTTCTCCATTGCCTTTGAGACGATTTCCGCCGCTATGGCCACGCGTGTGTCAATATCCTGAGGAACGCCGTTCTTGTCCATAGTAAGGGCGATTATACTTGCTTTGGGCCCGGCCTGCTCCGCCATTGCGATATACTTGTCGAATATTTCCTCGTCCGTTTTCTTATTCAGCGGCGTGGAGTTCAGTATCAGTCCGTTCCCGGCATTGACTACTTTCAGACCTGCTGCGATAACGCCCGGCTTCTGCGAATCAAGGCACAACGGCGTAGAGCAGGTTTCCTGGATTGTCTCGACCAGCCACTGCATCGTTCCCTCCTGGTCCGCCGCCGCCGTCCCGACGTTCACGTCCAGATACGAGGCGCCCGCCTCGGTCTGCTTCTTCGCAAGTCCCTGGATTACCTTCTTGTCCTTGTCCGCGATAGCCTGCTTGACATCGGTGAACATTCCGTTGAGCCGCTCTGCGATTAATATCATAGTAAGCCCCTTCCTTCACATCACTGACATCTGCCCTATTCAACCTGATTTCTCAAACTGACCGGTTTTCAACGAAACGGCACGATAAGCCTTTGTGCCACAGGAATGTAACACAGTGTGTCATTCCCGCGAAACTTGTCCTCGACCTGATCGGGGAGCGGGAATCCACTCACCCGGTACACTACTGGATACCTGCTTTCGCAGGTATGACAAGGCGAACCGGTCAGTTTGAGCTGAGTTCTCATTCATAGTTTTTCCAGACTTGCCGGATGAATCTCTTGACCGTGGCTACCGCCCTCGGATGACGCATGCGAATTATGTCGGCCCCCGCCTGGAGCAGGCAAATCGCGGTGGCGGCCTCCCACATCGGGCCTCGATCTTCGGCCTCGCCCCACTCCGGTGCGTCCGTCATCTTGGCCTCCTTGGCGCGCCATGATTCGTATCCGACGTCGCAGATTACCGGCATCGCCATCATCTTGTCGCCCGAAAGGGCCGCCAGCCGCTGACGCTCCTGGATCGAATATGCGTACTCTATCCCGTATCCCAAAGCCCCGGTGGACTGAAACGTCACCATCCGCTCCAGCGGAAATCCCATATCGGAGGCCAGAATATTGACCTGCTTGGCGATATTGATATCCAAGGGCGCCGCCGTGATGAGAAAATGGCCGTCGGCGAGGGCTATAGCGGTCAGCGACTTGTAGTTGTCCTCCTCAACGGTCCCTATCAGGCATTTCTCGCCTTTGGCCGCACCGCTGACTTTGGGCATAACCTCGTTATCCTTCTCGTCGTTTCCGCAGCCCCAAAGAATAAGCGGCACTCCAACCGCCTTGAGCACCTCTTCGGTGACTTTCACGGCGTGGTCTGCGCCTCTGTTTGCCTTGTCGGGATGAATCCCTTCGAATTTCACGCAAATCAGCTCCGCTCCGAATTCCTCGACGCACTTTTTCGCCCAGTCGCCGGGCTTGTCAAGCACGTCCTTGTAGGGTTTAGCCAGGGCGTCGGGCCAATCGTCCGGCTTGCTGTCCAAAACGTCCATAGCGATAACGGGTGTCTCGCCGGCGTCCTCCGCGGAGCCGCCATAAACCATGTTCTTTGCGCCGCCCACCGTCAGCTTTACGCTTCGCGTGCCCCCCTCTTCTTTGGTTGCCCCCAGTGTTATCCGGTTCACTGAGCCTGCAAAGCTCTCTGTAACTTCAGGAACTGGCATATTCAGTCCTCCAAAATATTTTATATGGCTTCATAGTCTCTAATCCTTTAGTTTCTCCAGCCTGCTATCGAGTATTTCACATACCGCCGAGAGTGCCGGGCTATCCGCATCCAGCTCGAATATGCTTTTGCCTTTCATTGAGGCCTGCAACACGGACTGGTCGGCCGGCACGCACCCGAACGTCTGCATACCATTGGCTTGTGAGTCGTGTTCGGGCGCACTGTCGGTTCTGTTCCATACGATGCCGATGTCCTTAACCGTTATCGGAAGCTTATTGGCCAGACCGGCGATTCGCTTTGCCGTGATGATGCCTATTGGGGTTGCGTCCGCCACAACAAGCAACAGATCGACGTTGTTCGTGGTGCGCCGCGACAGGTGCTCCATTCCCGCTTCATTATCTACGATAACATATTTGTACTGCGAGTTCAGCTTGTCCATAAACTGCCTCAGCATATTATTCGCAGCGCAGTAGCAGCCCGGCCCCTCAGGCCGCCCCATAGTCAGCAGGTCGTACCCCTTGGCCTCCGTGATTGCCTGCTGGATACCATATTCAAAAGTCCGCAGCCGATCCCCGCCCGTATTCGTGGCCGGTTTGCCGCGCGCTTCTTCGCGAATCTCGGCAATTGTACGGGCCGGCTCGATCCCTAAAGTAAGAGCAAGGCACGAATTGGGGTCCGCATCCACTGCAAGTATCGCGCCGC
>CAYGZM010000346.1:0-3036 GCA_964354365.1 uncultured Pirellulales bacterium
AACTTTTTGTGGAAAGGTGAACAATGGGTCTTGCAGCGATAGACTGGATAGTAATAGCAGCATATTTCGCCCTGATTATGGGTATCGCATGGTGGGTCATCCTCAAAAACAAAGATACCACCGATGATTATTTCCTCGCGGGCAGAAATCTCGGATGGTGGGTGGTCGGCGCATCCATCTTTGCCTCGAACATCGGCTCCGAACATCTCGTCGGCCTGGCCGGGTCCGGCTGCACCGACGGAGTGGCTATGGCCCATTACGAGCTGCACGCCTGGTGCCTGCTGATTCTCGGCTGGGTGATGGTCCCTTTCTATATGCGCTCGAAGGTCTTTACCATGCCGGAGTTTCTGGAGAGGCGATTCTCGCCGACCGCCCGCTGGGTGCTCTCACTTATCTCATTAGTGGCCTACGTCCTGACCAAAATCGCCGTCGGCATATTCGCAGGCGGTATCGTCTTTAGTGTTTTGCTGCCGAACATAAAATTTATGGGTCTGGACAGTTTCTGGATAGGTTCAATCCTCGTGGTTGTCCTGACGGGGCTTTACACTGTCCTTGGAGGACTTCGCGCGGTTGCATATAACGACGTCATACAGACTGTTATTCTGGTTATAGGCTCGGTATTGGTGACCATTTTCGGCCTGCGCGCCCTCGGCGGGTGGGACCAGTTGCGACAGATTGCCGGCTCAGACATGTTCAATCTCTGGAAGCCGCTGATTCCCAAAGGGATTGAGGGCACCTGGGCGCCGGTGAAAGAAGCGGGCAAAATGGCCTGGTATTTCAACGACAACTATCCCTGGATAGGAATGCTCTTCTGCGCCCCCATCATCGGCCTGTGGTACTGGTGCACCGACCAGTACATCGTTCAGCGCGCCTTAGGCGCCCCCAACGAGCGCGAGGCACGGCGAGGCTCCATTTGCGCCGGTTTTCTCAAGCTGCTGCCGGTCTTTATCTTTATTATCCCCGGCATGATATGTTTCGCCCTGGCCCAGAGCAACAAAGCGCCGGCTATTCGAGAGGCGCTCTTCGACGATAAAGGACAAATAGTCCGCGAACAATGTCAGCAGGCCTTCCCGCTGCTGGTCAAAACGGTGCTGCCCGCCGGCGTTCGAGGAATTGTCGTGGCAGGCTTGCTGGCGGCTCTAATGAGCTCATTGGCCGGATGCTTTAATGCATCTTCAACGCTCTTTACGATGGACTTCTACAGCAAGTTTCGGCCAAAGGCGTCACAGCACCAGTTGGTTTGGATAGGCCGAATCGCAACAACAATTATGGTGCTGATTGGTCTGTTGTGGATTCCCGTGATTCGCGGCGGAAAGGGACTCTATGATTACCTCCAGACTGTCCAGGGGTACTTGGCGCCGCCGATCTTCGTAGTGTTTTTCCTCGGCGTATTTATGAAACGCCTCAACGGCAAGGGCTGCCTGGCGGCGCTGATTGTCGGGTTCGCTATGGGGCTTCTGCGTTTAGCCATTGATACGCCCGTTAAACTGCTCGGACGCTCTTACGCCGAAGGGTCATTCCTCTGGATTATGAACAACATCTTCTTCCAGTACTACAGCCTGCTGATTTTCGTCGTGTGCATCATCGTGATGATCGCGGTCAGTTACGCAACCGAATCGCCTTCCTACGAAAAAATCAAAGGGCTTACGTATGGAACTCTTACTGCCGATGACCGCCAGAAATCCCGGGCAAGCTGGAATTATTGGGATGTGATCCTCTCGGTAATGCTCCTTGCCGTTATTGTCGCGGCCTATCTCTACTTCACTGGTTAATATCGCATACGTTCAATAGCGCCCATAGACGCCGGTTCGCCCTGTATTGTTAAGGACTGATTGATATGGCTTACACAATCGGCTTGGATTACGGGACAAATTCTGTAAGGTGCGTAATAGTCGATGTTACAGACGGCGGCGAGGTCGCAACGTCCGTCTATGAATACCCGACAGGCGAAGCGGGCATCATCCTCGACCCCGCCGACCACAACCTCGCAAGACAAAACCCCGCCGACTACATAGAGGGTATCGAAGTTACCATCAAGCAGGCCCTCGCCGCCGCAAAGAAGACCAATAAGGCCTTCAACACATCTCAGGTCGCAGGCATCGGTATCGACACCACCGGCTCAACCCCCCTGCCGGTTGACCAGGCGGGCAAGCCATTGAGCATGCTCGACGAATTCAAGGATAATCCCAACGCCCGGGCCTGGCTCTGGAAGGACCACACCGGCCACGCAGAGGCCGCCGAAATCACCGAGTTGGCCAAAAAAGTGCACCCCCAATACCTCGCCAAGTGCGGCAGCACATACTCATCCGAGTGGTTCTTCAGCAAAGTCCTCCACTGCCTGCGGACCGACCCGAAGGTCTTCGACGCAGCCTACACCTGGATCGAATGTTGCGATTACATCCCCGCCGTCCTCACCGGAGCAAAAAAACCACAGAAGATAAAGCGAAGCCGCTGCGCCGCAGGCCACAAGGCTATGTTCAATAGCGAATGGGGCGGCCTGCCCGCGAAAGAGTTCCTCGCAAAGCTCGACCCCAGGCTCGGCGAACTCCGCGACCGACTCTATGACGAAACCTATACCGTTCAAAAGAAGGCAGGCAACCTCACCGACGAATGGGCCAAAAGGCTCGGCCTTACCGCGGAAATCCCCGTCGCAGTCGGCGCGTTCGACGCTCACCTCGGCGCAGTCGGCTCCGGCATCGCGCCCGGCAGGCTCGTCAAGATAATCGGAACCAGCACGTGCGATATGCTCGTCGCCCCAACCGACCAGAAGCTCGCCGACATCCCCGGAATATGCGGCATAGTCGATGGCTCCATCCTGCCGGGCTACTTCGGACTCGAAGCAGGCCAGTCCGCAGTCGGCGACATCTTCAACTGGTTCGTCAATTACATCGCGCCCGGCGGCAAATCGGCAGGCTCGCACGAGGCATTGACCAAAAAAGCCGCGAAGCTGAAGCCCGGGCAGTCGGGACTCCTCGCCCTCGACTGGAACAACGGCAACAGGACAATACTCGTTGACCAGAGATTGACCGGCCTGCT
>CAYGZM010000347.1:0-3028 GCA_964354365.1 uncultured Pirellulales bacterium
CCGACGCCGTCGGCTCACACAACAAAAGGGAGGCCAAGCTCGCGCTGCGCAAGGTTGAGGCCAAAGGCGCAAAGCTCGTTGAGACCAAGAGGGTCGCAGGCATATCGCACCTCAGGCGCGTTGGCGCGTGCGATTGCGAAAGCTGCCGGGGTCTTACGAGAAGAGCGGCGATTGGCCTGATGAAGGCAGATTAGCAATTGACCTTTTTCGTCGAGCCCGCCGCGACGCGATGGAACGCCGCGACCCGGCGAGACGGGCCTTCCGCTCCGCACCACGCCCTGAGCCTGTCGAGGCAATGTCACTACTCTTATCGTCGTCGCGGAAAGCCCTGATCCATATCCCCGCCGATGTCCTGTGCCGGAGGTCGAGAAATCCGATGCCTCTTATTGGCGCCCGTGCTAATCGGGTTTGGACGACCCGGAAAAATGCGAGATCACGCTAACGACCACCCCCGTCAAGACGAGGATGACTGCAATCGCCAGCATAACGAATGCAAGACGGGCCACGTTGGGCATTGTCGCTGCGAACACAAACGCCGTCAATGCAATCAGCAGGCCCAGCAAGAGCAGCTTGTTCCCTAACGGGCGGGCGTAGCAGACTATCAGAAATCCAAACACCAGGCATACCACCGCAGAAAAGCAAAAAACGCCGAACGCGACGTCCTGGTCCGGGAGCGATAAAAGCACCTTTCCCATAACGGTTCTCCACATAAAACCACACAAACAGTCCAATATATTCTCAGCATGGCATCTACGCCTTACCAAGCACCTGGCCCATTCTAACCCCCGTGAATTCCACGTCAAGGCGCAGTTTATAGTCCCGGCCGTACGCCGGCGGCGCATCGTATCCCACTCAACGAGGTTCATACGAATGATAACTTTTGAAACCAGTTAAAACCGCGAGCCTGCGGCAAGGAATTGCGTTTCGCTGATTTACTCGGATGGCGGTCTCAGGACAAACGGCTTGGGGATAGCCTGCCATAACAGCGCAGATCGCCGTTTTTGGGGCCGCATCAAATTCTCTTTTCTACCCCGTAATTCTACCGCTTTTTGGGAGATACTCCCCAGGCTGGAGACGGGTCATCCCGAGATGAGTAGTGTCTTCTCAAAGGCGTGCCACTTGTATCAAACCGTCAGATTAGTCCTAATCAAGGATCGACCATTCCAGGAAGGGTTTCGAGACCTTCATAATCTCGTCCCTCTCATTCTCAAGCGTCCCCTCACCCGCTGCCTTGAATTCAACGTCCACCTTGATATAGGGGCATTCCTTATAGACATACGTTCTCCAAAACCTGGTGGACTCCCCCCCTTCAGTTCTAAGAACCTCAAGAAGCTCACCGCGCGTTGCCCCCGGCCTAATAGACTGAACATGCTTCAAGCACTCGCTTATCCATGCCGTGTGGTCGTGCGATGCCTCTTGCTTGTGTGCCGGTTTGCGTTTGTCGATAATCGGGGTATCAGCCGGCAACCGAATCCGATTGAGATCGATGATCTTTCCATCGACCACCAATTCAATATCGATTCGTGCCCGCCACCAACTTGCAGGCCTATTCGGATCCGCCAAGTATGGCACCCACGTCGTATGATCCTCTGCCAAGTATGACACCCACGTCGTATGATCCTCCGATAATGTCACGTATTCGGGCAATTCCCCCGTCGCCCACATTGCTGACTCCGGCCACGGTGGACCAGGCACAAGCGTCTTTCCTCCTGGAAAAGTAAGCGGCCAGGCCGGATAAACGGGGCCGCGTATGCGGACTACCGGTTCGGAATTACTGAACCTGGAGGACTTCTCATCATGAGGCTTCTCAATGCTGGTCAGTTTCAACGTGCCCCCTTTGCTCTTTACAGTCAGAATCGTCGGCCAAATCTTCTCAAACTCCTCGCGGTTCTTGAAACGAATCTCATGCGTTGTTTCCTGATTGCCGGGCCACGCAATATCAAATGTCCTGGCTTGCGCTCGATAGGGAGAAAGCTCTGCCGGCCAATCAGGCGGCCATCTGCCCACTGAGTAGGTAATAACCAGCGCTGAAGACAGCGGACAGCAAAGGAGTATGATTACTATGCCAAATACCCAACTTGTTTTTGTGAACCTAAGCATTGCCATTGTGATAACCTCCATTACCAGGGATTTCCCATATGACATTGCATATCTTAGCTCAACTACGCCGCTGGGCCTCTTTTCTGATAGAATGTCAAATCTGTCTCGAAAACTCAAGCATACCATGCCGGAAACCGCCAAAAAGTCGAACACATACGTCCAAAACCCGCTTCTTCCCACTATTTTGGCAGACCGCCGCCGCTATCCTCCATTCCAGAACACGGTTTTCAGCAGTTTCACACATCATCTCGGTCTCAAATCTGCTCATGACACTGGTGGAAACAGCCGAACGTTCGACGGCTCTGCCATCTGCAACATGCCGCATGGCAGGATCGACAGCCAACCGTTCGGCGTCATTCGTATCGTCATAGCCTGCAAGGCTGCTGTATATCGACTGTCTGAGCAAAGCAGCAAGACCGTGTTGAGTGTTCTTGCCAGTTCGGATGTCACGAAGCTCTGATTCAATCGCCGAGGTCAGGCCAAGTGCCTCATCAAGCTCCCGATATGCAAGCAACCCTGCATCACTGGTTATCTTGGTTCCGGGAAATTCGAGCTTCAATTTGCGGTCAAAATCGAGCCTCAGAGCGTCCTTGCGTGTCTCACCCATTAGGTTCTCCCGTAACAGATGGTCAAAACTGGTTTGAATGGTCTCCATAGGCTTCATACTATCAAATCGCAGTTCATTTGTCACGCATTACTTGGCAAATCCGGGAACAGGGGTTTTCCTGTATTAGCAGCAAAGCAAAAAAATTTCAAAAATTTCTATTTTGTACTTGACATTGCATACTATGTATAGCATAATAGGTAAAACAAGGTAAAAGTGCCTGAGCACTTATTTGATGCCGGCACGCCGACGAAATATACGCAACATACAAGAATAGGAGACCGAGATGAAGTTTGAAAGTCAGTTACTAAAGGGCATTGCCCC
>CAYGZM010000348.1:0-3006 GCA_964354365.1 uncultured Pirellulales bacterium
CTGCAATCCTTCGACGCTGCTCAGGATGGTGAGCTTGTCGAACCATTTTGCAGAAGCCTTTATTGGCTCACTGGAAGATGTGTCAATACGGTTTGCGAGTATGTGCATTACGCGCGGTTGGGTTCAGCCGCGCGGACTACGGCTCGGATACGCGAGCGGGTCCGGTTCTGTGCACCGTTCCGTCTTCCTCGATTCGGATGATTTGTTCATAGCCTGATGCGTCGAGCTGCTTGCCGGCAGGGACCACGTCGTAGGGGATGCCGTTCTTCAGGCAGTATTCAATCTCTTTGACGGCGGGACTGAGCACGTCCTTATAGGATATCCCCAGCTCGTTTTTACGTTTCAGAGAGAAGATGTATGAGCCGAACATATCAAGCTCCCAGCAGCTTGGCAGCGTGTATCCGTAGGGCAGCACGATAACTGTCTTGGCGCGCCGCAGGAGTTCCGCAAGCGGCGGCCGGGGATGGGATTTTGCGTAGTCGCTGATCTCGCGGGCCAGGGCGAGCTGCTCGACGTAGGGGACGTGGTGGTCGTGGTCCGACGTCCAGAACCATATAAACGATGCGCCGAGGTCGTAGGCGAGTTTCATGGATGGAAGCCGCAGCTCAGGCTCGGCCTGGCCGTAGATGGACATGCCCCATCTGGCGTTCAGTGCTCGGGCCGGGCCTATCATTTGAGAGTAGCACCATAAAAAAAGGTTGTTTGGCTCGATGGGGATATTGGTCCCGAACTCCGCGTTGATTCGCTGGAGCATCCGGCCTCGGTCATCATTGCCTGGCCGAATTTGCCATCGACATTCCTGGACGATGCCGCAGGGATATGCTTCGAGCTGATAGTAGGTGGTGCAAACGTATGTCTCCCAGATGGGCACCTCGCGTTCTATCAGCTCCATAGAACCCGGGTTGATGCCGGTTTCGACCAAGAGATTTCGGTATCCTTTGCTGTCGCGTCTCTCCAGTATATGGGCCTGGATCATTTTGACCGCGTCGGCGGGCGATGCGTCCCTGGCGTATTTCCCTGCGAGGATGCAGGCCGGCTCATCGATAAACATTTCCAGACCTCTGAAGTTGGAGCGAAAAAGCTCCTCCGGGAAGTCTATTCGCGGCGAATATCCCTCGTAAAAAACGGCTCGCTGCTTGATCCAGTCTATCTGCTCGCCCTTTGCCGTGAAGTAATTGATCCCGGCTGCGATCATTTCCTCGTAATTCTCTTTGGTGAAAGGAATGTAGTTATAGTTGTCTTTCTCGCTCTTTCTGCCTTTGCCGTCGTCGCGAAAGTTCCGGCTCGTGCCGATCAGCAGATCGGGGTCGAGGATGAGCTGGGTGACGTTGTCAGGCGGCGCAACGGGCTGCGGACTGAGGATTTCCCGGCGCACCAGCGGATGGCCGAGGAAACTGCCTTGTTCAAACAGAATCTCATCGCTCTGGGCTGCTGCACGCGGCAGAAGCTCCTCCCTGAAATTGAACAACGGCAGCAACGCCTTGCCCGTTCGCTGGTTAATGTACTCGACAGGCGATTGCCCGGGTTCCTGGATGATATAACGGACGAATTCGGCCTTCTTTGCCGACGCCGCGGAAAATGGGCGCGTATCGGCGAGGAGCCAGATGGTGAACGATTCGCCGCCGACCTTTGTGCAGCTGATTCTGCACCAGTTAAGATTGGGTCGGTCGGGGGCGCGGTCAACGGCGATTTCCACGCGCTCTATCAGCTTGGGATGCGGATTCACGGGCAAATCCGCCTTGTACAGCGCTCGAAGAGGCGGTTGGCTTGCTGTCCGGGCCGGCGTCGATACGATGGCTGCCAGCGTGAAGATGACTCTGCATAACGATCCCATATTCGCACACCTGTCTTTCAAATGCAACTGAAGACTGTTGCCCTGAGCGATGGACACGGGCACTTGTAACAACGACCTTAGATATACACCAAATTCTCAGCCGAATCCATCTCATTCTTGACCGGTACATCTATTCCGGTACAATATCTGCTGCTGTGCGGGACACTTGTTTTTCGCAAGCGTACCCCGACAAGGCTGTCGGATTATCTGTTCATGAGTTCTGCAAAATTGCAGGTAATCAACAAACGATTTTTTCTTTTGTAGGGTGGGGCTTGCCCCACCGAACTGCTCTGAAGTGGTGGGCTGAAGCCCACCCTACGTCTTACTTGTTTTTCGCAAGCGTATCCCGGCAAGGCTGTCGGATTATTTGTTCAATCAGGGAGGCGTGCTTATGAAGCGGCGTTCATTTCTCAAGCTCACCGGCGGCGCGTGTGCATCCGCGGTCCTGCGGCCGAGCGTGTCTTTTGCCGAAGGTCAGAGTGACAGAGGCAATGGTCAGGTTCCCATCGACGGCGAGATGTTGCAAAGCAGGAATCAAAACCGCTCGACTGTGGTATGCCAGAACGGTATCGTCTGCACGAGCCAGCCTTTGGCGAGTATTGCGGGTGTTGATATTCTAAAGGCCGGCGGCAACGCCATCGACGCCGCCGTCTGCGCCAACGCGATGCTCAGTGTGGTCGAGCCGATGAGCTGCGGGCCGGGCGGCGATCTGTTCGCCATTGTCTGGATCGAAAAGGACAAAAAACTCTACGGGCTAAACGCCAGCGGACGAGCGCCCTACGACTGGTCTATCGAGGATGCCGAGGCGCTCGGACTAAAAGAAATCCCCACATACGGCCCTTTATCGTGGAGCGTTCCGGGCTGCGTGAGCGGCTGGGATGTATTGCTAAAGAAGATGGGCAAGCTCAGGCTCTCGCGGATTCTCGAAGCGCCCATTCACTACGCCCGCGAAGGATTTCCCGTCTCGCCCATCATCGCCGGCTACTGGAGGAGCGTCGATGCGAAACGGTTCCCGACCCTGGGCAAGACCTTCGCGCCCGATGGCGCGATACCCAAGTTCGGTGACATCTTCAAAAACCCGGATTTGGCGCGTTTTTTTGAAATCATCTCAAGAGACGGGGCCAGGGCCTTCTATCGGGGCGAAATCGCCGAGAGAATCGTCAAGTTCTCTG
>CAYGZM010000349.1:0-2992 GCA_964354365.1 uncultured Pirellulales bacterium
TCGATTATGGCGTCTTTAAGGGTGCTGGCATCCAGCTCGACCAGCAGATCTCCCTTTTTGACCATCGTGCCTTCGGGAACGAGGCGAACGATAGACGTTCTTCCCTCGACCTCATTCCTCAGAATGATCTCCTCCCGCGCGGTGATGGTGCCGGACACCAATACGCTGATGGCCAGGGGGCCCCGTCTGGCAACGAAGGTGGCCAGGTGGCTCGTCGGGTCATCGGCGCCCCGGACTACTTTGAGCCAGATGACGACTAAGGCGATTGAAGCAACTGCCGCAATTACGCCTACTGTTCGAAAAGATCTAAGTCCGCGACGACCGTTTCTTGCCTCATTATCTGCCATTTTCGATTGTCTCCGGTGAGAACTCCCGCCACAAACCCTGTTCGTTTACATCGAGCACATCAAGGTCGCGCTGGAGCTCCAGTTCAGCTATGCGGTAATCTACGACCGCTCGCGTCAAGAGGTTCTGAGCCGACAGAAGCGCGTCCTGGGCCTCCAGTAAATTGCGGATTTCCGTTCTGCCGGCCTCGAGAAAGAAAGTAGTGCTTCGGACACGTTTCTCCGCAACTATTACGGATTGAGCCTGAATCTTGAGACTCTCTCGAGACTCAAGAAGTGTCCGCAATTCAGTGCGAACGGACTGTTTGATCTGGTCTTCAAGGCTCTGCACCGATCTTGTCGCCCGCTCCAGGTCGATCAGGCTGTTGCGGTACTCGTTCCGCTCCCTGGTCCTCTCAACGGGCAAATCAAGCGAGAGCAGGGCCGTATATGTGCCATTGTCAAAGCGCAGGTTGCCGTCGTCGTCGGTGTCCGAAACGCGGGCCGTCCCGCCAAGCGTCAACCCCGCTCTCAAGGCGTCCGCCTTGACCACCACCTGTCTCTGCGCGTCATAGACCGCGCCGATGGCCGCCTGCAAGTCCAGCCGGTTCTCCAGAGCCATCTTCACCGCAAGAGACTCGTCTATCTCCAGCGGCCCGGCGCCTTCATAGCTGGCCGGTATCAACCGTACAGGAGCATCCGCCGGAGGGACCGTCTCCGACACGCTGCCCTGCGACGCCATCCTGATCTCTTCACGAATCTTCGCCGCACGGTCTTTCAATTGAACCAGGTCATTCGGGTCAAGCTCGATTCGGGCATCTATCGGAAGACCGATCGTGTTCTTGAACGAATCAAGGCTGCTCTTTAGCTGCTCCTGGGCGGATATCCAGCTATTGCGCGCGCCTAACTCCCGCTGCATCGCCTGGTCAACTTCGATCTCACGTATCCGGCCGGCGTCCGCACGCCTGCGAGACCACCGGGCCGATGCAACCGCGCTGCGATAGTTCTCCTTCGCGTTTGCCACTACGTCCATCTGACGCAGCACATTGAAATACCCCCTGGCAATGCTCGCGGCGAACGTGCGCTTGTAGCGCTCGAAACCCCAGAGCTCATAGACCACGTTTCGCTCGGCCTGAGTTAGAGATTCCGTTACAATATGCCTGCCGGAACCCCGCAGCAACGGCATCGATACTGTGGCGTCGCCCGTTAGGCCCAGCGACGATGCCCCGCCCTGCGTCAGCAGATTCACTAAGTTGATCGCCATTGACGTGCTCAGGTCGATTCCGTTCTTCAGGCTTCGGCTCACACCCGCCGTCGCACTGCTGTCGAGCTCAGTGGCCGAGGTGTCGGTGCTCAGCCCGCTTGCAGCCCCTGCATTGAAGATGTTTCGGAAGTTGTTGCGCGTCAAATCGAGGGCCAGGGCCGCCCGAAAGACATCTTCCTTACTTGATTGGTACAGCGGACTGTTGCGCGCCCCCACCTGGAGGGCATCGATCAAAGAGAGCTTGATAGGCTGATTCGGCTCAATCTGCACATCGGCGTCCGTAGATAAGGCCGCCGGCGTATTGGCCTCTTGCGGCCAATGGGGTATCCGCTGGAGCCTGTCCGTACCCAGGGAAGCCTCGCTCGAATAGACCAGGCCCTGCTCTTCCAGGAGCCGACGCCGCAGGATATCGCTCGGCCGCTCGATGCTGAAGGGCTCTGTCCTGCCGAGGGCCTCCTGCTGCTTCTGCAAAATTATGTCGGCGGCAACCTTGTCAGCCCTAGCCTCATGCTGTGCGGGGCTTTTGCAGGCCCCGGCGATGCCAAAGACAACCGCCGTGCACAGCACTCCGTACAACACCCAAACAAGCCTAAACTCACGAAGCATAAGCGATTCCCCGATGACGCCCCAGGTTTCAGACGTTTTATTCACCCACAGGTAAGTGCCATTATACTGTAAAAGGTTACAAAACAGAAGGCCAAAACGCCCCCTGACCGGCCCATCCCCGACTGGTTACAGACACCTATAGCCAGCCCGGAACGGGAAGTTCCGGTAAAATCTGCATAATCTGCTCGTCAACAGGCCAAGAATCGCACAGACAGGCCTTTTTGGCGTAAAATCAGACGCTTGCGGCCCTTAAATCCTTGCAAAAAAATCCGCCCACGTACCAACCAAAAAATTCGGACCAAATTTTTTTGCAAAACTCGCAAAATAAGTGTACACTAAATGGTGGTGCGTGAATCGGCGGCGTAGCCAAGAGGACTAAGGCGACGGTTTGCAAAACCGTTATTCGTCGGTTCGAATCCGACCGCCGCCTGTTACATTTGTTGTATCGGGCCGTCAAAAATGAAGGCCGGAGTACCGACAATGGCGATAAAACTTGAACCGCTGCTGATTCCTGCCCGGCCCGCTTGTAGCACGGGCATCCCCGCAGGTGGCCTTTGGGGCCTGCCCGGCCCGCTTGTAGCACGGGCATCTTGCCCGTGCAAAAACCGTCGTTTTGACTGACAAGGAGAATCTGCCGGCAGTATCAAAAAAAAATTGCCCAAGCTCTTGACATCACGGGCAAAACATATAAACTGAACATAGTGATGGCATCTTCTATTTATTTCTTCCTCTGCCCCTGCGCAATGCAGGGGCCTTTTTTTTGCCCAATCCACTCCTCTCACCTGTCCAGTAAATTTCT
>CAYGZM010000350.1:0-2986 GCA_964354365.1 uncultured Pirellulales bacterium
ACGTCCATCTGCATATACTGTGTAATGATTTCTTTGCCATTTTACCTGCTCCTAACTTGACCGATTCTCAATAATTCCATTTCACAAAACCCACCGACGCTTCTGATTCCGCGAAATCGAGCGGAATCCGATAGCGGCCAGGCTGTAAATTATACCAATCCCCACGCCGTCTGCCCACCCCTAATTCACCTATCTTTCGTTGCGCTGCTGCCGAGCAGGACTTTTATGAAGCCTTCCTCGCCTTGTCCGTCTCTGCCGACTATGCCGAATCCGCCTTTGTAGTCCCAGTTGGCCCATACGCAGGCAGCCACAGCCGTGCTCAACCACCATCCGTTTTCCACAAAACAGGTGCGAATCAGCCGTGCATTTTTCATAATTGACCTCGTTACTTCAGCGCAATGACATTGTTATAGTTCAGTGTTCGACAATATGGTGCGCCGCCCGGTCCAAGAGCGGCGTTCCTGTGGGAGCTTTCCACACGCGGCATAACGGCTTTTCCGTGCGATCCCAGCCCGGCTTGTCGAGTTGCGAGTGCGTGGAATAGAGATACTCTGCGGAAGTCGCATTGCTGTATTCGTAGAGCGGCGCTATGCACGGATTTTCGCTCGCCTGTTCGCCGGGCGGGAGGGCGTAGAACGACGGCTCGGCGGGCGATGCGGGTGGCTGCGCGGCCAAGTGGATTCTCATACTGTTGCCGACAGGGGCTTGCAGCCTGTAGATGGGAATCATGCCGTCGGCGGCCCTGTCAGGCTCGATTGCATAAAACGCAACCGCCTCGACAGCGTCCCATTTGCCGGCCCGTTCTACGGCGCTTCGCAGGATGTAGTCGCGCCCGCCCCGCCCGTCGGCGACTTGATAAACCGCCGCCGGCAGGGTCAGCCGCGGGTCGGCAAGGTCGAGCCGGTACATAACCTGATTGTAATCGTATCGCGGCGTTGCATTCTCCGGCGAGCCGGAAAACGTATGCGAGTAAGTGCCTTCAAAAAAAATAAAACGTCCGCCGTCACGGTCGAAATGCGGGTGCTGCTTTGGGTTGTAGAAGGAGTACTTATTGTGCGTTACAATCTTTCGGGCGTAGCCCCAGGGGCCAACCGGCGTGTCGGCCTCGGCGCACCATACCTCGCCCAAAAAAGAGCTTTCGCCGAAATGCTGCACAAAGATAGCGACCCACCGCCGGCGGTAGTCGTTGAAATAGACCGTTCCATTGTGAGATAAGATTTCCTTGCCCGATTCAATGTCATAGACGTGCGGTTTGCCCGTTTCCTCTTCGAGGGCCTTGATGACAGCGGTCTTTGAAGAGGCATCGCCACTAAGCAGGTCGGCGAATCGAACCCAGCGCCAGGGCCTCTGCGAGCCGCCCAAGTCTGCACGCTGCTGGGGCATGCCGGAGGACGCTTTTGCTTCAAGCGCGGTCAGAACCTCATAGCGATTGGCATCAACCACATCATCCCACACGGCCTTTACCCGCATCCGGACCGCCACGGGTGAAGGGGTGGTGAAGTAGTAGTACTTCCGGCCCTTGAAATTCACGCCAAACGCATGTCCGGTGTTTGAAAAGGGCAGGAAGTTCACACCGGAGCGCACAATCGGCTCAAACGACTGCGTCGCGTCGTTGAAGACCATCAGCCCCCGCTCAAGCACCTCGCCCAGGCCCTTGAGTCGCGCATATCCGGCGACCATTCGCTCGCGGCCATCGTTGTCCTTGAGGGTCATCAGGGCGTCTAACCAGACCAGCCCCGGGTCTTTCATTGGCGCGATTGGCCGGCTGAAGCCATCCTCGCCGACGAGGTATTCGAGATTGACGCCCTCCGCCGGGTCCAGCCCTCCCTTTTCGGGCAGATCCGATAAGGCGCCTGACATAGCGAAATTGCCGAGTGGATACGAGGGCCTCGCCGTATCGCCCCACATCCAGAACAGCCGTCCGCGGTAGATACAAGTGAATACTGAATCCTGGCCCACGACCTGTCCGTTGAGAACGGGATTTCGCAGCGGCACGGGATGTCCCGTCAGAATGCTGTCGCCATAGATTCCCTGCCCGGTGACACGGTAAAGCCGCTCGGCAATGTTGATGCGGTCTATCTTGATAACGGCGGTCTTTCCCGGCTCGGTCTTCAATCTTGTCCCCTGCATCGCGAACCCGTCTTTCGGGAACCGGTAGCCGTGACTTTCAACAAAGAAGAACACCTCCCTGTTCATCAGCCCCGGCTCGTAGAATGCGATGATGCCATTGCTGTCCGTGAAATACCTTATGTTGTTGACCGTCCGCAATTCGACGAGCGGCACGCCCCGGCCGGTCTGCCGATCCACCACCTGGACTGTGAAGCACCGGCCCGATGAGTCAGCCGAATCCCCTCCAGCCTGTTCAGCCGACGCAATTGCAGCAGCGACGACACCGACAAAAACCACAACGACCAGGAAGCGATACTTCCGCAAAAATCTACTTGTTCTCATGATTGGCGCTCGTCACTCGACTTCTTATAAGGTTCATACGAATTAACAACGCCCGCGATAGATAGTGATCGAGTTCCAGGCCATCCCCAATCCGCCTGCGGTGGATTGAGGCTGTCACCCCGGCCGCGTCCGACAAAGCCCATATCCTGTGGGCCGGCTCACAGTCGTTTCTTCAACACGGCTTCCCAGTTGCCGTAGGCTTGTTTGTAGGCATCGGCCAGGTTGGCGTTCGGCTTGATTGTTTTGACGGGCCTTAGGCCGATGAAGGCGTCTTGGGGGCCTTTGTAGATTCCCGCGCCGATACCGGCGCCGCGAGCGGCGCCCTGCGAGCCGTCGGTGTTATACAGCTCCACGCTCGCGCCAGTGACGGTGGCGAAGGCCTCGGCAAAGAGCGGGCTGAGGAACATATTGGCATTGCCCGCCTTAACGGTCTTCAATTCGATGCCCATATCGCGCATTATTCCAAGGCCGTAATTGAGCGCAAAGACGATGCCTTCCTGGGCGGCGCGGAGGAAATGTGCTTTCTTGTGTACGT
>CAYGZM010000351.1:0-2961 GCA_964354365.1 uncultured Pirellulales bacterium
CCGGACTGGCCTGTGGGCGGGAACTACAGCAACGACAGGTACGAGTATATCGAGCTTCGCAATATAACCGCCGAGCCTGTAACGCTATACCGGTTTGATAAAGCTCTGCCGTGGAAGTTCACCGAGGGCATTGAGTTTATTTTCCCGGCCTGGCCGAGTGCGGTAACAATACCTGCCGGCGACCATATTGTGGTGGTCAAGGACCCAAATGCGTTCGTTTGGCGTTATCCTGCTGTGCCGGCAGGGAAGATATTTGGTCCCTACACAGGGCAGTTGGCCAATGATGGTGAGCAGGTTGAGCTGAGCATGCCTGGCGACATAGACAAGTACGGCAGGCAGCATTACATTCGGATTGACCGTGTGGGATATAGCGACGGTTCTCACCCTGAGAATGAGCCTGGCGGTATTGACCTGTGGGCGGCCGCAGCCGACGGCGGCGGAAAATCGCTAACTCGTGTAACCCCAGAACGTTACGGCAACGACCCCAACAACTGGACCGCCCTGACTCCCACGCCTGGGGCCACCGCTCCATAGGGGAGCGGCGTAATCCGGCAGCACATCCCCTATAGGCATCAGGGCCTACCTCTTAAGGAATATCCTAAAAGTGGCAGGACCACGTGTTTGTTTTTTTACCCATATTACCAAGAAAAAGCTTGACAAGACAATCTGCGGAAGTTAATATAGGTAAAGTTGAATAAACATTAGATGTAGCCGTGTCCATCTTGGCTTGGCAGGGGCTGCTCGTTGCGGTTGCTGCCGTGATGGCATAGGCGCTTTGAGGCGTGATGAAAAAGGAGGAGTACTGATGAAGAAGTTTCTTGTAGCGTTCCCCTTGGTAGTGTTGTTATCGCTGCTGTTGTGCAGCACTGTTCAGGCCGACCTGCTCGCTGAACTTAAGGATGCCACAGCGGTCGACAATGTGCTCACGAAGCTTGTGCATGGGGGGACCGAGTACTTTGTGGCTAATGGGGACCTGGTAACGGGGACAACAACCCGGTGGTATGTCATCGGCGGCGTAGAATATAACTGGGTCGATGGGGCCCCTGTCCCGGCCGGGTGCCCGACCGTGGCCGGCACTTCCACCCCGAAGGTCGGCGACATAGGCGCTAATGCGGACGACTTCCTGTTCAGGTTGGCTGGGGTCAACCACATATCATCGCTCGACGGAATCGATTTCCAGCAGACGGTCTTTCCGTTCCTTACGGACACTATCTTCGTGTTCGAGCGGGGCGGCAACGACGCCGGTACTGTCCAGGCCATCCTGGCGGACGGCACGCTGGGCACTGCGCTGACGCTTACGAAGAGCGGCTTTCCCTACGGCAACACTGGAATTGACGTCGGAGGCAGCCCTGCGTTTGGCTATGTGCTTACAACGGATGTCCTCGTTAAGGGCCTGCGAATCACCGCATCGGGACACGATGCCCTAAGTATTTCGACGCCCGTTCCTGAGCCGGGTACGATGGCATTGCTCGCGTTTGGTGGATTGCTCGCGTTGAGACGTCGCCGCGCGTGATCCATGGCGTTATTAGCCAAGGGGGGAATTGTAGGCTAACAAATGTCGGCCGCGGGGCTGGCCTGCGGCCGTTTCTTTAAGCACTAAACGGCCCGGCCCACGGCGACTTCAATAACCGGCGGGTCGTCTTGTCTGGTGTTGAAGGCCCGATTGAATCCAAGGACTATCAGGTTCGTTATAGGTGCATTTAATCATCCGTCCCGATAGCTCTTCCTCCCCCAACTATATATCACACTCTCCATTCTCTGAGAAATCAAAGGACGGGCGTCATGGTTTCACTACGGCTTTGCCCTCCCAGATTGTCTCGGGAAATCGCAGGAGCAGGAGCGTCAATTAAGACTGATCTTGGATCACGCAACATCCTCTCGCCGAATAACGTATTTCCTGCTATTCTCGATGACTCTGTCAGTCTGCTCTGAAATATCCTGCACATACCTTGTCGCCGTCGTTAGATCCACGTGGCCGAGCAGCCTCTGAACCGCAAACGGATCCCCTGACCTTGCTGCCAGCGTCGCAGCAGTCCGCCGAAATGTATAGAAGCCGGTCCCTTTCGGGGCATTGATCCTGGCCTTTTTCAATAGCCTTGCGAACATCGAGGTCACGGCATTCACGGATGTGTATCTTCTGCCTTTATCCTTCTTGATTTTGAGTAATGTCCTGACCCAAGGGTGACCTTCTGCTGTGTAGAGTACTAATTGTCCTGATCTCGGCACTTTCTTCAGCGCCTGTATCGTCTCAGGCCACAACGGCAGATTCCTCGGCACTCCCGTCTTGTTCCTGGCAAGTCGAACTCTGCTGCTTTCCAAATCGAGGTCCTTCCATTTCAGCCGGGCGCAGTCCGTGCATCCAAACCCGCAATTCAGACCCAACCATATCATAGCTCGCATCTTTGGATTCGCTACAAATAGCAGTTTCTTAATCTGTTCAGAGGTAAAAATATACATTTCCTGATGAACGATCTTGCCCTTTGAAACTGCATCGATGTTCGGGATATTCTGAAGAATGTCATTTCTTCTTGCCGAGTGGAACATCGCTTTCATGGCGCCAATATGAAGATTGAGCCGATGGGCCGAGCCGTAAGCACCCTGAAGTTGTCTTTTGTAGTTCTGCAGATCCAAGGTTGAGATGCCCTTTATCCTTCGTCCTTTTCCAAGAAAGGACATCAGTTTGCTCAGACTACCCATTTGATCGGTATAGTGCCTTGCGCTCAGGTTGCCTGCGAGCACTTTGGAATGCTGATACTCCAGATAGAGATCGCACAGCTGTTTCAAGCCCATGTTACCATTGGATGTCTTCTGCGCTAAGGCCGGACCTCCATGCAGATATGTCGCTTGCTCCAGGTAGTTGTCGAGTGCCTGCTTCTTGTTGGTTCCAAAGTAGTGGATCTTGCCGTTGATCTTCTTGCAGTACTGTCCGGTGGGGTGGAGAGTCAAAGGGAATTTGTCAGA
>CAYGZM010000352.1:0-1694 GCA_964354365.1 uncultured Pirellulales bacterium
AACCAGGCCTTGTAAAGGTCTCTGCTTCGCCAGTGGGTGTTCATATTCAGCCGGCTTGTGCCGTCGGGGCAATCGACTAATCTGCACCACATTCTCTGCAGACAGGGCGGGTCGTCGGTTTTCGGGTCTGCTGTCGGCATCCAGGTAATCGCCTGCGCCCTGCGCGTGTGGTTTGTCTTCGAGAGGCTGTCTATAATATATTGAATCTGATCAACTTTTTTGAACGGCCTGAGAGAATTTGCTTTTCGAATATCCTCTACCGGACAATATGCAAAGAGCCTTTCATGATACGTATAGGTCCACTTTCCCGCAGCCGGGTCTATCCAGTGGTCGTGTATTCCTCCGACGACCTCCTGCCTGTAAACCTCAAGCTCCACCGGCCCGCCGGGAAAATTTTTATGGATTCGCGGCTCGGAAAACGGCTCTGTAATTGTCACCATAACCGTTGCATCTTTGCTCGGCGGGTCGTCGGGTTTATCATACTGTGTTTTAATTTCAAGCCCCTTATCCCACACTGCCAAACAAGCCTTCTCCCACGCCTCCGGCAGACATTTGGCTGCAATGCTGATTACAGGGACCTGCCCTGATGATACTAATGTCATTTCTTTCCTCTTTGAATTCGATGTTTTTCCTGCTATTGCAAATCGCCGAGGTCGATTTCTTCGGCGGTTATCTTGTACTGGCTGCGATATTGCTCCGGGATATCCGCCAAAATCCTTTTGGCCTTGAACTCATATTCGCTGCCGGGGAATCGCCGAATAATCTGCCGACAATATTCGACCATCCGGTTATAACCGAGGGCTGGCAGTCTGCCCATCTTGCGTTCCATGACGGCCATTTCGAAAAGTTTCTCCGCCTCAACCTGCTCTTCTTCCGAAAGCTCCTTGAATTTCGGTTTGGACTGCTCTGCACCTTGTGCCTGCCCTTTTACCACCGGCTCAGCACGCAGCCTCGCATCATCCTTTGCTGTAACGTCATAAAACGTCTTTTCCCGCACCTGTTGGTCCCTGCGAGACGGAAGCAGCCAGACAACTACGAGAATCCCAATCACCAGTATAACTAAAAAAAATACTGCTTTTATCCAACCTGATACCATACATCGCCTATAAACAATTTAAGGCCAAGCCTTTCAAGTTGATTATCTGCTCTCAATATCTTATACTTAATAGTCGATTTTAAGTCTTTGTTACGGTTTATCAATAATAAAAAGCAATTACAAGGACTCATTGATGTTCACGGGTATTA
Organism: uncultured Pirellulales bacterium; assembly: GCA_964354365.1. Taxonomy (GTDB): domain Bacteria; phylum Planctomycetota; class Phycisphaerae; order Sedimentisphaerales; family Anaerobacaceae; genus CAYGZM01. Next base: position 1,246 of record CAYGZM010000352.1, read on the forward strand.
TTGAAGCAATTTGTAAGGTAACAACAGCCGTTGGTTCCGCCGGCTCAATGAAGCTCTCGATTGAGTTAGCCGTCCTCGCCGAAGGCGAAGTCTCAGCAACAGGTGGACTTGCAGAGGGCTGTAAAGCCGGCGACAGTATCGACGTCAACGGGGTATGCCTGACGGTGGCCGGCCTGCAGGGCAGCATCGCAGCATTCGATATCAGCAGTGAAACATTGACCAAAACAGCACTCGGCTCACTTAAAAGCGGCTCACAGGTAAATATCGAACGGGCAATAAAAGCCAATGGCCGGTTCGGGGGCCATTTCGTTCTCGGCCATATTGACGGCACCGCAACTATAAAAACCATCGAAAAAAGAGGCCATTTTTCAAATATGACCTTTGCCGCCGACAAGGAATTGCTTGACTGTATGATTGCCAAAGGCTCGGTCGCCATCGATGGCATTTCA
>CAYGZM010000352.1:1794-2903 GCA_964354365.1 uncultured Pirellulales bacterium
GTGATTGGGGTGACGATGGGCGACCCGGTAGGGATAGGTGCGGAGATTATCATCAAGGCCCTGGCAGAGCCGGAAATACGCAAGGCAGCAAAGTTCATCATCTTCGGTATGAATGAGCAGCTTCTAATCGCAGCCGACCGCTCCGAAATCGAGCCTTTCTGGGGCAGATGCCAGCACGAAAAATTAAGCAGAGACTACCCATACAAGGTTGTGGTGGCCGATTACGATGAATATTCCGTTCCGCCCTGGATAAAAGAGCCGAGCAAAATCGCCGGCCAGGCCTCCGCCGAATTCTGTCTCGATGCTATTGATGCCGCCAAACGAGAAATTATCGACGCCGTCGTCACCGCCCCCATAAACAAGACGAGCTGGAAACTGGCGGGCGTCAAATGGCCCGGCCATACCGAGATGTTCGCCGAAAAAACAAAGGCAAGGCGAAAGGCTATGATGTTCGTCTGTGACAAACTGAAGGTCGCCCTGGCAACTATCCACGAGGCTCTTTTCGAGGTTCGTCACAAATTCACTATCGGCTGTGTCTTCGACCCCATAGACCTTCTTAACGACGCCCTGAAGAAATATTTCGGTATTGAAAAACCCAGAATTGGCGTTGCAGCCCTCAATCCCCACGCAGGCGAGAACGGCCGGTTCGGCGATGAAGAAATTCGGATAATTACCCCCGCTGTCACACTTGCCCAATATCAGGGCATTGATTGCTGCGGCCCATTTCCTGCCGACAGTCTTTTCCTCCGCGCCGTAAAGGGTGAATTTGACGGCGTAGTTGCTATGTATCACGACCAGGCTATGATTCCTGTTAAGCTTCTTGCTTTCGATACGGCCGTCAATATAACGATAGGTTTGCCCATAATCAGGACATCACCTGCTCACGGCACAGCCTTTGAAATCACCGGCAAAAACATCGCAAACCCGACAAGTATGATTTGTGCAATTAAAACCGCCGTGAGTATGGCACGACTCAAAACGCAAAACCTGATGGCCGAAAAAACACGTTCGGCAGGAAAGTGAAAATTCAATAAAGGTTTTCCGATGACAGGGCAGGATATACAAAACGAGATTCTAAGAAAGATGAAGCCGGCACAAAAACTGCATCT
>CAYGZM010000353.1:0-2895 GCA_964354365.1 uncultured Pirellulales bacterium
ATGAAAAAAAGAAAAAGTCTTGCTTGACACCTGGCAGGCTTTCATGAATAGGGTGGGCAAAATAAAAAATAAATTTTGCACACCCTACTGGTCAACAAGGTCATCAGACATCACAGATCCGTGCTGCGTACGCCAGAGAGGTAAGCGGGTCCTTCTTGGGGATAAACTCGTGCGCGACGTATCCCTTGTAGCCCGTCTCGACGATTGCCCGCATAATGGCCGGGTAGTACAGCTCCTGCGTCTCGTCGATTTCGTTCCTGCCGGGGTTTCCGCCCGTGTGGTAGTGGCCCATATAATCCTTGTGCGTCTGGATCGTGCGGATTATGTCGCCTTCCATAATCTGGGCGTGATAGATGTCGTAGAGTATCTTGACCCGCTCAGAGCCGACCTTTTTACAGACCTCGACGCCCCACTTGATATTGTCGAACATATAGTCCTTGTGGTTGACCTTGCTGTTGAGGTATTCGAGGCAGATGTTGACCTTCTTCTGCTCGGCGTGCGCGGCAATCTGCTTGAGTGCGATCACGGTATTCTCGATGCCGACGTCGTCAGACATTCCTTCGCGGTTGCCGGGAAAGGTGATGACGTTGGGGTATTCATACTCGGCGGCTGCGTCTATGGCTTCGCGGATCTTGGCGAGACACTCCTCGTGCTGTTCTTTTCTGTTGAGCCCTTTGCCCAGGCCGTGAGTGTTGATCATCGAGCAGGCCAGGCCGTGTTTTTTCAGAGTCGGAAAGTCGCCCGGGCCGAGCAGGTCAATGGCTTTGAGGCCCAGATTCTTGGATGCAATGCACAACTCATCGAGCGAGAGCTTGCCGTAGCACCATTTGCTGACCGACTGGTTGATGCGTCCGTTCTTAACGACTCGCGTCACTTCCGCCGGCGTCACGGCCAGACTCTTGGCGCCGATGGCGACCGCCGCGCCGGCCGCGGCAAGGGTAGTATTGCGGATAAGGGTTCGTCTTGAGATTTTGTCGCTGGTCATAGGTTATCTCCTTTTTCAATTTTGTTCAAGGCTTCTGCAAAATTGCAGGTTAGGCCTACTTTGAAAAGAAAAAATCGTTTGTTGATTACCTGCAATTTTGCAGAACTCATAATTCTGTTCCGGCCTCGGCACGGTCCCCGTGTACAGAAGAGGGGGTCGGCCAGAGCCGATTCTGAAATCCGAAAATCACAAGTCAACGCAATATGATATACGAATTCACAGGCAGTGTCATCGCCGTTTTCCGGGGCAATTCGCGTTTTTTTCCGCTGCAAGGGTGAAGCGGTTCCGCCATATCAGACTGAGATTTCTTGTTTTAGGGAATTGACCAACTCAATCGTCTTACTTGCTGCCTGGTCAACGACGACCTTACGGCTTTGAGATTCACGGCGCAGCTTCAGCTCCACGCTTCCGTCGGCGAGCGACTTCTGCCCAACCGTGACCCGGATGGGTATGCCAAGCAGGTCGGCATCCTTGAATTTGGGCCCGCCGCGCAAGTCGCGGTCGTCGTAAAGGACGTCAGCGCCCGCATCGAGCAACTGCCGATAAATGTTCTCCGCCGCGCCGGCCACCGCCTTATCGTCCTGGTTGACGCAGGTAACCAGCACCTCGTATGGCGCGATACTGATAGGCCAGATAATGCCGTTCTGGTCATTGCCCAATTCGATGGCCGACGCAAGAATCCGGTTGATGCCGATGCCGTAGCAGCCCATAAGGCAAGGCTTCTCGGCCCCCTGCTCATCGAGGAATTTTGCGCCGAGCTTGACGCTGTACTTGGTCCCTAACTTGAATACCTGACCGACCTCGATGCCCTTCTTAAAAAGCAGCTTCTTACCCTTGTGCGTGTCGCCTTCGCAGGCATAACGAATGTCCGCCACAATCACTCTGTCGCCTTCAAGCGGGAAGTCGCTACCAGGAACGACATTCCTGATATGGTAATCGGTCTTGTTGGCCCCGGCGATGCCTGCCGGCATAGCAGCGACGGCGTGGTCGATAATCAGTTTCGATACCTTATCGGCAATTCCTATCGGCCCTGCGAAGCCGACCTTGGCCCCGGTCACTTTTTTGATGGTCTGCTCGTCGGCCAATTCGGCGTGCCTGCCGGCGAGCGTTTGCGTGAGCTTTTCAGGATTGACATCGTGGTCGCCTCGGACCAACGCTGCTATTACATCCTCGCCGGCGGCATAGATAAGCGTCTTTATCATATCTTTCGGCTTGCTCTTGAGGAATTCGCACACGGCTTCGATTGTCCCAACATTGGGCGTGTGAACTTCTTCGGGTGCGGGGAGATTCGCAGGCCTCGCAATGCCCCCCACCGCGGGGGTGGGGGCTAAATATTGGCGGGGCGAGCCCCGCCCTACAACTTCGTTCGGAATGACGGCGGGGCTTATGGGGTCAACGGCTGCCTTTTCGAGGTTTGCCGCGTACGAGCCGTCTTCGGCATAGACGATTGTGTCCTCGCCGGATTCGCAGGGTATGGTGAACTGGTGCGAGCCTGAGCCGCCCATCTCGCCGGACTCCGCCTCAACGATGACGTATTCAAGGCCGCAGCGTTTGAAGACCCGGCAGTAGGCGTCGTACATAGCTGTATAGCTCTTGTGCAGGCCCTCGGGCGTCTCATCGAAGCTGTAGGCATCCTTCATAATGAACTCGCGGGAGCGGACCGGGCCGAAACGCGGGCGGAACTCGTCGCGGAACTTGGGGCTTATCTGGTAAAGGTTGATGGGTAGCTGCTTGTAGGATTTTACTTCACCGGCGACGAGCGTGGTGAAGACCTCCTCTGCAGTCGGGCCGAGAACGTTCATCCTGCCGTGGCGGTCCTGCAGGCAGAACATCGTCGGGCCGTAGTCGGTGCTGCGCCCGGTCTTGTCCCAAAGCTCTTTCGGCTGCATCGAGGGGACCATAATCTCCAG
>CAYGZM010000354.1:0-2890 GCA_964354365.1 uncultured Pirellulales bacterium
TACGACGCGCCGTTCTCCGTCACAATCACGACGGAAACGCAGGGGGCCACGATCCATTACACAACAGACGGCAGCACGCCGTCCGAGACTCACGGCAGCGAGTACTGGACGCCCATAGATGTGGATACGACGACATGCCTGCGGGCAATGGCCTTCAAGGCAGGCTATATGTCAACCAACGTTGATACGCACACTTATGTATTTCTCGACAACGTAATCAATCAGCCCACCAATCCGGCGGGCTTCCCCACTACGTGGGCCGGCACCGCCGCCGATTATCAGATGGACCCGGACGTAGTGAATGACGCGCGCTACAAGGGTCTGATGCGCCAGTCGCTTCTGTCACTGCCGAGCATCTCGATAGTAACCGACATCGACAATATGTTCGGTCCCAGCGGCATCTACAGCAACTCTGTCTCGGAAGGTGTCGCGTGGGAGAGGCCGGGCTCCGTCGAGTGGATAAACCCCGACGGCTCGACGGCGTTCCAGGTGAACTGCGGTCTGCGGGCTTACGGCGGAGCTTTTCGCCGGATGGATCTGACGAGGAAGAAGTCCTTCCGTCTCCTGTTCAAGCGCAATTACGGACCAACCAAGCTGCGTTATCCCCTGTTCGGCGAGGATGCAGCCGACGAGTTCGACACAATTATTCTGCGGGCCGGAGCCAACGACGGATGGAATAACTGGGGAGGGGGAAACACACAATACATCATAGACGAGTTTATGCGGCGGACACAGTTGGCCCTCGGGCAGCCTGCCGTTCACGGGACGTTCGCGCATCTGTACATCAACGGCTTGTATTGGGGCCTCTACAACCCCGTCGAGCGGCCTGACCAATCTTTTGCAGCCACATATTTCGGCGGGAAGACGGAAGAGTGGGACGCTATACATGAGAGCATCCCGACCGGCGGCAGCAGCACCACGACCTGGAACTCAATGCTCAGCATCGTCCGCGGGGGCATGACAAGCAACGCGGCCTATCAGCGGATTCAGGGCAATAATCCGGACGGCACAGACAGCCCGAGCTACGATGACCTGCTCGACGTGGACAACTACATTGATTATCTATTCTCCAACCTCTGGGGCGGAACCGGGGACTGGGGCGGCCGCAACTGGTACGTTGCCTGCCGTCGGCCTCCGAACGCCAGCGGCTTCAAATTCTTCAACTGGGACTCCGAAGGCGCCATAACCGTATGGTCCAGCCTCACCACAGACGTGACCGGGCGCAACGAGACCATACAGGAGCCGTACACATACCTGAAGCAGAACGCGGAATTCCGGATGCTTTTTGGCGATCACGCGCACCGGCACTTGTTCAACAACGGGCCTGGCGACGCCCAGCTATCCTACGAACGGTACAAGCAGCTTGCCGACGAGGTCGAACTGGCCATCATCGCCGAGTCGGCCCGCTGGGGAGACCAGGCAGCCGCCTCGCCCTACACGCTCGCAAACTGGCAGAGCGCCCGCGACTACGTGCTCAACACGTATATGCCCCAGCGACCGGCGATAGTGCTCGGGCAGTTGCGCGGCGCGGGTTTGTATCCGGGCCTTGACGCGCCTGTGATTCACGTCAACGGCCACTACAAGCACGGCGGCGAGATTCTGCCGACAGACCAGGTATCAATGATCCTGCCGGCGGATATCTTCTACATTGATACGGAGCTGGTCGCCGAGGGCGCCTTGGCCCGCGTCCACGTGCCCATAGATAACAGGCTCGCACTCGCGTGGACCGAGAAGGCTTTCACGCCCGACTCCAAATGGACCGACGGCACAACCGGAACAGGCGTCGGCTACGAGACAAGCAGCGGGTATGAGAGCTGGATCGACACGGATGTTCTCAACCAGATGTACAACAAAAGCACATCCGTTTTTGTTCGCATCGAGTTCGATTGGGACGGCGGCAAGGAATTCGACAAGCTGGAGCTTCAGATGAGATATGATGACGGCTTCGTCGCCTACCTTAACGGTGCAAGAGTTTATAGAAGCGACAATGTGAGCAATGAGATACCAGGCACGGCTACAGCGGGGAGCCACGAAGCGAGCAGCACTTTTGAGACGTTTGACATTACCGGCTTCAAGGACGAGCTGACTGTCGGGCGAAATCTGCTCGCTATACACGGGATTAACATCTCGACCGGCAGCACCGATATGATTGTGCTGCCGAGGCTGCTCGGCAAGACTATCGACCAGAGCTCCCTTAGCAGGCCCGTCCTGTACACAACAAACGGCTCCGACCCAAGGCTGTTGTGGGGCGGCAGGAATCCAGGCGCCATCGAATACACGGGCCCGTTCACCCTGAGCGAAAGCAGGAGGGTCAAAACAAGAACGTTCTACAACAGTCAGTGGAGCGCACTGAACGAAGCGGTATTCGGCGTGGGGCCGGTGGCGGACAGTCTGCGGATTACCGAGATTATGTACCATCCGCAGGATACCGGCGATCCGAACGATCCAAATGAGGAGTACATTGAGCTGAAGAACATCGGCAGCGGAACCATCAATCTGAACATGGTCAGGTTCACCAACGGCATCGACTTCACCTTCCCCACCGTGCAAGTGGCCCGCAACAACCACATCGTCGTTGTCAGAAATCAGGCGGCCTTTGCCGCGGCGCACCCGGCGTTCTCGGGCATTATCGCGGGCGAATACACCGGCAGCCTGGAAAACGCCGGCGAGCGAATCAGGCTGGAGGATGCTCTCGGTCAGACTATTCTGGACTTCAAGTACGGCGATGACTGGCGCCCAATCACCGACGGCAACGGCTTTTCCCTGACCATAATAGACCCGGCTAACGCCGATGTAAATAGCTGGGGCGGAAAAGATTCCTGGCGAGCGAGCGCCTATGTCGGCGGCTCGCCCGGCTGGGACGACAGCGGGATTATTCCCAACCCCGGCG
>CAYGZM010000355.1:0-1186 GCA_964354365.1 uncultured Pirellulales bacterium
CAATTCTCGAAAATCACTGTAGGCGGCACAGCCTTTCCAGACGGAATCCTTCTGCGAGCCGTAATGTTCTTCGACAATCCTTTTTGCAGGCTCTCGACCGCAGGTTTTAATTCTTCCATAGCCGATATTAGGCCCCTCCCTATTGACATCGCAGACAGCGACAACCTGTGCATCCGATAGGTTCAGGAAATTCATCAGATTCATATGTATACCGTGGTCGCCGAGGCCGACAAAGCCTAATGTGATACGATTGCTCGGTGCTATAGCAACCCCTTTACCCAGTGAAGGCGCAGGGACGATGTACGGAAATGTTATTGAGCCGATGGCGGTACTTACAACACTTTTTATAAAATTTCGTCTGGAGAGCTTATTTTCACTCATCAAAGTCATTCTCTACTTTAATACCACTTTACCGGTGCCTGTGGTAATTCTGCCTATTCTATAGCCCTGCTCACCGAATCCCGCCAGTTTTTTCGCTATCGAATCGGCGAAATCCTCAGCCACTATCAACACAAATCCTATACCCATATTAAAGACTCTAAACATCTCCTCTTCTTCGACAGGACCTGTTTCTTGCAGAAATGTAAATATCTTATGTCTCGGCCAACTTTCCTTTTTCATCACTGCATCGCAATCCCTCGGCAGAACCCGGGGAATATTGCCGACCGGGCCCCCGCCGGTAATATGTGCCATCCCATGAACAACTTGCTTGACCTTATATTGTGATAACAGCTTTACTATCGGCCGAACATATATCCGCGTCGGCTCCAGCAGCACATCACCCAGCACAGCACCATCGAGCTGGTCTATCCTGTCGGTCATTTTCAGGCCGGCCTTCTTAAAACAGATATTGCGAACAAGCGCATACCCGTTACTGTGCAGACCGCTGGATGCCAATCCAAGGATATGGTCGCCGACCCTGACATTTTTACCGGTGATGATTTTTTTTCGTTCTGCTACACCAACGGCAAAGCCAGCCATATCGAAATCGCCCTCGCGGTAGATGTCAGGTATTTCAGCGGTTTCGCCGCCAATCAGCGCACAATCGGCTAATCGGCAGCCGGCGGCTATCCCCTTTACCATCTCCACGATTATTTCCGGCTCTAATTTGTGAACTGCCAGATAATCCAGAAAGAACAGCGGTTCGGCACCCTGGACCAGCATATCGTTGACATTCATCGCCACA
>CAYGZM010000355.1:1196-2880 GCA_964354365.1 uncultured Pirellulales bacterium
GTCGATTCCGACGGTATCGAATTTTTTGATCATGCTGGCCAGTAGTACCTTGCTGCCTACACCATCGGTACAGGCCACAAGGACAGGGCTCTTGTAATTTCTCTTAAAAAGCCTTTCGTCATAATCCAGCCGAAACAGTCCTGCAAAGCCGCCCTTAAGTTCCATAACTCGCGGGCCAAAAGTACTGGTCAGCGACGAATAGATTTGCTCAACCATCTCGTCGTTGGCATCGATACTTACGCCGGATTGTTCATAACTGAGATACTCACCCATTTGTCTGGTTCCAGTCATCAAACATATAAGTTTGATAGTGTTCCATAGCGAACTTATTTACCGCCGTATCGACCGGTATTTTGTATTTGCCGTTCCAGCAGGCGGTACAATAATGCTCTTCCGGAAGGACTGCGCACGATAGTAATCCTTCGAGTGACATATAACCGACACTGTCCACATCGAGAAATTCTTTGATTTGCTCCAGATTGCGGTTATTTGCCAGCAGCTCCTCTTTTGTCGGGAAATCCACCCCGTAAAAACACGGATGCCTGATTGGCGGACAACTGACTCGCATATGAATTTCCTTTGCACCGGCCTCTCGCAGCGTCCTGATTTTGCCTCTTGTAGTCGTCCCCCGGACTATTGAATCGTCCACCACGACGACCCGTTTGCCCACCACAGCTTCCTTTACCACCGCCAGCTTAAGCTTGACCTCCAGCTCCCTTAATTTCTGGTCCGGCGAGATAAATGTCCTGCCGACGTAGTGACTTCTTACAAGCCCCATATCGAAGGGTATCTTGCTTTGCTCCGAATATCCTATAGCGGCCGAAGTGCCTGAGTCAGGAACAGGTATCACAACGTCGGCATCAACAGGATGTTCTATTGCAAGTCTTCTTCCGAGCTTTTTTCTAAACTCGTGTACATTTTCACCAAAAAAGGTACTGTTCTGCTTGGCAAAGTAAATATGCTCAAAGATACAGTGGGCCGGTGTTACAGTGCCTCGCTTTACAAAGAACCTGCTATTTACCCCTTTTTTATCCAGCGTAACAATTTCGCCCGGCTCGACTTCACGAAGGAATTTCGCGCCTATGGCATCGAAAGCACAGCTTTCACTGGCAACAACATAACAGCCTTGCTCGGTTTGGCCAATACACAAGGGATGAACACCATAAGGGTCCCTGGCTGCTTCAATGCGGTTATCAAACAAGAATAACAAACAATATGCTCCCTGCAGATGGTTCAATACATGTGCCAGTGGATCGGGCTTGCTAATGTGCGTGGGCTTGGCGAGCAGGTGAGTAATTACTTCGGTATCGCTGGTAGATTTGAAGATGCTGCCGTATGCCTCGTATTCATCCCGCAGAAGCTGCGCGTTAACAAGATTGCCGTTATGCGCCACTGCCACCTGACCACGGGAATATTCACTCAAAAGCGGTTGGCTGTTAGCAAATTTTGACGAACCTGTTGTCGAATATCGCACATGGCCGATCGCTATTGGATTAGTCAATTTCTCCAAAAGACCCGAACCGCTGCGAAAAACCCTGCCTACCGTACCCATACTTTTGTAGCACCGGATAAGGTTACCATCGCTGGAAGCTATTCCTGCCGACTCCTGCCCGCGATGTTGAAGACTATACAATCCAAAAAAAGTCTTCTGTACTGCTTCGGCATCGCCAAAAATTCCAAAAAG
>CAYGZM010000356.1:0-2869 GCA_964354365.1 uncultured Pirellulales bacterium
CATCGAGCTTCTCGGCCGGGGCGAACGGTCGGCTGTCGCGTTATCCTTTTGCGGCAGTGACAACAGGAAGCAGGGGCATTGGACTTGGGATTGATATGGCCCGGCCGGCCTTTTTCCGCGTGGGGTACAACGCCGGGACGAAGGAGCTGTTCCTTGCGTACGATATAGGCCTTGCTCCTGAGAAGCCGAAGGCTCAGTTGCGCTTCTGTGAATTCGAGTTCGAGGCGAAATGGCAGTTTCGTTCCGCCCTGGCGAGATACTATGAGCTGTTTCCGGAAGGTTTTGAGCGTCGAATCTCGCAACAAGGTGTGTGGATGCCTTTTGCGAAGATCAGCGGGGTGAAGGGGTGGGAGGACTTTGGTTTTGCGTTCAAGGAGGGCACGGACGAGACAAAGTGGGATGATGAGCACGGGGTAATCACTTTCCGCTATACCGAGCCGATGACGTGGTGGATGCCGATGCCCAAAGAGATGCCTCGTGCGCTTGCGGCGGCGTTGGCCGAGGCGAAGCGCCTTGCCGGTGAAAAGGGTCACGTGCACGCCAAGGCGCTTCTGAACAGCGGCTATCACGACGAGGCAGGTCAGTTTCCAGCCCAGCTGCACGATACGCCGTGGTGCGACGGGGCGGTCTGGAGCATTAACTCGATGCCGGGGGTGCGGGGCGAGGTCACGGACTTTAAGAACAAGTGGAATGCGGAACTTCGTGAGAATCTATACGGTCCGAAGCGCAGCGCCGATTTGGATGGGGAGTATGTCGATTCAAGCGAGGGGTATGTCACGGACGAGCTTGACTTCAGGCGAGAGCACTTTGGCATTGCCGAAACAGCTTTGACATTTTCGCTCGACACTCGCAAGGTGGCCATTTTTCGTGGGCTGATTGCGTTTGAGTACGTGCGTGGGATTGAGCGTGACGTTCACGGTATGGGCAAACTGATGATGGCCAATTCCACGCCGATTCGATTGTGCTGGCTTGCGCCGCTCTTGGATGTTATGGGTACGGAAACCGACTGGAATCCGGGCGGGCAGTGGCGGCCGATGTCGGACGGGGAGCTGCTTTACCGCCGGGCGATGTGCAAAGGCAAGCCATATTGTTTTTTGATGAACACCCCGTTCGAGCAATTCTCACACGAGCTTGTCGAGAAGTATATGAAACGGTCTCTTGCTTACGGGATGTTTCCGGGCTTTTTCAGTCACAACGCCTCGCAGGGACATTATTTTACCCGCCCTGAGCTCTACGAGCGGGACCGCGAGCTGTTTAAGAAGTACGTTCCGCTGTGCAAGGTGGTTGCCGAGGCGGGGTGGGAGCCGGTCACGAGGGCTTATTCGAGCGATGAGAACGTCTATGTCGAGCGGTTTGGGGAGCGATACCTTACGGTCTTTAATGACAGCAACCAGCGCCGGACCGTGATAATAACAATCGAAGGAGATACGCCTGCGAAGAGCCGTGAACTGCTACACGATATGGCTGTCAGTTGGAGTGCCGGTAAAGCACAACTTGCACTTGAGGCCGAGGATGTTGCGGTGATTCAAATTGAGTGATCCTCGTCTCTGCTCCTGCGTGTGCTCTCTCGCTCTTCTATTGTTCTCAGGGGGCTTTGGGTTCGGTCCTGTTGGGGCAGGGGTGTTTGAAGGGGAGTTTGCCGCCGGACCAGGCGCCTTTGGCGTCGCGGCAGGCGGAAGGTCGGCCCACAATCCAAGTTACCAGTGCTTTTTGACCAGTTCGAGCATCTCGGGGTATTTGTCGTCGGTGTCGCCGAGCTGCTTTTTCTTTTCGAGGAGCTCGGCTTTGAGCTTCTTGAGGACCTTGTCGTAGGCGGGGTGGTTGTACACGTTGTTGAGCTCAAAGGGGTCTGCCTTGAGGTCGTAAAGCTCCCAGCCGACCTTTGTCGGCTCTTTGTCGGCGCCTTTCATATCGAGGGGCAGGCCATAGAAGAAGATGAGCTTGTTGCGCTTTGTCCGCAGTCCGTAGTGAGCGGGTCTGTCGCCGTGCTGCCAGTAGCGATAGTACATCGACGTTCGCCAGTCTTCGGGCGTTCTTCCCTGCAGATTGGAGCGGAAGCTTGTGCCCTGCATATCTGAAGGGGCCGGCGCGGCGGCATAATCGAGAAATGTCGGTGCGAAATCAGCGTTGATAATGATGTCGTCGTTTACTGCGCCGGGCTTGATCTCTTTGGGATAACGGACAAGGAAGGGCATTCGCAGGGATTCTTCGTACATCCATTGCTTGTCGATGTAGTCGTGCTCACCGAGGAAGAGGCCCTGGTCGGAGGTGTAAATGACGACGGTGTCGGCGTCCAGTTTTTCGTTGCTCAGGAAGTCGAGCAGCTTGCCGACGTTTTCATCGATGGCCGCTACGCAGCGGAGGTAGTCTTTGAGGTATTTCTGATATGCGGCGCGGGTTTTTTGCCTTTCGTCCATATCGGTGGTGTCGAGCGGCCCGGTGGGGTAGTTCGGCTCCTGCATTCGCGACACGAGCGTTTCGCTGACGGTCAAGCCGTAGTCCCTTGAGCCGGGTGAGCGATGAGACTTGTCTTCCCAGAGGCTTTCGGGTTCGGGGATTTCGACGTCGCCGTAGAGGTCGGCGTGTTTTTCGGCGAAGTGCCAGGGGGCATGGGGGCTTTTGAAGTGGGTCATCAGGAAGAAGGGCCTTTGCTTATCGCGCTTCTTTAGCCATTCAAGAGAAAGGTCGGTTATGATGTCCGTGGAGAAGCCTTTGTGGGTTTTCTCGTCCTTGTCCATTTCTTTCATAATGGGGTCGTGGTAGCGGCCCTGGCCGGGCAGGATGTTCCAATAGTCGAAGCCGGAAGGCTCGCTCTTTAAGTGCCATTTGCCGATGACGGCGGTCTGGTAGCCGGCCTGCTGGAGGAGCT
>CAYGZM010000357.1:0-2858 GCA_964354365.1 uncultured Pirellulales bacterium
AGTTCGATTTCCACAGCATAGATTACGACTATGGCGACGGCGTTCACATCCATAGTATGTGCCGGCAGATTAACGGCACGGACGGAGGCGTCTGGGAGGACTTCGTCTATAGTCCAAGCGATAAAAAGGTTAACGCGCCTGATTTCCCCGAGTTTGGCGGACCTTACGTTCAGGAGCACGTCGATTTGCTTAACAGCATCATCGAGGGCAAGCCGCTCAATGAGGCGCGCAACGTCGCTGAATCGACACTCACGGCGATCATGGGCCGTATAGCCACGTACACAGGCAAGCTCATCAAGTGGTCCGATATGATGGAGAACAAGGATTCGGAATTGTACAACCTCACCGTCAAGCCGACTGCCGAGGACTTCGAGAAGGGTCCTGTGACCGCTCCTCCGGACGACGTGGCTGCGATTCCGGGCAAAGACTAAGGCGAATTCGGTTTTGCCGGCCGGCGGCGCCTTGCGCCACGGGTTGTATCCCGGTTTGATAAACTTCAGGTGATAAAGAAGGTCGCGCCTTGAACGGCGCGACCTTTTTTTTGGGCCTGGTTCAATTCCGGGTAACACTTGAAGGGAGTATATGCGATAAAATCACCGACTCCCGCCGATACATCTACACATAGGCAAACACATTTCTTGCGCGAAAAAATGTCCGCGGCATTTCGTCTTGGGCCAATCGGGAGAAAGAACCTCTGGCTCCAAGTCCTCGCCCGGACTGAACCGCTCAGCCACTTGGCCCGGAACTACGGCCTAAGCCGTAGATTCCTCTACCGGCTCTCCACTGTTACCCAAAATCAGCCATTTTTGAACCAGGCCATATCTTGTCAGTTCGAAGCACCCAAAACTGTTGAGGGCCACGTTTTTTTATACCCAAATGGGCCGTTGAATCGTTAGATAAGTGACGGACGTTCGTTACTGATATGTGAGGTTGGCTCAGAAGCCGACAGCAAAATGGTCAATGATGCTCTATCGGCGTTCGACGAGTCAATGCGAACAGAAGCGGCTGTAGTTCAGCCGAGTATATGGAGAATAATCATGAAAAGTAGAATCACAAAACTTGCCGCCGCCGAAGACAAGGAACAGGCAATAGCGGCCTGGGAACAGTGGTTTGAAAGCTCCGGGCAAATCAAGTTCAGCCCCGACGTTGAGACGCTGCAGATCGAAGAGACGCCCAAATAGGCGGAAACACGAAACATTAGACATAGTATCCTCTAATGGAAAGGGCTGTGAGTTGCGTGCTCACAGCCTTTTCGTCATAGAATCCACCGTCGGCACATTCTGGCCCACCCTCGGCACATAGCGATTCCATACGTTCCAGAACCAAAGGCTTCTGCAAAATTGCAGGTTAGGCCTACTTAGAAAAGAAAAAATCGTTTTGTTGATTACCTGCAATTTTGCAGAACTCATTCCGAATCCATTGAAAGAAGATACAACCCGGATGTCGGTGAAGAGCGCCGCTTCTTTGTTCCGTCCTCGATGCGCACCGTGCCCAATTTGATTTAATCCTGCCAGTGAAGTAAGAGACTGTGGTATAGTATGGCTGCGAAAGGAGCTTACTATGGCGCAGCGACGACAATTTTCGGGTGCGTTCAAGGCCGAGGCGGCTGGGACCGCAAAGCGACTGCCGCTCTTCTGCTGCATTCTGGGAGTCCTGGCGATTCTGGCCGATGCAAGAGGACAGGATTATTACATTGATCCCGCGAACGGGAGCGACAGCAACGATGGAAGCGCAAGTGCTCCCTGGAAATCGTTTAGGAACGCTATCTCCTACTACCAGCCCGATTACAGGCCTGCCGGCTGGATAGAATTGAAGAGCGGCGACTGCATCTACCTTATGAGCGGGGTCTATAGCGAGATGCTCCATCCCGGCGAATGGAACAAAGGTCCGACGGGCGGCGGATCATTTGTTGCTTACTTCAGAGGCATGCGGGCAGAAAAGAACGGGCCGTTTCAAATCAGGGCTTATCCGGGGCACAAGCCCATAATAGACGCCAAGGGACAAGGGTTCGGTTTGTCTGTCTTTCAGTCGAGCGGCTGGGAAGTTGAGGGCATTGAAGTTAAGAATGCTTACGGGCGCGGGATCAGCCTGGATGAGTCCAAAGAAATCAAAGTGCATAACGTCCATATCCACGACACGGATGGAGTCGATAATAACAACATTGCGGGATTGTACATAACCGACTGCTGGAACGTTGAGATTCACGATTGTGTTTTCAACGACAACTACGACCGGACCTGCGCCGATACCGACGGCAGGGCCACTGAGAACAGCACGAACGTGGTCATATTCGGCGGGATGGAGGGCGGCAATATTGCCATTCACGACTGCCTTGTCTATCAATCCCTGCCCTTGTCCGACAGACTGTCCGGCGGCGGAATCAAATACAAGCACGCTTCGAGAGTCCCGGATGCCTATTTTCGAGCTTACAACAATGTTTTTAAGAACTGCAAATTCTTTGCGTTCGGATCGGGCACGGCCAATACGCACTTCCATCACAACATCATTATAGGCGGAGGCGGGATAAGCAGCAGGGACTTTGGCGGAGTGACTCATCAGGTCAACCAGGTCTTCGAATACAACACCATTTACAATTCCTCGGGTTTCCAGATGAATCCGACAATCGGATGGAGGAACGAGAAATTCCCCGACGATCCGAGGAGGATCATTTTCAGGAAGAACATCGTGGTTGATGCAGCCGAATCCTATTCGGCTGAGCGAGGAATACTCACCATCGGCACCTATATGTCGGATGAAGTTTACCGGGCCGTCGTTTCTGAGCTGAAGTTTGAGGACAATTGCTACTACAATCCGCACAGGACGGTGCAATTCAACATAGCAGCGGGTTTCAACTACAA
>CAYGZM010000358.1:0-2854 GCA_964354365.1 uncultured Pirellulales bacterium
CCGGCCAGTCTTTCGAGCTTGGCCAGGTTCTGGGCGTTTTCTGCGGCGGCCCGCTCATAAAGCAGCTCGTAATTAAGAAGCTTATCCTGCGCGTCTATCAGGCTCAGGAAATCGATGGTGGCGGCCTGATAAGCGGACTCCGAGGCCAGGACCATCTCTTTTGTCTTCGGGATTATGATGTCTCTATAAAGGCGGATCTTTCTCGCGGTGTCGTCGAATTCGTACAATAACTGGCGGGCCTCGGCGCCGAGGGTGTTTTCGAGCTGGATTTTCTCCTGCCTTGTCCCCAATAACATTGCCCTTGCCTGGCGCTCGGCGGCTTTGTAACTCTCGGTCCATATCGGCAGGTTTAGCGACACCGTTGCGAGGATGGGGTTCTCGCGGTCGCTGCTCATGCCCGAAGCCGTGGCCTGGGCGGTGTCCATGAAGCTTACGCCGACCCCTATGTTGGGCAGGGATCTCTTTTTTGCGAGCATTTCCGCGTTCCTCATGGCCTCGATTTCGTAATCAACGGCTTTGAGGTCGGGATTGTTTTGAACAATCAGGGCGTAGAGCTTTGTGAAGTCGATTGATGTCTGTTGGTATTGGAGCGGCTGCGGCCAGGGCAGATTGGCGTCGGCGGGGCGGTTGAGGATGCCGTTTAGCTCGGCGGTTATTGCGGGCCTTAGCTCTTTTAGGGACTTGAGGCGGTCTTCGAGAATGGCCAGCTCGATCTGGGCGCGGATGACGTCGGGGTGCGAGCTTGTGGCGCCGGCGTACTTTGTGCGGGCGACCTCCTCGAAGTGCTTTATGAGGTCGAGACTTTCATTGGCGATTTGAATCGCTTTGGCCAGATAGCCATATTCGTAGAAGGCGTGCTTGACCTGCTGGAAGAGTTCGAGCTTCTTTGCCTCGTATCGTTTTTGTGCGGCGTTTGCACTTGCCGCGGCTTGGTCGGTTCGAGCCCTGATTGTGCCGAACCACGGGAACTCCTGCATCAGCTCAAACTGCTGCTCCGTGTCCATTTCTCTGATGAAATAGCCGTAGGTGAATTTTGGGTCCGGCAGTGCTCTGGCCTGGGGGACGGCTTCGACGGCGGCCTTCCAGGTCTCGAAGCTTGCCTTGAGCGCGGCATTGTTCAGGGCCGCGTATCGAAGGTAGTCTTCAAGCCGGACCGGATTGTTGGGGTCCGGAGCTTGGGAGGTCTCGGACGCAATGGAAACAGCGCCCAGCAGTGTCAGGGTTAGAAGAAATACGGAGCTTCTCAGAATCATAATCGCTCCAATCACGAAAATACCTACGGGCAAAGTAGGGCATTTCTCGAAAGTATACTATCGTCCGGTTGCGGATGTTTCAAGAAAATGCACAGGGTGCGGCCTTTTTCTGCCCAGCGGCACGTCAGCCCGAATCGAAGACGCGCCTCCGCGGGAATCTGGCCGGATAAGAAGATGGTTGTCAGATAGCAAGGATCGCGGTATCTTATGCGCTGCGCTTGTTTGTGGTTTTCCGTCTGGTTATATTTGGAGCGAAATGATGTACGGGGGAAAAGTTGCGGTATTAGCCTGCACGGGGGTAGGTCAGGTTGTGGGCACGATTGCGCGCCAGGTTGCGTATCGGGTGTGTGAGGACCTCAAGCCGGACGATACCGTGTTAGTCTGTCTGCCTGCGCTGGTCAAGGGGGTGCAGGAAGACATCGATATGATCAGGATGTGCCCGGTAGTGGTTGTAGAGGGGTGCAAAGAATGCTGTGCAGGCTATGCTCTGAAGCTGCGGGGGGGCAGTGCGGCTGCGAGTTTGTCCGTGCCGGAGCTTATCAAAGGCAAATGCCTGAAGATTAGGAGAGAGGCGAGGAGAAGGCTGGCCGACTCGGAGCTTGCCGCCGTGGAGGTGGTCAGTGAACGTGTTGTTGCCGAGATTGACAGACTGAAGTCAGAGGGCCGAGCATGTTCGAACTGACGGGGCATTTGAGGAAGTATGCGGCTGAATTCGTCGGGACGTTCGCGCTGGTGTTTATAGGCTGCGGAGCGTGCATCGCACATCACAAGTATTCTTCGGATATCACGCACGTTGGAGTGGCGCTGGCCTTCGGCGGCGTAGTGATGTGTATGGTTTATGTGACGGGGGGGATTTCCGGTGCTCATCTCAATCCGGCGGTGACAATCGGGTTCGCTGCGAATGGGCGGTTTCCGGCCCGGCACATAGGGCCGTATCTTGCTGTACAGTCTCTGGGCGCCGTATGCGCCAGTGCGGCGCATGCGGTCACCTATGGCCGGGAGATGGCCGGCGAGGCCGGATTCGGGGCGACGGTGCCGGTGGCGACGAATTTGTTAAACGCCTTCGGGATGGAGGTGCTTCTGACGTTCTTTCTGATGTTCGTAATAATGGCGGTGGCGACGGACCGGCGCGCGCCGATCGGCGTCACGGGGCTTGCGATAGGGGCGACGGTGTGCTTTGACTGCCTCGCGGCGGGCAAGTGCTGCGGGGCGTCGATGAATCCCGCGCGGTCGCTCGGGCCGGCATTGTTTGCTGGGGGGCGGAGCATTGAGGTATTGTGGCTGTACGTGACTGCGCCGGTGCTTGGGGCGGTGGCGGCTGCGTGGGTGTACGACTGGGTCCGAGGAGAGGAAGATAGAATAGGGTCTGTGCCGGACTTCGATCCGAAGAAGTAACCGCATTTGCGTTGGCTTCATCCAGGATACCTGCCAAATCTCAACGGCTAATTCGCGGTCTTGAAAAAATGCCCAAAACCGCATATAACTTTGACTGTCATGGCCAAAGATGTGAGAAAAAGAATTGAGCAGTTGCGGGCTGAGATTCGCAAGAACGACTACCTGTACTACGTGCTCAGCCAGCCGGCAATCAGCGACCGGGAGTA
>CAYGZM010000359.1:0-2844 GCA_964354365.1 uncultured Pirellulales bacterium
CCAAGGTCCAGGCAAAGGCTGCTATGTGGGGCGCCGCCGTCGCCGCACTCGTCTGGACCCCGGCAAAGTGGGGATTCGGCGAGTATGTCACCGGGTTCATCCCCTACAGCAAGGTCTATGGCGTCGTCGGACTGGTGCCTCTCGCCGTCTTTTGGATATTTATCACCTGGCTCATTGTCCTGTTCGGCCTGCAGTTGACCTTTACCACGCAGCACCTCAAGACCCTCGACGCCGCTGAGATGGCCGCCGCCAGAAAAACAGACGAGCGCTTCATCGCCAATGACGTCACGGCCATCAACGTTGTGCGAGCCATTGCCACGGCCTTCGAACAAAACAGCGCGCCGGTCGAAGCCGAAGTTGTATGCAGCAGCCTGGACATACCCGGCGAGTTTGGCCAGAAAATACTGGACCATCTTGTCCGCAAAAGACTCATCGCAAAGACCTCCGAGCCTAAGATAGGTTTTCTGCCCGCCAGGGACCCCGCAAATATCAGACTGTCGGACATAACCGACGCCGTCGCCGCCGCCGGATTCGCCCAGTCGGCCCCGGATCCAGCCGACAAGCTCGATCAGATAGTCCAGTCCCAGCGCGCCGCCTTAGCCAGGTACAATGTGAAGCAAATCCTGAACATAGAGAGTCCGAGGGTCAAAAGCGCCCCACAAAAACCACCCAAACCGCGCTGCGCCGCAGATACAGACGCTGAACCTGGCGAGATTCCCCCAGCGACCATGAGCCCATTGGCATGACACGCCAAAATGTGCTCCGCAACCCATATATTTAGCCCAGGGTTTTACCCTGGGTTCTAATTCTGCTTGTCCAGATTCGCCTTCTGGAACCGCTGGATTTCCTCCATCGGGACGGCCGTGTGAATCCGTCACAGCCTCTTAATCAACATACTGCCTGCACCATACATAAAAATCGCCCCGAACACAACAAGCGCCGCCGCGCAAATAATAAGCACGACTCGCAAACTCCGCCGGCCTAACAGCGCCGAGCCTTTGAAGCTCGCCCACGATAGCGCCCCCAGCCATAACAAGTCGCACAGCCAGTGCACCACCGCAAAAAGCGCGAACGCCCATATCCCCAGCTCCCCCGCACGAGTCGCAAGGCCAAGCCCTATCGTCGCCCACCATACAAGAAAACAAGGGTTGCCCGCAGTCAGCACGATGCCCGCCATTACCGGCGCCCCCTTCACCGTCCTGGCCTGCTGCTCGGGAAGGCTCCGCAGGCTCCTTAGAATCTGGACCGCCATTATCAGCAGAAAGACGCCTCCTCCCAGCCCGATTACAATCCTGACCGCGGGAGATTCCAGTATCCTGTTCATCCCCACCACGATCAAAACCATCAAAGGAAATTCGACAATCCCGTGCCCGACCGCGATAAGCTCCCCGGCCCACCGATTCCGCGACCCCATCACAATCGTGGTCGCCGTCACCGGCCCCGGCGCCATCACTCCCGAAAGCGATATCCCTACGACGCCAACTAAGAAAAAAAACAGCTCCATCGAACCACCAAATTCGAGTCACCAAAACAGCCAAACGCATCTAACCCTATCGTTAGGTGAGCCAAAACGCAATGCTCCCCTGCAAATATCCTTGACCTGCCACCGGATGTCTCCCATAATCAACCGGCCGGTTGAGCCCGATACGCTCATTGGATTTTTGAGATTTCGTAGTAAACGCGTCGGTTTTCGCTAACGCAGTTGTGTCCTTTTTCTCTCGCACTTCAAACAACTATCTACTCTACAGGAGTATGATAATGACAAAGAAACCTTTGATTATCCTGACAGTAATCGCCATAGCATGCGCCGGAGGCGTCCTGGCCCAGAGAAGCCGAGGCCAGCAAGCCGATGGCTCAAATGTCACCCGATGGGAATATGGCGTGTACCGCGGGCGCGTCTATCGTAACGGCGAGTACGTTTGGTCCTGGCAGGACGCGACCGGACACTTCTACAGAACTCACATGCGCCAATTTCTGGTGGAAATGGGTCTTAATGATAGTGCCGTGGACGCGGCGCCGGACTCTGAGGCTGATACTCTTGAATTAGACCTGTTGAACGCCCTCGGTGAAAAGGGCTGGGAGTTATTCTGGACGCGCCAGGAAAAAGACGGCAGCTGGTTCTTCCTGTTCAAAAGACCCAGATTGCCCGTGACTGCCCCGTCGCCCCAGAGGTGACTCAGTCACGGTTCTTGGCCGGCAACTCCCGTGTCGCTCCCGCGCATAACCCGCCCCGGGCAAACCCGCCGCGGGGGCCTTGCCTAAGGGCGGCAATCCAGACCTCAGGAGCCGTGTCAATTCGTGCCTATCTGTGAAGTCGGCCGTTTCACTCCCCGATAATCTTCACAAGGACCCTTTTCTTCCTCTTGCCGTCGAATTCGCCGTAGAATATCTGCTCCCACGGCCCGAAGTCCAGCTTGCCCGCCGTCACCGCCACCACCACCTCCCTGCCCATCACGCTGCGCTTCAAGTGCGCATCAGCGTTGTCCTCGAAGCCGTTGTGCCGATACTGCGAATACGGCTTCTCCGGCGCCAGCCTCTCCAGCCACACCTCGAAGTCGTGATGCAACCCCGGCTCATCGTCGTTTATAAAAACGCTCGCTGTAATGTGCATCGCGTTGCAGAGCACAAAGCCTTCCTTGATCCCGCTCTCCCGCAGACACTCCTCAACCTCCGGCGTGATATTTATGAACTCCCGCCTGTTCCGCACATCAAACCAAAGCTCTTTCCTGTAACTATTCATAACCATAGCTCCCGATTCACTGCCAACATCATCAGGCCGAAACTCACCGCCTATCCAACGCCCCCAACATTGTAACCACTTCCCCGCTCCCTGTCATCCCGACC
>CAYGZM010000360.1:0-2838 GCA_964354365.1 uncultured Pirellulales bacterium
ATTTCAAAATGGGCAATATAAACATAAGTACAGCAAGAACAAAGGCTTATGCCAACGAACAACGAACAATGAACGACGAACATTATTCAAAACAAAGCCAAACAAACCCAATTCCCCCGCCCCACCGGGACGAGATACGAAATACGAAATACGAACCCTACCCTTGACGTACCTGGTCAAAACCTGTAATCTCTTCTGGATAATCCCCCAGAAAGGGCGAAAAGTAGCAATTTCAGAATACGGTAACAGAAAGGACGCAGAAATGTTCACAACGATAGTTGATGTGACGGCAAGAGAGATACTCGATTCCCGCGGCAACCCTACCGTCGAGGTTGATGTATTATTAGATGACGGCTCGTTCGGCAGGGCGGCCGTGCCCTCCGGCGCCAGCACCGGCGCCTACGAGGCCGTCGAGCTGCGCGACAAGAAGGCCGGTCGCTACTTGGGCAAGGGCGTCGCCGGGGCCGTCAAGAACGTCAATGAGGTTATAGCCCCGGAGGTCCTCGGTATGGACGCCCTGCAGCAGGAAGATCTCGACGCCTTGATGATCGAGCTGGACGGCACGGCCAACAAGGGCAAGTTGGGCGCCAACGCGATATTGGGCGTCTCGCTGGCCGCCGCCAAGGCCGCCGCCGACGCCTCAGGCCTGCCCTTGTACCGATACCTCGGCGGCTGCAATGCGAACATCCTGCCCGTCCCGATGATGAACATCCTCAACGGGGGAAAACACGCGGACAACAACGTCGATTTCCAGGAATTTATGATTATGCCCACCGGCGCCAAGGACTTCCCCACGGCCCTGCAAATGGGCGCCGAGGTGTTCCACACCCTCAAATCGGTGCTCGCCAAGAAGGGCTGCTCCACCTCGGTCGGCGACGAAGGCGGCTTTGCACCCTCGCTGGCGACCAACGAAGAGGCTTTGGCAGTTGTCACCACCGCCATCACAAAGGCCGGCTACAAACCCGGCAAGGACATCTCAATCGCGCTGGACCCCGCCTCCACGGAAATGTTCGACGAAAAGACAAAGACGTACAAATTCTTCAAGTCCGCCCCGAACAAAAAAGTCACGTCCGATGAAATGGTCAAGCATTGGGCCAAATGGGTGGACAAGTACCCTATCATATCAATCGAGGACGGGCTGGCGGAGGACGACTGGGACGGGTGGAAAAAGCTCACCAAAACGATAGGCGACAAAATCCAGCTGGTCGGCGACGACCTCTTTGTAACCAACACCAAACGCCTCGCCAAAGGCATCGAGCTTGGCTGCGCCAACTCGATATTGATTAAGCTCAACCAGATAGGCACGCTAACCGAGACGTTCGAGGCGATCAATATGGCTCGCAGGGCTGGCTGGACCGCCGTCATAAGCCACAGAAGCGGCGAAACAGAGGATACCACCATCGCCGACCTGGCCGTGGCGTCGGGCGTCGGACAGATAAAGACCGGCTCGCTCTGCAGGACCGACAGAATCTGCAAGTACAACCAACTGCTCAGGATAAACGAGGACCTTGGGCCAGCCGCTCGATACGCTGGATTTATGTTCAAATAGAACTCGATAACACGATTGGCGTCGGCAGGCGCACGACTTCAACGGAGTGGAGAAATTGCGCCTGCCGCGATTTTTTTAGCAGCTTTTTTGTACTCTGGGCTATGCAGGGGCAAAACGTCATTCGAACGCTTTTGTTTGTCGTCTTTTTCAGTATCGGCGCCGCGGCGATGGGCGGCTCGGTCCTCTGTGACGATCTGGTCAGGCACTATCGAAACAAGCATTTCCTCAGGCAGGCCGAACGACTCACCCAGCGCCTCGACTCACTCAACGCCGACTACTACGCACTGCTGCGCCAATTGGAGGATGACCCGAATCTCATAAAGCGCATCGCCCCGGCCACCATTGGCGCTGACCAAAACGAGCCGAACACTGTTTACCCGCGAGCGACGGCGCAGGAGCTGGCCGCCGCCAAAAAGGCACTGGCCGAGATGGCCGAGCAGGAGCCGAACGAGCCGGTCCTGCCCGCGTGGCTGGCGCGCTGCAGCGAGCCTCGCCTGAAAACATATCTCTTTATTTCCGGTGCAGCCCTGATACTCGTCTCGTTCGTCTGTTTCGGCCGCATCAAAAAGCTTCCCGACGAGGAGCAATAGCCGCGCGGCATATATTTCCTCCGGTCTTACAATCGCAGGAGTTTCAAGCCGGTTTGTTCGTCGAGTTTTCGGGAGGCGTCGATGCCTTCGAGTTCGATTATTGTTACTTCGAGTATCAGGAATGTCTTCGCCCCGCCGCGAGGACAGCCGACCATAACTTCGTTTTCCTTTCCGATTGCCGTATGAATATGCAGCTTCGGCCCTTCGTCGTCGCAGTATATCGTCCCCACGCCCAAGACCTCGCCCGGCCCGGCGAAGTCCTTGAAGTTGCCGACGATTCTGGGCTTTTCCTGCTTCGGCCCCACCACGACGCTCGCCTTGCGAAAGCCGCCCGTAATGAGCACCGCCGCCGACCTGACGTCTTCCTTCCGTGCAAGCTCCTCGATGCACTCGTAGAGGTCTTCACCCTCGAACAGCCTCGCGGCGATTACCCGCCCCGTCTTGCCAACTGCATATTCCATCTTACACTCCAGGTATAAATGCTCGCGCCGAACAACCGGATTGTAACCAATAACCGGACAGCAGGAAACGATTTTGTAGCTCATTGTTCCTAAGAACGCCAGACCCTAAACCCACCGCGTCAAGTCATTTACTCAAGGCGGAATCGGCCTTTGTCCATAATCACTTCGCCGTCCACGATGATCGTGGGGTTTTTGATGACGCCATCGACGTGGGCCTTGCTGTCCCATTTTGCGCCGG
>CAYGZM010000361.1:0-2803 GCA_964354365.1 uncultured Pirellulales bacterium
TTCTTGCGGGTCTTGACGCAATCGAGGAAATTCTGGTGATGGTCCCTGCTCTCGTAAAGCTTGATTTCATTCGGGCCAATCACCTCTTTTAGAATCTTCTCGTCGCTGGCCGCGAACCGGCCTCTATCGACGTGAATCCAGCCGTTGTCACCATACCACACGGTCCCCATCCCCTTGGGCTGCTGCTGGTCATTGGCCACAACCATCGTCATCCCGTTGGCGTACTTGCAGGTGAACTTGTACTTCGTCGCGGCATCGTAAATCCCGTCGTTGGGATATTCGCCCTTGCCTTCAATCTCAACGGGCCCGGTCAAATCAAGCCCCAGGCCCCAGTGGGCGATATCAATATGATGGCCCGCCCAGTCGGTGAGCTGCCCGCCTGAATAGTCCATCATCCACCGCCAGTCCCAGTGAATAACGCCCCTGTAGGGCACCCACGGCGCCGGACCGAGCCAGAAGTCCCAGTCAACGCCCTCCGGCACGGGCTGCACCGGGTTATTCCCGGAGCCGCCGCCCGTCGGCAGCCCAACCTCCACCTTTTGCACCTTGCCGATCCGCCCGTTGATAACCAGCTCACAAGCCCGATGAAAATCGCCCACCGACCTCTGCCAGCTTCCGGTCTGCCATATCCGGCCGTACTTGTTGACCGTATCACGCATCACCTTGCCTTCATTGATAGTGCGCGCCAGGGGCTTTTCGCCGTACATATCCTTTCCAGCCCTTGCCCCCATCACAACCGGTATCGAGTGCCATTGGTCCGGCAGCGCCAGTGACAGCGCGTCGATATCATCCCTCGCAATCAGCTCGCGAAAGTCAGAGTACGTCTTGCAGTCGCTATTCTTGTACCTGTCGTCAACCGCTTTCTTGGCCCCGTCGCGATGGCCCTTGTCAACGTCGCAGACGGCCACAACCTGCGCATCCTTCTTGCCGAGGAAGTTGTCCATATTGCCGCTGCCCTGGCTGCCGACGCCGATGCAGCCCATCGTAATTCGATTGCTCGGCGCCACGCTGCCGTCCGCTCCAAGCACCGAAGACGGAACGATATACGGGAAACTCACTGCCGCCGCCGAGGCGCCGGCCGCTTTTCGCAAAAACTCACGCCGACTAACACATCTTGTTCTCATATCAACCACTCCCAACTAATACCTAATAGAAAATAGTAAATAACCAATTTCAAACGTGCCACGGGCTGCGATACGGCCGCGAAAGCAGCTTGCTCGCATCAGGATCGCCGATGAACTCTTCACGCTGCGGGTCCCATTTCAAAGGACGCCCCAGCTTGTAGGCGATGTTCCCCAAGTGACAAACACTCACCGACCGACAGCCGACTTCAATATCGCAGATCGGCTTGGTCCGCTTCCTGATTGCATCCAGCCAGTCAACATAATGGTTCTTGCTCTCATACAGATGTTTCTCATTGGGCCCTAACTTCACATCCTTCAGCTCGTCGGGCCACGTCTTCAAGTATCCGCGATTGGTCTCCACCTTGCCTTTGGCGCCGGCAAAGAGTATCCCGTTGGCGTTGTCGCGCGTCATAGTGACGCCGCCGGCGTACTTGTACGTCAGCACCTTGTAATCCTTGCCGTCGGGCGGGATTATTTCGACCGGCCCGCTCTCATCCATCTGCATGCCCCACTGGGCGATATCGAAATGATGCGCGCCCCAGTCCGTCATTCCGCCGCCGCCGAAACTGCTGTGATTTCGCCAGTTTGGAAAGCCGTCCCAGCTCAAATGCGGCGAAAGCTCCGAGTTATAGGGCCGCCACAACGCCGGACCAACCCACGTATCCCAATCCAGATAATCCGGCACAGGCATTACGGCAAGCATGTCTTCCGCTGGCGGCCCGCCGACGCCAACCGTAACGTGCTGCAAATCGCCGATATAACCGTTGATTACCAGCTCGCAGCCGAGCCTGAAATGCCAGTCCGAACGCTGCATGCTGCCGACCTGGAAGACTCTGCCGTAACGCCGAACAGCGTTGACCATAGCGCGGGCCTCTTTGATCGTTTGAGACAGCGGCTTTTCGCAGTAAATGTCCTTGCCCGCCTTCGCCGATTCGATAACCGTAATCGCGTGCCAGTGGTCCGGCGTCGAAATCACCACCGCATCGATATCATCCATAGCCAGCAGGTCGCGGAAGTCGCCATAATCCTTGCACTCCTCCGTTCGCCCCTTGCCTTTGTAGTAGTCCTCAACTTTCTTCTTGCCGCGGGCAAGCTTCAGCTTATCAACGTCACAGGCCGCCGATACCTGCGTGCCCGGCGAGTTTAGAAACGAGTCCATCAGGTGCTGGCTCTGCTTGCCGGCGCCGATAAAGCCCAACGTAATCCGGTCGCTCGGAGCATCGCCGCCAAGAACCGACGATGGAACGATGTACGGAAAACCGATTGCCCCCAAAGCGGCACCGGCAGCGCCCCCAAGAAACCTGCGCCGGCTGATAGTATCTCTTGCCGTCATAAACAACTTTCCAGTAATAAACTGACCCGACGTGGCGGGCCGAGCGTCACCACGCCCGGCAGGCCCGATTCTTATCTTGAGTCCTTGTCGAACGCCGAATCAAAGGCGACCTTCGAGGGGGCAAAGTCCGCCCGCTTGATGTACTCGCAGGCCTCCTTGGCGCCGTGCTCCCGATTCATTCGGCTGTCCTCCCACTCGATCGAAAGAGGACCTTGATAGCCGACATCGTTCAGCGCAACAATAATCTCCTCGAAGTTGATATCGCCGTGGCCTATCGAGCGGAAGTCCCAAAAACGGCGAGGATCGGCAAAGTCGGTGTGGCCGCCGAAGACGCCAACGGTGCCGT
>CAYGZM010000362.1:0-2779 GCA_964354365.1 uncultured Pirellulales bacterium
GGGAGTCTCTGCGGCGACTGTCACAAAGAAGGTCAAGCACCTGAAAAGAGTGTTTCAACTGGCCGAAGACCGCGGACAACTTGGTCGACATCCACTTCGCAGACTCAAGCCCCCGAAGGCCCCGAGACGGAAGATTCGCGTGTTCACGGATGATGAATGCCGTAGGCTGTGTATGGCCGCTCGGCAGTACGAAGCTAAGGGATCTATGGTCAGATGGGAACTCCTCATTCGCATGTGCCTGGGAACCGGTATGCGACGTGGCGAACTTATGAACACCACATGGCGGGATATCGACTTCGCAAGGATGACGGTCGATGTCTCTCCCAAGAAGGACGGCGAAGATACCTGGGAGTGGCATATAAAGGACACGGAGCGTCGAACACTTCCATTGACTACCGATCTGGTGAAGATGCTGATCGAGCACCAGCTGTCTCAGCCAGAGGGTTGCCCATACGTGTTCGTCCCGATGGCTCGGTATGGGCATATTCAGGGACTCCGTAGAGTGGGACAGTGGAACGTCGAAAAGGGACGATCGCCCTTGTCAAAGTTCTGCCATTACTTCAACAAGATCCGGCGGTTGGCTGGCATCGAAACCGGGACCTTCCACGATCTGCGGCGGACCTGTCTGAGCAATTGGGTCGCACAAGGGCTTAGTCTTCACGAGGTCAAGGAGTTGGCCGGGCATGCCGGGATTGAGACCACCGAACGTTTTTACCTGGCGATCCGAAAGGACGTAGTGGACCGCGCCAGGGCCGCTTCCGAGGCGTCACGCAAGGGTCATTCTGTTGCGCGCTTGTTGCGCGCCCCTTATGAATCGGGCCAAATCGAAAAAGTGCTGTGCGTAAACCCAGTGCCGACGAAACTTTAGAAGACGAGGTCCGAGAAGTACACACAGGCAGGTCCCGGACAACAAGGCCGATGCTCTTCACTCCAAGTTATGACACACGGATTGGAAGTCCGTGGGTCTGTCTTCTCCGTTTGAAGGTGAGTAACGGATGGGGGGTCCGTGGGTGCGCGGCAGCAAGGGATGCTGACTCTGTTGCCTATCTCTCCGTCGTTTCTTATCCGTCCAGCGAAGGACATCTTCTCTGCTCTTGGAGATGTGGATGATGCTGCCATGGGATCGAGAGGAGAAGATCGATGCTCGTCGACAACCAGAGCGGCAAGATCACCTGCACTATAGCCAAGACTAAAAGCGGCCAGAACTTTCTTGCATTTTTGATAGCACTGGTGACCGCTTATGCTGGCCGAAAGGTCCGGCTGGTCTGCGATAACGGGCGGTTTCATCAGACCAAGGTGGTCTTGCTATGGCTCAAGACGCATCGGGATCAGGTCCAAGTGTTTTGGCTGCCGCCATATTGCCCGAGCTTGACCATGATCGAACGGCTGTGGGGTCATATCAAGCGTAGGGTGTTGGCTAATGTGTTGTTTGTCACGATGGACGATTTGGTTGCCGCCTTTCGCTGCGGCATCGCCGTATCAACGGCCATCGAAATAAAATGGACTTCATCTTCAATCATGATGATGTTCATAAAAAGGCTGCATGATGGTTTATGCGTTTCCACTTAGATTATCTGTCTGCGGTGCGTGGGGGCTCCGGAAAATTTCCGCAGCGACAACGGGCCGTAATATGTGGCCGAAGCGATCCAGCAGCAACTCAAGAACTGAGGAGTGGGCACGTTGTATATCGCCTCAGGCAGTCCACGGGGAAACGCCTGCATCGAGTCGTTCACAGCCGTACTCAGGATGAATTGCCCAACGTGGAATAGTTTGGGAATCTTTGGGAGGCGAAAGTGCTGGTGGAAGCGCATCGATTGACGCACAATCTCCAGCGGCCGCACCGCTCGTTGAGTTGCGCGACCCCGGCGGCGTTTGCCGTCACCTCTCTGGTTTCGTCTCTGGCAGGGTGCACCTACGCCAAACAGGAGAGACAATGTTGCGCACCCTCTCATTCAAGCTGGCACAAAATCCGGGGGCAGGCCAAGGATCGCTTTCTGGCACAGATCCGCAGGGTTCCCTGCAACTTGGCGCAAAACAAAACCGCGTCACCGGTAGCGAGGACGCAGTATTACAGCGAGGCCGAAGGGGTTCGAACCCTCAACCTTCGGATCGACAGTCCGAATCTGCTGTTTGTAAGTTCTTGTCGGCAAGCGTTTCTGGGCAGTTGTGACTTATGTTGATCGACCCTGGGAACCGTATCTGCCGGGCAAGAGAAAGGCCGGTGGGACTTGTCGGTCACTGCTGGCCGGTTATGGTTCTGAGGCGCAGGTGCAGCGTGCTGCTTAGTAGCCGGGTGTAGGCAAGGTTGCGGAACAGTTGTTGGGGTCGTTGCCGTAGAGGCTTGCAACCTTGCGAGTAAGCGATTTGCCCCCGCCATCCGCCTCAACCGGCCAGAGGTCAACGTCGCCGGGCTCATCCCCAGGATGAGAACCATCGCTGTAACCCACACGGTCAACCCGAATGTAATGCCGCCTGCCGTACTTGTCTATGTCGCCAGGCATGCTCAGCTCAACCTGCTCGCCCTCGTTGGACAACTGCCCCGTGTAGGGACCAAATATCTTCCCCGCCGGCACGTCAGGATAACGCAAAGTGAACGCGTTCGGGTCCCGGACCACCACAATATGGTCGTCGGCAGGTATTGTCACCGCACTCGGCCAGGGCGGGAAAATAAACTCAATACCCTCCGTGAACTTCCACGGCAGAGCTTTGTCAAACCGGTATAGAGTTACAGGCTCAGCGGTTATATTGCGAAGCTCGATATACTCGTACCTGTCGTTGC
>CAYGZM010000363.1:0-2765 GCA_964354365.1 uncultured Pirellulales bacterium
AAAGAGATTTTCTTCAACAATATAGGTCTAACCTGCAATTTTGCAGAACTCATTATTGTTATGCGAGGCGCCAGGGTTCGCGTTTTGGCCGGTCGAGCCATCTTGCGGCCTCGGCGTCGCCGATAATATCTTCCTTTACGGGGTCCCACTTCAAGGGGCGCTTCAGCCAGTATGCGATGTTGCCTAAGTGGGCGTGGGTGGCGGTGCGGTGAGCTATCTCGATGTCACGGAAGGGTCGCTCCCGCGTCTGGACGCAGTGGACAAAGTCGCCGAATATACCGCCCCGGCCTTTGTAATTGGGCACGTAAATGTCGGGCGGCGTTTCGTTTTGCGAATTGTCGCGTGCGGGCAGCTCGCCCTCAGTGCCCCTGAATGAGAGTATTCCGCCCCACCCGCCCCCGTGATATATGCGCACGCCATTGGCGAAGATATAGGTCAGAAGCTGGTGGTCCTTGCCATCGGGCGGGATGATCTCGACCGGGCCTGTCTCGTGCAGATTGCAGGTGAATAGTGCTCCGCCGAAGCCGTGACATCCCCAGTCGGTCATGCCGCCGCCGGAGTAATCGCGGTAAGCACGAAATCCGCCGCGGATCAGCGTCGGGTGGAAGGGCCGCCACGGCGAAGGTCCGAGCCAGCGGTCCCAGTCAACGCCTTGCGGTACCGGCACGGGCGGCAGGTAGCACGGCCCCGATGGGCCGCCGACGTTGACCCACGCCTCCTTGACCTGTCCGATGCGCCCTCCACGGACCATTTTGTGAAAATAGTTGTAGTCGTCCCAGACTCGCTGCGAGCCGCCGGAGAAGACACGTCCGTAACGGCGGGCAGTCTCGACCATTGCCCTGCCCTCGCGGACGATGAGCGTCTCGGGCTTTTCGCAATAGACGTCCTTGCCGTGCGTCATTGCCTCTATGGAGATGACTGCGTGCCAGTGGTCTGGCGTCCCGATCAGGACGGCGTCAATGTCGTCGCGGGCGATGATGTCACGGAAGTCGTTGTAGGTTTTGCAGTCGTTGTTGCCGTAGCGGCTATCGACCATTGCCTTGGCCTGATTGCAGTGCTCTTCGACGACGTCGCAGACGGCCAAGGCCTGGATTTCCTTGAATCCGAGCGCGCCTCCGAGGTCGCCTCGGCCCTGCCCGCCCATTCCGATACCGGCCAATGTGATCCGGCTGTTGGCGCCGAAGACCCTTGAATTTATGAACAAGGGGGCTGCGAACGCCGCGCCGGCGGCTCTTGCCAGTAAATTACGCCTCGTTATACGCCTGTTTTCTGCCATGACCGGGCCTCCAAATCTATATACAAATTGTCGGCGACGATTATACTCATTCTGTGCCGCCGTGCAAGCCCGCCGGTGCCTGGGCGGGCAAGAAATTGCGGATACGTTTAGAAATGCGCTGACCCGTGGCAAAGAGATGGGCTTGTCCGGCTGAGGAGGTCGCGGTAGAATCTCCGAGTGTATGGCTCGGCCGGCGAGCCGAAAGGCAGATGTCTGCTGAAATTTTCACATAAGGGCTCTAATGAGTTCTGCAAAATTGCAGGTTAGACCTATATTGTTGAAGAAAATCTCTTTTATGATTTTCTTCAATAATTACGTAAGCGATTATGAAACAATACATTACCGTTGAAAAGAAAAAATCAACAAACGATTTTTTCTTTTCTAAGTAGGCCTAACCTGCAATTTTGCAGAAGCCTCAAGGACTTTAGAGAAAGAAGAAGGATGTCGGTTGGACCTTTCGCAATTATGACACTGCGACTGGCGGAAGCTCTTAGAGGCTATCTGGTGCTGGGTGCGGCTGCCGCTGCGGCTCTTCTGGTCGGGTTGGGCAATGTAGTATCCGGGGCGGAAGCTCACCCGGCGGCGGCCAGGGTCCGCGTTGACTGTTCCGAGCGACTTGGGACGATTCGGGCGCTGCACGGAGTCAACAACGGCCCGGTCAATTACGGCCAGACCATCGACCTGTCGGCTTATTACCGTGAGCTGAGGATTCCGCTGGCCAGGCTG
Organism: uncultured Pirellulales bacterium; assembly: GCA_964354365.1. Lineage (GTDB taxonomy): Bacteria > Planctomycetota > Phycisphaerae > Sedimentisphaerales > Anaerobacaceae > CAYGZM01. Next base: position 2,003 of record CAYGZM010000363.1, read on the forward strand.
CATGACAGCGAGTGGCCGAATCCCGATGTAGTGGACATCCACGCGATCTTTCCCGACCTGAACTCCGACCCCGGCCTCGCTGAGAATTACAGATTCTCTCGGAGCGATGACTACATCAAGGCAATTGTCGATACCGGAGCGCGGATCGTCTATCGGCTGGGCGAGAGCATCGAGATGACGCAAAAGAAGTACAATGTCGCGCCGCCGAGCGATTACGAGAAATGGACGGGCGCCTGCATCGGTATCATCCGGCATTACAACGATGGCTGGGCCGATGGCTTTCGCTACGCAATCCCGTACTGGGAGATATGGAATGAGCCGGAGAACCGCCCGAATATGTGGACCGGCTCGGATGAGGACTATTACCGCTTGTACGCCACAGCCGCCAAGGCCATCAAGGCCCGATTCCCCGAACTCAAGGTCGGCGGGCCGTCCATTGGTGCGCCCGGCGAGCTGATCGAGGCACAAGGGCCCGAGGGGGAGCGCTTGAAACCCACGGCCTTCCTGCACGGCTTTCTGGATTTCTGTAAGAAGAACACATTGCCGCTGGACTTCTTCTCCTGGCACACTTATTCCGATAATCCCTATGTTTTCACGCAGAAGGCCCGCGCCGTGCGTCGGCTTCTGGACGAATACGGCTTCACCAAAACCGAGAACCATCTGAATGAGTGGAATTACCTGCCGGACAATGATTGGACGCCTATGAGTCTTTCCGGCCAAGGTATCGTGCGGCAGCGGTGGTATGAAAAGATGGGCGGCGCGC
>CAYGZM010000364.1:0-2754 GCA_964354365.1 uncultured Pirellulales bacterium
CCGCTGAAATACTGCGTTTCGACCAGCGGGTCGGATGCTTGGACCGGCTGGGCAATCCTCGCCCAACGTGCAACAGTTGTTATGAAAGATCGAGCCTCACTGGAAAAATCGCCGGGCAAAGTCGGCGCCGACGGCGTCATTGCCGGCTTTATATAAGCTATACCGGCCAAGGCGCCGCAGTAAAGCGTCCTGCCCTCTCCAAAGCGGCTGGTTGTGGCGCCGGCGCCCCCGTCGTTTTGGTATGTGCCAACCACATTTCCAGTCGCCACGGGCACAAGAGTCTCGCGGTAGAGATAGGCCTGCAGCGTCATCGGGGCCGCCGTCTCGTCAAGAGCAGCAATTACCAGTGCGTCACCGGATATCGCATCCTTCAAGGTTTGCCGGGGTCGAACATGCCGACTCCGGCGCACAAGCTCGTGTCCTTCAATCCCGTACATTTCATAGAGTGCCGTCATAGGCCGGTGGTATTCATCCAACAAACCTCCGCCTCCGGTGGCATAGATTATGCCCCCATTTCTCACCCATTCCTTCAGCGGCCCGGCGGCGGCCCGCAACATTTCAGAGCCGATAATGTACAGCACTTTGTAGGGGGCAAGACGGCCGTCCGCAATATCTTCATCTGTGATCAGATCCACCGGATATTGAGCATGCCGCAGCGCCATCCAAATAGCTTTTCGCTCCTCGTTATTGACATTGAGTGTTGCGCTGTAGAGATGGCCGCCTCCGCCGATGTCTTCAGTGTCCCAGGTATCGCCGGCGCGGGACAACATAATTGCAATGAGGGCCTGCCGGGGCGCTGCGGGGTAAAGACGATGCTCGACGGCCCCCACCTCGCGAATAACATCGTGGATAGCTCGATATGTTCGCGGGCTGTCCATTACATCGACGTAGTCCCACGTAGTCAGCACCTGCGATTCGGTGTGGAAGTGATTCAGAATCTTCACACCATGCGCCAGCCCGAGGACATTCATTCGGCGAAAGTTGTCAGGCGAGCTGCCATAGAAAGGCATCACGTAGAACTGTATCGGCGCGCCGTGATACGAGCCGGCCAGGCGGAGCGCATCCAAGAGAAATCCGTACACCTGTGGCGAGACTTCAGGCACCTGCCACCACCAATCCTCAGTCCAGCTCATCGTCATCGCCCCGCTGCGGAAAGGTCCGATCCATTGGCGGACGTCCGGCCAGACATTCATGTGCGGGCTGAAATTCGCGCCGGTCAAGACCTGTTTGCCACGGTGCTCATTCCTGTACCTCTCGGTCTTTGCGGCCAATTCCTCATACCACAACTGATAGCGGAAGTTCGCGGACTCGTAATACTGTATTGGCTTGTCCGGAAGCGATGGCTCGATCTCAACCAGCTTCCATTGCTCATCCTTGCTCAATGTCCGTGCAGTATCGAGCTTCTCGTTGGATATCAATTCGAGCGGGTCAAACCCTTTAGTCGCAAGATGCTCCCTAAAGCGACGATTCTGCTCTTCAATCGGCATACCGATGGAAATCGAGATTTCATCGCCAAAGTCGCCTTCGACGGTCCCATCGGGATAGCCGTTATACCCCAACGCCTTGAGAATCTCAGGTCGGCCTGTTGTCTTGAAAACGAACTGCGTAGGCGTCCGCCCCACCTTGGGAAACTCCTCTATGAAATCAAGCTGCCAGCCAAGCGCCTCTTCTAAGGTGTAAACGCGAGAATGGATCTCGGGACGTGAGGGTATCAGAAGGCCCAGGGTCGGCAAGAATGGCCCGGAACCGTTCCATACGCTATATCCGAGCACCCACGGGTAATCACGAGCTGCACCTTGTTTCAGGTCGCTCTTGTGTACCTCTATCCGGCGAATAACGGCCAGACCCTCTCCTTGCGCCACCTCCGCCAACAGGTGCAGACCCGGCCCCTGCCCGGAAGTCTCAACGCCACAAAGCACCGGCGAAAGATATGTATCCGGACTCCGCGCGCCGCGCAAGCTCATCCCCCGGCCTATGTCCACCCACGGCGATTGCTCCCCGGGCAAAAGCCATTTGTCGCCCAAGTCTTTGCGGTCGCCTTCTTCCCTCCCCGCATAGACCGTCCAGCCTGACCAGCCGAACGGCTTGTCATTGTTGGGGACCACATGAACGCGAATGAGGATTTTTGCCTCATCGCCGCGCAGGTTCGTAAATCGAACAAAGATTTTCCCCTGGCCCACAAGCTCCTGTGAAGAGACAGTGCCTGTCATGAGAATGAACAAGAAGAACGCGCTGAGAACCCGCCAAAAAGGCGGAGGCAGGCTCCAAACACGTCGCTTCGCCCATTCACTGACATACGATCTTCTTTCGGGGTGGGCGCCGCCTTTGTCCGTGCGACCATTCATCATCGGAACACCGAGCCTATTAGTCCACAAGCACCAGCCCATAGTAGTTCGGACACTGCCGTGCAGTTCGCACCACTTCAATTGGAAAACCCGCCTTCTTGACTGTCGAAAAAACGTCTATCCCACAAGCTTCCATCGCCGGTCTGGCTCGCTCAGCGTGTCGGCACTGCCCCTCATCCACCGGACACTTCCTGCAGAAATAGCAAGGTCCCGCACCGAGGCCAAAGGCTCTCGAGGCGCCATGCAGGAAAATGTCCCGTTCAAGCTCGGCCACCATAGCTTTTATCTTAGCTTCCGCCTCAAAGTGAATCAGAACTGCCCTGCGGTACGCATCCAGAACCTTGCGCATCTCTTCCGGCGTCGGCGTGAACGGCGGGCACACTAAGCATTGACCATATCCGTCGCACCC
>CAYGZM010000365.1:0-2748 GCA_964354365.1 uncultured Pirellulales bacterium
GCCTCTTCGATGTGCAGCTCTCTGGCCTTGCCGGTGTCATCCACCCTGTTGAAGTCGAAGACGCGGTAGGTCGTGTCCGAAGGTGTTTGAATCTCGGCCATCAAGAGGCCTGCTCCGATGCTGTGAGGGGTGCCCGCGGGGAGGAAATGGCACTGACCCGCCTCGACAGGCACTTTTGCCAGCATCTGAGCGACGCTGCCTTTCTCTATCGCTTTGGCGAATGCCTGCCTGCCGACTCCTTTTTTGAGACCCTTATAAATGACCGCCCCCGGCGCTGCGGATATTATATACCAACATTCGGTTTTGGGCCGGCCCTTGCCCATCCGCCGGCAGGTCTGAGCGTCGGGGTGGACCTGCACGCTTAAAATATCCTCGGCGTCCAGAATCTTTATCAGCAAGGGAAATGGTCCTGAGAATTTCTTGTCACCCGTAATCTCTTTGGGTAATTTTTCGATGGCCGAGGCCAGCGTCTGCCCGGCCAGCTCGCCGTTTGCGATAACGGATTTGTCATCGGGCAGATCCGCCAGCTCCCAGCTCTCACCGATTTTCGCACCAGCCGGTATGTCCTTATTGAAGACCTCTCGCAGCTTCTGGCCGCCCCAAATCCGCTCCTTGTACAACGCCTTGAGTTTGAACGGGTACATTCTCATACGGGGTATTCTAACTACATAAGAGCCGATTGTCCACGATGCAAAGTTGTTGTTTGCCCGAGGTTTTTGGCTGCGAGTGCTGCTCGGAGAGAAACGAAATGCGGGCTGTCAGGCAGGTCAGTCGAGAAAATCGCTGATGCCATCGGCAATTGCCTGCGCAAGGCGGTTCTGGAAGGAGCTGTCCCTCAGCAGCTCGGCCTCTCGCTGATTCGATAGATATCCCAATTCTATGAGAACGGCAGGTCCCCGAGTCTGTACGAGGACGCGGTAGTCGGCGCTTTGCGTCCCCCGGTTGTCCAGGCCTGTCTTGGCCAGTGATTTGGCGATAGCACCGGCGGCCTGGCGGGAAGACCAGGACGCCGAGCGCGATACATAAATGGTGAAACCGCGGGTCGAGCTGCTCGGCGAAGAGTCGGCGTGCATGCTTACGAACAGGTCGGCGTCACATCTGTTGGCGACGGCGGCCCGCTCTTCAAGCTCGATAAAGGTGTCGCCATCCCGCGTCATTACCGCTTTGAAACCTTTTTGCTGGAGCAGGTATGTGACCTTCCGTGCAACGGCCAGATTGACTGTCTTCTCGTAGAATCCGAGGCAGCTTGTCGCCCCCGGGTCTTTGCCGCCGTGACCTGCGTCGATTACAACGCAGCCCGACGGCGGGCGCGGGCGTATGCTCGGCAGGATGGAGGTCTGCATCGCCGCGCGTATTTGCGATGCAAGCGCTCTTGGCACATAGACTTGGCCCGCTATCCTCTCGACTTCGCCGACTGTGCCGATGGGCCTGGCGTTGACATAGACCTTGCCGCCGGTATAGGTGAAAAGCATTACGGTGTTGGCGGAGTTTTTTAGGGTGACGTGGGTTGCGGTTGATTCACTCACGCGCAGCCCGAGAAGCCCCGCCAGCTCGGCAATACTGATCGGCTGCCCGGCCTGAAGGGTGGCGGCAGCGGGCCGATGGCAGCCTGCAACGGTCAGCACCGCTGCCAAGAGAGCTGTTAGTGTAAGTCGAATACGCATTAGGGAGTATTATCGGTATTTACGGGCTTGCGACATTAGAATCTTCTGATGTGTGTTTCTATGCGCAGGCCGGGCAGAGGCCCTCGAGCCGGGTTTGTTGCCGATGAATCAGGAAGCCCTTGTGCGGGCTTTTCACCTTGGGAATCGACATTTCGGTAAGGCAGTGCGTGTTGCCGCAGCTTGTGCAGGTAAAATGCGGGTGGCACTGGGTTTCGCTGCAGTTGCGGGCCAGCTCGAAGTGCCAGGCCCTTTCGTCCAGAAAGGCCTTGTGCACCAGCCCGACCTCCAACAGGCTCTCCAAAGTCCGGTAGATCGTGACTTTGTCAAAGCGTTTTTTGCCTAACCGCCCGGCGATCTCGTCTTGCCGCAGGGGCTTGTCGGCCCTTAGCAGGATTCTGAGCACCGCCACTCTGCCCGCAGTGCAGTAGAGCCTGACCGTCTTCAACATTCTGCGTGCCAGCAAGTCCAAATCGGTCTTCATTGCTCGGTCTCCCCCTGGTCTTTGTGGTGGCATCCGATTGCTTGCGGCGAGCGAACGAACAACAGTGGAAAGACGATGTCGCTGAAACAGCAGGGCAGCCAGACTGCTATGAAGAGCACGATAAAAATGCCGGTGACAGTCAGCACCGTTATTTCGCCGTGAGTGTTCATCATAATGTGTGCTGCAGATGCCCAGGTGCTTATCAGTATGTGGGCTGCGTGCGGGAATTTCGTGCGGGGCAGGAAATATGCAATCAGGATGCCGAGAAGGGCGGCAGGATTGACAATATACCATTCCTCGACAAAGCCGAGGTGAATTTCGGGCTTATCGTGTCGGGCCTGTTCATTTGCGGCTTCAGCTTCGTCCGTGTGCAGGCCGGCGTGAACTTTTGCCTCGGTGGGAATCGCAACGCCGAGGATGCTCTCGCCTAAGAACGGAATGATTGAATCGCTAAGAGTGGCCGTGCCGATAGAGCCGGTGTAGCCGATGATGAGCACCGCAAGGAAGCTTTTCATTCTTTCGTGCAGGCGAAAAAGGGATGCAGTTATCATTGCTGAGAGCACAACGTGAGTGGGGTGGAATATGTAAAATAATCGATAGCTC
>CAYGZM010000366.1:0-2712 GCA_964354365.1 uncultured Pirellulales bacterium
GTTTTGTGGCGGCAAATCTGTTCAACTACCGACGGTTTGGGGCCGTCAGCTACTGGGCATACGCGCTGATATTGGCGCTTTTGGGCGTGCTGCTGGTGAGCAGGTACGTGGTCGAGCTGTCCTTTGCTCCGGAAATAAAAGGTACGCACCGGTGGATTGTGCTCAGCGCCAGGCTCCCGTCGATACAGCCGTCGGAGTTTTGCAAGGTCGTGTATATTCTGGCGCTGGCCTGGTACCTGCGCTACCGCAGCAATTACCGAAGCTTCAAGGCATTGATTGGTCCTTTCGTTCTAACGCTCGTGCCGATGGTGCTGATCCTTCTTGAGCCGGACTTGGGCACCGTTGTGTTAATGATGCCGATTCTGATTACGATGCTGTTTGTCGCAGGGGCCAAAGTCAAGCACTTCCTGATTGTGGTTCTTATGGCGCTTATGGTGAGTCCTCTGATGTGGCACAATATGAAGTCGTATCAGCGGATCAGAATTGCCAGCCTTGTGCTGCAAAGCTCCTGGGTTCGCGACAAGGCCGAGAAGCACCCCTGGCTCGGTGAAGTCCTTGTCGGCGAGAAATTCAGTGAAAAGAAGTGGAAGAATACCTGGGGCTGGCAACTCATTCGCTCGAAGTATGCCGTTGCATCGGGCGGCGCCGAAGGGTACGGTTTTAGGCGGGGACCTTTTGTGAAATACGACTTTCTGGGAGAGAGAGAAAACGACTTCATATTCGCCGCGATTGCCCATCAATGGGGTTTCCGGGGGTGCCTGGCCTTACTCGGGCTTTATGTCATCGTCGTCGGATGCGGCCTGGAAATCGCCGCGCACAATACCGATCCATTCGGCCGATTGCTTGCCATCGGGATTGTGGCGATGTTCGTCGTGGAGGTCCTCGTCAACGTGAGCATGACGATGGGCCTGATGCCCATAACGGGCCTGACGCTGCCTTTGGTGAGCTACGGGGGCTCAAGCCTGCTGGTCAGTATGACTTCCGTGGGCTTGCTCAATAACGTGGGGCGGTGCAGGGCATTCACCGTGGCGCCCAAGCCGTTCGAATAGCAGGCGACGACTCACTGGAGAGCCAGGTCGAATTTGTATTTGAGACCAGAGTGTTGCGCATTTTCCGGCCCACACATTAAAAAAAATACGCAAGAAGACATATCCGGTACGATATACGGAGTATGATACATGGTTTTAGACAAATTGCCTTACTGACCGCGCTGAGCAGGATCTTCGGGTTGGTCCGCGATGTGGCCTATAGCCACTTCTTCGGCGCCAATCAACTGTTTGATGCCTGGATAATTGCCTTCAAGATTCCTAATCTCAGCAGGCGGCTCTTCGGCGAGGGGGCGGCGTCGGCGTCGCTCATTCCCATTTATAGCGAAGTCCTTCATCGCGACCGGCGGCAGGCGGCTGAGCTGGCCAATACGGTGGTGACGGCGATGTTCGTGATCCTGGCCGCTCTGGTGATTCTTGGGGAGATCGGCATTTATCTGTATTACAAGGCCTTTGCACGCACGAGCGAAACCCTCCTGATACTGTCCCTGAGCTCGGTGATGCTGCCCTTTATGCTGTTTGTATGTTTGGTGGCGATACTGGCCGGCCTGCTCAACGTTCATGGGCACTTCGCCTGCCCCGCGGTGGCGCCGATTATTCTGAACATCATTATTATCGTGTCGATACTGCTGACCGGATGGTTGTTGAAGGTCGATGCGAGGGCCCAGCTGTTCTGGGTGGCGGTTGCCGTCCTTGTGGCGGGGATATTGGAGCTGGCAATACAAGTTCCGCCGCTTTGGCGCCGCGGCGTCTCGCTTCGACCTGCCTGGGAGGTGCACTCCGAGGCCTTCAAGAAAATAATTCTGCTGATGGGGCCGATGGTGGTGGGTCTGACGGCAACGGAGATGAATACGCTTGCCGACGACCTTATCGCGTGGTGGTTTTCGGGGTCGCCGGAAAAGGGGCGGTTCTTTGAATTGTGGGGCAGGGCGATTGAGTACCCGATGTGGCGCGGTTCGGTATCGCACCTTTACTATGCACAGCGCCTGTATCAACTGCCTCTGGGGGTGCTTGGCATATCGCTGGCTACGGCCATTTTCCCGGTGATGAGCGCCGATGCCGCAAGGAGAGATTTTGAGGCGCTGCGGATGACTATATCCAAAGGAATACGAGGGGCTGTCTTCGTGGCCCTTCCGGCGACTGTCGGGCTGATGGTAGTGGCCAGGCCGTTAATCTCAGCCGCGTTTGAACACGGCCGATTTACCAGGCAGGACACGGATATGGTGGTGCGAACGCTCGGTTTTTACGCCCTGGGGCTGTGTGGGTACTTTGCTCAGCACATTCTTGCGCGGGCGTTCTACTCTATGCAGGATTCAACGACGCCGATGCGAAGCGCGCTGGGGGCGGTCTTGGCGAACTTCGTGCTGAATTTGATTCTTATCTGGTATCTTGGACAGGCCGGGCTCGCCTGCGCTACGGCGGTATGCTCGTACCTGCAGGTGGTGATTCTTGTGGCGGTGCTCCGCCGACGGTTAGGACCGGCGATACTGAATGGTGTATTCGTTACTTTCGCCAAGACGGTTGCGGCGACTGCTTCTATGGCGGTCGTCAGTGTTGCAGTTATAATTGGAATGAGGAATTTGCCGGTCGGTAGATCGTTCGATGCTCTCAGACTTGCTGCGATTGTGCCCTCCGCGGCTGCTGCATACATAGTGGCGGCAAAACT
>CAYGZM010000367.1:0-2712 GCA_964354365.1 uncultured Pirellulales bacterium
CAACTGGATACCGGCCACACCCTCGCCCGGCGGGTAAGTTCTGAGACGAAAGGGGCATCTACAACGTAAAGTCGATCTATACGCCACATCGCCCGTTAGTATTCCAGCCCCGGGTGAGAAATCCCTTGCGGTATAAGGACTTGACGCACTTTCACAGGCCAAATTTGGGGGCAAAGGCATTGACCGAGTTTGCCGAATATGTTAGAATAGGTAATAGTCAGGTTGGTGTTGTCTGCTTTTGGGCCAATGGGACGCTGAAAGCGCAGGCCCAACCGGTATTCTCGGACCACGGGGAAGGAAAAGGAAGATGTGCAGATGTGCAAGAATCTTGTTCCTAATGCTGCTCATGTCCTCTACCGGTTTAGCCCTGCCTAAGTGTCTCACGGGGGATATGAACTGGGACTGCGAGGTTGGATTTGGCGACGTCTGGTTCCTTGCCGATAAGTGGCTTGACCCTGTTGGCAGCGAGGCCGACATAGTCGGCAACAACGGCGTGGATATGGCCGACTTCGCGGCGATGGCGGAGAACTGGGGCAAGGCACAATCGCCGGTCGTAATCAACGAGATTCACTACAATCCGGACGTCAAGACCGAATTGGTCGAGTTCATAGAGCTTCATAACAGAACACCAAAAGACGTCGATATTTCAGGCTGGTATTTCAGTGACGGGATTTCCTACCAGTTCCCGCCCGGCGCGACACTGGCGGCAAGCAGCTATATTGTTGTGGCTCAGACTCCAAGCCAGGTTCGGGGCAAATTCGGCGTGTCTTCGAGTTTGGTTTTCGGGCCGTGGGTGGGCAGCCTGAGCAACGAGGGAGAGCGAATTGTCCTGCGGGACCGCAACGGCGAGAAGGTTGACGAGGTGGATTACCAGCTTGGTTTTCCGTGGCCGACCGTCGGCGACCCGGTGCCCGACGCGGACCCACCCAACGGAAAGGGACACTCCATACAACTGGTTTTCCCATATATCGATAATGATCTGGGAGGCAGCTGGCGTTCGGGTTATCCGACAGCGGCGCGCGGCAACTCACCCTTCCTGCCGAATACGCCGCCGCTTATGCGGCAGGTGAAACACTCGCCCAAAGAGCCGAAGAGCGGCGAAAATGTGAATATTACGGTCAAGGTGACGGATTCCGACGGCGTCGCGAGCGTTATGCTGGCCTACCAGCTCGTCGATCCCGGCAGCTATATCCAACTGAACGACCCGCTATACAAAACCAAGTGGATCTGGGTGGCCATGAGCGACAACGGCACGGGAGGCGACGAATTCGCGGGCGACGAGACATATACGGTCGTGCTGCCCGGGTCGCTTCAAGTGCACCGCCGATTAGTGCGTTATCGCATCACGGCGACGGATATGGCGGGCGAGTCGATAACGGGGCCATACGCGGACGACCCGCAGCCTAATTTTGCGTACTTTGTTTATGACGGAGTGCCGGCGTGGCAGGGGGCGATCCGGCCCGGCGTTACTCCGGTAGTGGAGTACGGCGAGGATGTAATGCGGAGTCTTCCGGTGTATCACCTGATCAGCAGGAAGTCGGACGTGGAAGAGTGTTCGTGGTTTTATCAGCCTTCTTATACGAGCCCTGATGCATCCGTGTACAGGTGGTGCGGCACGCTGGTTTATGACGGCGAGGTTCACGACCACATTCGTTATCGGCTCCGCGGAGGCGTATGGCGGCAAGCGATGGGCAAGAACATGTGGAAGTTCGACTTTCTGCGGGGCCACAGCTTGCAGGCGCGGGACGATTACGGTAACAAATATGACACCAAATGGGACAAGCTGAATTTCTCGGCGTGCATCCAGCAAGGGAGCTTCGGACAGCGCGGCGAGCAGGGGATGTTCGAGGCGCTTTCGTTCAGGCTGTTCAATATGGCCGGCTCCCCTGCATCAAAGACAAACTGGGTGCACTTTAGAATTATCGATGAGGCTTATGAGGACGGCGGATTCAACGCCGCCCATTCTCCGCTGACGAGCGGCGGGACGCAGTACGACGGCGATTTCTGGGGACTGTATATGACCATCGAGCAGATGGATGGCCGCTTCCTCGACGAGCACAAGCTGCCGGACGGGAACCTTTACAAGATGGACTCGGCCTATCCCGACGGCTGCGACAAGAACAATCAGGGTCCGACAGCCGTACCAGACAAATCGGACGTCCTGAGCTTCAGAGCCACGTACCAGTCGTCCCCTTCCGCGGACTGGTGGGGACACAATGTGAACCTTGACAGCTACTACGGCCATTATGCAATTTATCACGCGGTCTGGCACGGAGATATTACGAGCAAGAACCATTTCTTCTATCTCAATCCGGAGCCGATGGCGAACAAATGGGGAGTGAACTATCTATGGTGGCAATTCGTGTGGGACCTTGATCTGACGTGGACGTGCTACTACAGCAGCGTTAAGGACCCGTTTAGCGATAGCGGCGTGCTGAACCATAACGTCATAAACATTGCAAACAGGAACCGGGTGCGTGAGATACATGACCTGCTCTTCAATCCGGAGCAGACGGGCCGGTTGATCGATGAGTACGCCGCGATAATTGACGATCCTGCGGGCGGACTCTCAATGGTTGACGCAGACCGGGCGATGTGGGACTATCACTGGGTGATGGGCGACGCGGCTTGCTCGGCAGGATACCGCAACCAATGCGGCAACAACAAGGCGGGCCAGGATCGGTTTTACAAGAAGGCCGAGAGCAGCGGGTA
>CAYGZM010000368.1:0-2707 GCA_964354365.1 uncultured Pirellulales bacterium
ACTGCGACCCCTCGTACTGGTCCCTCAAGTCGCAATGCGCGTCAAGCTGCAGAACCGTTATATCGGGATTCTTCTCGATGTTGGCCCTGATAGCGCCGATGCTGACCGAGTGCTCTCCTCCGATAACGACGGTGAACTTGTCGTTTTCGATATGCCGCTCGACCTTCTCCCTTACGGTCTCGACCATATCCCGTGGAAACAGTCTTCCATCGACGGCCTCAGCCGTGTAGATGCCTTTCAAATAGACTTCTGAATCCGTTTCTATATCGTACAGCTCCATATTCCCCGACGCCTCGATTATCGCCGCGGGGCCCCTGTCGGCGCCTTTGACCCACGTGCTTGTTTGATCGTAGGGAGCCGGGATAATCACGATCGAGGCATTCTCCAATTTAGTATATTTCTCGTCCAGGTACCCGAAACTATTCAATCTCGCCATGTTAGAAATACTCCTTTGATGTTCCCTCGTGAGTTCTGCAAAATTGCAGGTTAGACCTATATTGTTGAAGAAAATCTCTTCTATGATTTTCTTCAATAATTACCTAAGCGCTTACAAGACAATACGTTGTCATTGAAAGGAAAAAACCAACAATGGTTCGACAGGCTCACCATCCTTAGCGAAGTCGAAGGAACGATTTTTTCTTCTCCAAGCAGGCCTAACCTGCAATTTTGCAGAAGCCTTTTATCGAGTATGACCAGTGTCATTGGTGAGATTCGGTCAATTCACCTGCACCGCCTTGTTCAGTCGAGCAAAAACATCGCTATTGCGACCGTCGTCGTCCACAGGTCCTTTTGGCCGCGGGCGGTTTGCGTGATGTTCGAGGTTCTGATTATCATGCCGCTGGCTTGATAGACCTGCTCCTTTTCCGACCAGGCCTGATTTGGGTCAACTTCCAAGCCCAAAGTAGTGCCGAGCATCCCTGCGGCGAGGTCTTCGGCGAGGTCGGCCGCTTCCTTTTGATTCATTCCGTGCCCGTGCACTTCGCTGAGATACCCCCACTTATTGCTGTCTTTGGGAACAGCAATCCCGACAGAGGATGCGACCAATCTGCCGTGCTCGTCAGTGTCGGCGCGTGCCATAACACAGTAGCATATCCCCCCCGGCTGCAATTTCAGCAGCCCCTTCTCACGGCTGACTATCTTGCATCCGGGCGGCAGAATCGACGATACTTGAACCAGGTTCTGCTGGGCCACGCCCGCCTTGCGCAGCGCCTCTTCGAATGACTTTAACTGGTACTTATGCCGACCAACACCCTTCGTGAGAAATACCTTAGTGGGAACAGGAACGGTCGTTTGTTTGTCCATCACGTTGAATTGGTTGTCTCGCTGCTCAACTAAGCCCATTTCCACCCGTTCTTTCCTAAATTCCACCCATCATAACCAGCAAGGCCTCGTATTCCCGCCTTGTTCCGATAAAAGCGAACCACAATTCTGTTAGCGGATTATATACCCAGTCCTGAGACTGGCAACAAAAATTTGAAAAAAATCGACCCGCAAAAAAAATGTCAACCCTTTTGTCCGTATCGGCTCATTAGAGGCTGTAACAAGACCTGACTTCAAAACGAATCGCCGCTTCGCTGGGCTATTTGAGTAGATTCCTCGGCTGCGCTCGGAATGACAAATTGGGTTTTGTTAGAGTGCTCCAGTCTTGGATGTTCTGTCAGTAGCTTAGCTCATCAGCGCCGATGTCGGGTTTTTCTCCGCGGGGTTGGTTGTCTATGTCGGTCGTTACTTCGGGCAGTTGCACGGCCCTGTCGATGACTCGATCTATTCTGCGGCTCAGGTGGAGGTTGCCCTGGGCCAAATCGACAAAGGCGTCTGGGAGGTCCCCTTCAACGTTGTTGACGGACCTTATTTTTATGAATCTCTGCTTGTCGGTTGACTCATCTCTTATCTTTGGGCCTGAGATGAGGTTGTTGGCAATGAGCAAATCATAGTTGTCGAAGACAGTGCGGATAAGCCGGCCAAGACGGCTGCCGCGCTCATAGACACTATTGTTCAGAATCCTGCAATCCTTTGTATATACGGCCACGATACCACCCTCGGTGGCGCCGGTGACAAAATTGTTGCGGACGATGCAGCCTGTGCAGTGTATGCGTGTTTCTTCGTCTCGGTAGGGGTTGCCGAGGCAAATGCCGGCGTCGCAGCCGATGATGATGTTCCGCTCGATGATGCAGCCCCGGGCATCGTGCCATATAAAGACAGCCCCTCGCGCCTCACGGGTGCTTCCATTTATTCCGACGAAGACGTTATCGCTGATTACCCAATCTGTGGGGTACATCACATCGATGCCGCCGATGTAGTTGCCGCCGGCGATATCGTGTGAATCGTCGCTTAATTGCTTGGGCCGATCATTGTAGAACAGGCAGTACTGGACGCGGCACCTCCTGGGACGAATCGCCTCGCGGTTGGCTTTGGGCACTTTGACGCCCTTGACGCCTCGCTGCCAGATATTGTGGATGATGCAGTTATGGATTGTCAGCTCCTGGACATTGGTTTCCGAGTTGATCTTGAACCCGTTCCACTTGATGTTCTGGATCGTCAGATCGGCAATCGTTACGCCTGAGCACGCGGTAATCCAAATCAGCTCGCCATCACGGCTTTTGGCGCCGTCGATTATTACCCGCTCACGACTCCCGGATGCGCCCCGCAGCGAGACTTTGTCGGTCTTGATCTCGACAAAGTGCGGCATCATGTAGCGCCCGTCCGC
>CAYGZM010000369.1:0-2684 GCA_964354365.1 uncultured Pirellulales bacterium
CCGATTTTGACCACGCCACGCAGGTTCTAACCCTCGAATCCGCGAAGTCGGGCTACCGTTGCTCGGCCTTGTTCTCCTCCGCGGCCAGCAGCCCCAGTCCGCGCATCCAGTCGGCACAGCGGATGGGCCAGCTTGATGCGGCGCCGACCTGCTTTCCCAGGCCGAATCCGTGCTGGCCTTTCTGGTAGAGGTGCATCTCGGCCGGGACCTTGGCCCTGCGAAGGGCAAGATAGAAGTATATGCTGTTCTCAGCGGGCACGGCGGTATCCTCGCAGGTGTGGATCAAGAACGTCGGTGGTGTCTGGGGCGTAACCTGCTTTTCATTCGAGAGGTTTTCGATCAGCTCTTTTGCGGGGTCATCGCCCAACAGATTTCGCCTTGAGCCGGCGTGGGTATAAGACTCAATCAATGAAATCACCGGATAGACGAGCACCATAAAGTCCGGCCGGCAGCTTACTCTGTCGATGGGGTCTTTTGCGTTGGGGTCCCCGCTGTCGAAGTGCGTTCCCGCCGTCGAGGCCAGATGTCCGCCCGCAGAAAAGCCCAGGATGCCTATCCGACCGGGATCAACGCCCCATTCCGCAGCCCGGCTGCGGACCATCCTGACCGCCCGCTGGGCATCCAGCAGCGGCGCGGGATGACCGTACCCGGCGCCGCTGTTGCGGTGACGGTACTTGAGAATGAAACCGGCCACGCCCAGTGAGTTGAGCCATTGAGCGATTTGATGGCCCTCGTGGTCCACGGCCAAATGGCCGTAGCCGCCGCCGGGACAAATCACTACGGCTGTGCCCGTTGCTTTCTCATTCGGCGGCAGGTAGATCGTCAGAGTTGGCTTGTCGCCGTCCTGGTCGCCCTTGGCGCCCGGAGCGCCCTCGGGCCACAGCAGCTCAATTCTATGCGAAGTCTCCACATTTCCTGCGGCGGCGGATGCAACTGATGTTATGGCAGTGACGACGCAAACCAAAACGATTCTGAAATACCTATTCATTTTTTCGGCTCCTTGTCAAATCAACTGTTGTGGATCCTGCAATTTCCCTGCGATGCAGCTCAGAAACTGAGCCGCGTAGGCCCCGTCTATAACCCTGTGGTCAACCGCCAGCGACAGGTCCGCGATCTTGCGCACCGCCAGTTTGCCGCCATCCGGAACAATCGTCCTGATTACATTGCCGGCGGCCAGAATCGTGCTGGTCGGAGGCGGCGCGATTCCAATAAATGAATCAATGCCGTAGGCGCCGAGATTGCTCAGCGCTATTGTCTCGCCCTTCATATCCTCAAGGGTCAGTTTATTGTGTCGGGCCTTATCAGTGAGCAGGATGTCCAGGCGGGCTATTTCAGCCAAAGAGCGCTCATCCGCATTTTTTATCACCGGGACGACAAGCCCCTGGGGACTATCGACCGCAAAGCCCACATTAATCGCATCGGCCAGCACTATACTGTCGCCGTTGAACCTGCCTACCACAACAGGGTACTGTCTCGCAGCCACTGCCAGGGCACGAATGAAAAAGGTATTGCTCGTGATTTTGACTCCCAGCGATTTGCTGAGTTCCCGGCGAAGGGCCATCAATTCGGTCACGTCCGCCTTCGAGGTAATATAGAAACAAGGCTTATTCCGCTTGGACTTTGACATCCTCTCGCCGATAAGCCTCTGAATTCTGGTCAGCGGAAAGTATCTCTTTGCCGGATTTTCCAAAAACGTCCCTACTATCTCTTGCCTGGCGAAAAAAACTCGAATCTGGCCCGCCACGGCGGGCTGGCCTGCTGCCAGGCCAATATAATAGCGTTCATCCGGCCGTTTGCAAGGGCCGAGGTAAATCACCTTACGCGAACAGGAATCGAATAGATCCAGCACCACGCGTGATAATTTTCGCTTTTGCATACAGTAATGTCGCAGATTATAATTGGGAACGCAAAGATTTAAGGAGCTGCAATATGGCGCTGGTCAATTGCCCTGAATGCGACAAAGAGATATCAGACAAGGCCCTGATGTGCCCGAATTGCGGCTATGCTGCAATCGGCGGGCTGTTCGCCTATGAGTACCGCTCGAAGGCCGAGCTGTTCGGCCTTCCCCTGGTGCACGTAGTCTATGGCCTCGGCATTAACCCGTTGACCGGGGGTCTCCGCGTCGCCAAAGGTATCATCGCCATCGGCAATATCGCGGTCGGCGGCTTGGCTATCGGCGGTCTGTCATTCGGTGTCATAAGCTTCGGCGGCCTGGCGCTCGGAATGGCCGCGATTGGAGGCCTGGCTATCGGGCTGCTGCTGGCGATTGGGGGAATGGCGGTCGGGCTGGTCGCCATTGGCGGCGGGGCCTTCGGCTACTATGCCCTCGGCGGCGGAGCGTGGGGAGCGCACGCCCTCGGCGGCAATATCCAGGATCCGCAGGCCGTCGAATTCTTCAAGCGATACCTCGGCCCCTGGGTAGAGCAGTTGCAGCGAAAACCGAATGGTTAGTATGAGCAATCCTACAAGTACGCATCGTATCCGCAACGGACACTTCCTTGCCCGACGAGTCCCCAGGGGACGGGCAAATCCGCCCGGCGGGACAATTATTAACCTTATCACCGCCGTCATCATCTTCGGACTCCTGGCCCTGGCGGCCTGGTGGGTCATCAAGGGGCTGGGCGAGGCTGGCCAGGAATATAGCGGCGCTATGATAAAGGCAACGCACAAAGCCACGATGATAG
>CAYGZM010000370.1:0-2680 GCA_964354365.1 uncultured Pirellulales bacterium
ACGAAGTTCCCTGCTGATTAGGTGAAAAAGCACACTTTACCAGAACAGTATGAATCTGCCTTCGCTCTGAGTGACGCTCGTTTCCGACCTGGGTAGAGAGTTCCAGCATCGAATTTTGCACCATCTTTGCAGCAGCCTTAGACATTGCTGATATACCCTTGAAGGTTTGTAAATTCCCGCGAGTAAAATTATACACTATTATTGTAAAGCTACTTACCCGCGCACAAACGGGAATTTTCAATCGAGAGCACTATACAAAGGCCATTTTGCGCAGAATTTCATTTGTAAAAGCCTAAAGAGGCATTGCGTCGAAGACCAGAACTTCAAAAGGTCTCAATTCGAATGTGTGCTCTTTTCCTGCAATCAGCTCAGTTGCAGCCGAATCAGCGTCTTTTGTCCACGGACTCTTGAGGGAGTATCTTCTTGCTGCATCTGTCGGCAGTTCGAATACGCTTGCGATTTCCAACGTAATACTGCCGGGCTTGTCGTTAGGATTGCGGAGCGACAAGATACCCTTTCGCTTGGACCACGAAGCCCAGCCATAGACTTCGCCTTTCGCCGGGTCACCACCCACCCAGTGCGTATCCACCAAGACATCCGCATTCTCGCGCGACCATTGTGCGGCCTCGGCCAAGGCATCCCAGTCCTGCGGCCGCATCAGGGATGGAGTGATGTACAATTCCTGGCAGTCGGTCCCGCCGGCGAAGAACGCTCGTATGTCGTCGGCCAGGTCTGCGGTTTCATCCGGCAGTCCGTGATTGGCAAACATAATGCCCTGTGTCATAAGTGAATTGAGCGGATGCAGAGGCGCGCGGACCACGACATTATGATATGTCTCCTTGTCGCGGTAGGTGATTTGCTGCTGGCGTTTCGAACCCCAGCCGAAAGTGCTCCAGTCCGCTCCCGATCGCCAGATCGAGTCGCCGTACCACAGCCAGAAAGGCGACGGCCACGTGCCTGTCGTAATATTCACGAAAACGTCAGGCTTTACCCTGCGAAGGTCGCCGATGAGCCGCAGCAGGGCATTCATGTCCCGGGCAAATTCAGCATTAGTCCCTGCCGGCCTGCCTCCGGCGCCGATACCGTCGAACTTGAAATAATTCAGTCCATAATCGCGAAGCATCTTTGCGCACACATCGCGAAACCTCGCGTAATACGTGGGGCCCGCAAGCGAGAAGCCGCTCTTGTTTGTCTCGAAGCCCTGTTGTTGGCCGTACTTGAGTCTTTCGTTCTTCGCTTCGCCGTAGCCTCCAAAAGGAGAGAGCCAGGCCCCCAGGGCCGAATCATATTTCTCCGCCGTTTGCTGCAGCGACGTGAACCCATTGGGAAAGCCCTTGTGAAACCGCCACAATGAGGCAGGGTCGTCCCAGCCGTCATCCAGGGCGAACGAGTCCACAACTACCTTCCGCTGCTTGATCAGCTCATTTCCAAATCGTTCAATCACCGCCTGAAATTCCGGCTCCTGTATTTTCTCCGCGCCGTAGCCGATATCATACCAACTGTTGTAATGCAGGAATGGTCTGTACGGGTGCGCCCGCTGGCGTTCAACATAATACAAAAAACCTCTGCGCAACTGGCCCTGTGGAACAACGCCTATGACTGAACTGCATACAATTGACTCGCCCGGCTTGAGCGAAACACCAAGAGGCAGGCTACACGTGGCATGGGCTTCCAGCCCGTGAAAACACGGCCAAGCCTGTCCCGAGCTAAGTCGCGGGAATGGCCGTGCCACCAGCGAATTCTCCTGCGATATTTGACTCTTCGACAGCGGATGCTCGCAGGCAAAAAACATGTTGCCTACGACCACAGGCGAGCCATCCACATCGCCCACTACTCTGGCGTTCGGCTCGCCAATCTCCAGCAGCACTATTTCTTCGACTTCGACCGATTTATTCACTGCCGTCAGTGTCACTTCTTGGCGCACATAATTCGAGCCGTCGCGCAGAATCGCCCGCCACTCGACACTGAGATTATTGTCTGAAAAGACCAGCGTAACAGAGACTTGCTTGCCGCCGAACCGCTCCGCCAGTCGGCACGATTCGCTGTTCGGCTCCAGATTCTTCAGGTCAGGCCCATCAACAACTTTCAAATCAGAAGCTCTTGTCACCCCCACGGGGCCGGAGGCCTGCCCACCCTTTAGAATAAGTAGAAAGCACTGTGTCCCTTCTAATTGCAGCGTGCTCGCGGCAAGCCCGCCGGTGCTTGGGCGGGCAAGCTTATCCTTGATGTATCGGGGTTTGAGCCGCCCTTCGGAAACGCCCCAGGCACATGAGATCAACCTATTCTCCAAAGTCATTTCATCTTTACTTACCCTGCCTTGAGCGTCGCCTGGCGGAGGCCCCGGGAATTCGAGCGTTGGTCCTGCATAAGCGGTTGCGGCAAGAAGCAGCGTGGCCAATATTCCTGCGACTGTGAATGAGGGTCTCTTCTCGATCATCATTTTCTATTCCTTCAGAACAACTCAACTTCTGCTGCATCAGCCGCCGTCAGGGACCGGATGCTTGTCAAGCGGACGATAGTTCACACCGGCGGCATCGAGCCGCTTGAGATGTTCGCTTAAGCGCACCAAAAACGCCTCATAGCTGCGGTCTTTCCCCGACGACCAGAGCGCCTCACTCAGTGCGACGGCACGCGGGTAAGCCATATACTGGCGGTGTTTGTGGTCGCGGATGTATTCACC
>CAYGZM010000371.1:0-2678 GCA_964354365.1 uncultured Pirellulales bacterium
GTCGGCCTGGGCGGACACTCACGCAGCAACCAGGATGAACGCAACGAGGTCGTCAGCCGATGCCTCGATATCGGCATCAATTTTATCGACAGCACCGGTTCGGGCGAGCTGCTCAGGGACATCGAGGCCCTCGGCAGCCGCAGGGACAAGGTCTATCTGGCGCTTTCCCAAACCGGACAAGAGCCGCGGAATCCCGATTTCCGCACCGCCAAGAAGCTCGCCGAGACCTTGGACGAGGCCCTGCAAAGAGCGAAACTCGAATACACGGATTTGTGGCGGATCACGGTCTATGAGCCGGGCGGCAGACATTCGTTCGATACATCCTGTGAGGTGATCGAGGCCCTCGTCAACGCCAAGAAGCAGGGCAAGACGCGGTCCATCGGAATCTCCTCGCACGACCGCCGCTGGTTCAAGTTTATAATCGAGTATTTCCCCGATCTTGAAGTCGTCCTGTTCCCCTTTACGACGATGAGCAAGGCAGCGTCCACGGACAGTCTTTTCCCGGCCCTGAAGAAGTGCGACGTTGGCGCCTTCGGCATCAAGCCCTTTGCGGGCGGTTCGCTGTTCAGAGACGACCAAGCGGAGAATCTCCGGCGTGCGCGCCTGGCCATCCGGTACATCCTGCAAAGCAATACCGTGATCCCGATTCCGGGCCTGAATACCGTTGGTGAGGTTGATAATGTAGCCAAGGCCGTTGCCGAACGCAGGCAGCTCGATACTGAGGAAAAGGCCGAGCTTGAGAACGCCGCCGGCGAGGCCTGGGCCAATCTGCCGGCGAACTACCAGTGGCTGAAAAACTGGGAATACGTGTAAAAGATTTCCTCGCGACAATAACTCAGTACGCTCTTTCCTAAATGGCGCGACTATGAGACGAAAAGATTGTAACTGTTTTGACAGATTTCTCCGCTCGCTGCGCTCGGTCGAAATGACAGGGTGGGGGGAACTCGGTCGAAATGACAGGGTGGGGGGAACTCGGTCGGAATGACAGGATAGTCATAGAACTTATGAAATGCGGTACTCAGTATATAGCCGTGCTATTTCGGCACTATTTTGAAAGCAAGGTTGTTGCCAATATGAGTTCCAAAAGACAATCGCGTTTCTCTTGCAGCGTTACACACAAGGCCAAGCTGCCGGCGTTTGCGCTGACTGTGATCTGCCTGATGATTTGTTCGACGGGGTTGGCTGCGGCGGCGCCGGTTCCCACGTACCGCATCTATCCTCTGCGAAACGGCGTGTGCAAAATCGCCGGAAACCATGCGTTTTACAAGGGCGACAGGGAGGAGACATACGATTATGCCCTTTACGTCTGGCTTATCTTAGGCGGCGACAAGCCGATACTTGTTGACGCCGGGATCAGCAACGTCGAGGAAATGAACCGCGGGGCCGCCCACGTGCTGCGCGAGCCGATCACCCAGGGCAAAGATGAAGGCATCAGGGCCCAACTGCTGAAGTTCGGCCTGACGCCCGACGACATCGGGCACGTCCTTATCACGCACCTGCACTACGACCACGTCGATGACCTGCTCGAATACAAAAACGCCAAAGTATATGTCGGCAGGAAGGAGTGGGAGGGCGCAATATCCGCGGCACCCACGTGGGGCCACGGAAAAATCCTCCACGAGTTCAGCAATAACCCCTCGTGTAAAAGCCGATTGGTGTTGGTCGATGACCAGGAGGTCGTGCCGGGCATCGAATCGTTCTGGGTCGGCGGGCACACGCCCGGCTCGACGGCCTATTGTGTCAACACCGCGCACGGCAAGGCCGTTCTCACCGGCGATACGGTATCGCTCTTAGACAACATCGAGAAGAACATCCCGCCCGGCGTATTCACGGACTACGAGGAGTGCGTGGCGGCGATGAAGAAGATACGCGCCAAGGCCGACGTTGTGCTGCCCAGCCACGACCCCGGCACACTGGAGCGCTGGCCGCCAACCGCCAAAGACGCAATAAAGTACACTATCCGGGCCATCAAGGTCGGCCAGTGCGAAGTCCGCGACTACATAACCTTCCAGGACAGCGACAATGAGAAAACCAGCACATTCTACCTTTACATCTGGGTCATACAGGGCGGGCCTAAGCCGATAGTAGTCGAGACCGGGCCAAAATACCCCGAGGAATTCAGCAGAACGACCGAGAAGTACATCCCCGGCGGAGTCAGGCAATTGCCTGAGGAACGCACAATCGAAGCGCTAAGGCGGCACGGCATCGAACCTGCCGAGGTAAGCTATGTAATAGCGACGCACCTCCACGCCGACCATTATGATTACTTCGATGCCTTCCCTAATGCGCGCTTCGTCGTCAACAAGGCAGAGTACAAAGACATGACCGATGGCCGAGACCGCCTCGCCCCCGATGTGCGAAAGGCCCTGAACGAACGACCAGATGCCCTGATGCTTGTTGAAGACCAGGAGATTGTCCCCGGCGTCCGGGTCGTCCAGCTTGGATGCCACACGCCGGGCAGCCAGGGCGTCCTCGTGCGAACCTGGATGGGGCCTGTGCTTATCACCGGCGACGTTGTCTATAAGTATGAGAACGTAGAGAAAGACCGGCCGACCCGCAGCCCCGACCCGGCGGTTTGCAGCAAAGCAATGGGGCGAATCCGTTCGCTGGCCGACATCATTCTGCCCGCCCACGACCCGCTCACCCTCCAGCGCTGGCCGAACGGCGTAATCGGCGCC
>CAYGZM010000372.1:0-2674 GCA_964354365.1 uncultured Pirellulales bacterium
GCTGGTTCTGACATCTGATTTGTTAATCAGTCTTTTTATTTCATCTGCTGGTTTCATTTCTTCGACTCGCTATCCAAAATTGACCGCAGCTTATCAAGTCCATACCGATACCGGCTCTTAACTGTATTGACAGAGATGCCCTGTTGCATGGCAATAGTCCTGAACGCCATTGCCGCGTGGAAGTGCAGCATTATTGCCTCTCGCTGGTCGTATGCAAGCTGGGCCATCGCACAGCTTAATTGCTGCAGCTCTTCATTACAGACAATCGACGATGGCGGCTCATCTGTAGCCGAACTAACAGGCTCCGGCAGGTCCAATCCAGCGCTGTGGCGATGTTTTGCCTTGTTTGCGTTGCGTGCACGATTGGCGACACACGTCAGCAGATAACCTTTAAGGCTGCCGGTTAGCCGAAACTTCTCAATAGCCTCAACAAAGCCGACAAACACGTCATGCACGACATCTTCGGCAGTGCTTGCATCGTTTGACAGGGCAATCGCCAGAGTCAGCAAATCACGTTTGTACTTTTCGTAGATACGCGCCAGAGCATCTCTGCTTCCACGCTTACATCTCCAAACAAGCAGCTTGTCTTCCATTTGGCTCGCCTAACTGATTCCAAAACAAACGTTTGTCTCCAATATAACAATTTGAACGCGCATCTGGGTCTAATGAAAAGCAGCTTTTTTGCGCAAATTCGCTTTTCGCCGCTCGAAGGCCCTATTTCGGCCCCGGCAGCGCATAAAAAAGGCCGAGCCAAATATCGGCCCGGCCTTGGGATTGTGCTTTCGTATCTCCTATTTAAGCGGTTGCTTCTCAAGCTCAGCCAACTGCTCGCCGGTAACGGTTCCGGCGCTCAGGTCGCCGAAGATGACGCGGTATTCGTTCTGTGCTGTCTTCCACCGCATTAGCACCGCGCCAATGTCCTCTGGCCGGACCGACTCGCCGTAATAGACCGGCTCCTTTTTGTCCTGCACCAGGGTCATGTATAACAGGGCAAAGGACTGGACGGGCCGCATGGTTTCCATCAATTTGGTAACGCGTTCGGTTTCCGTCATATCGCCCGGCTTTTCCTTCGAGGCCTGCTTGACCGTGACGGCTGTCATTTCCTGCATCAGGTCCATCATGTTGGCCTGTTTGGGGTAGTGGCCGCAGAGGTCGGCAAATATCTTCAGGCCTTCGATGGCCGCTTCCTCGGTCATCTCCGGCATCTTCATGCCTTCTTTCGGAAAGGCCTCGTAGTCTGCGGGGATGACGGGCTCGAAGATGCTCTTGTCAACCGGGACATTCCACTGATAATCGTAGATGGTGCCTGTAATTCGCATCTTTTCATTTATGGTCATATCCATCTCGATGAGGACCGGCAGCCAAGTGGCGGCGTCCACCCAGAGAATGACTTTGACGTCTCCCATGGCGCCTCCGTAGATCGCCGGGTCGGTCGTCTCGAAGCCTTCGACTTCAATGCCGTTAATTTCGGATTTGCCCAGGTCGGTGTATTTGGCGCCCATCATCTGCTTTATCATTTCGCGCGGGTCATTGTTCTGCTTTTTCATCCGGGCGAGCAGATCGTCGCTGAACTCCATGCGGGTAAACTTTTTTTGCTCGGGCATGATCATAACTATCAGCTTGCTATCAGGGACAACATACATTTGCTGGGTCATTTTTTTGCCGGTATTGGGGTCGGTCATATCCATCTCCATCTTCATTCCGAAGTCATTGGAGATGATGATGGTGCTTTCCATGTCCTGATTGACCTGAGACATCCCCGGCACCATCGAGCCGGTGACGTGCATCTTCATCCTGTACATGATGGCCTTGACCTGCCCGAGTCTTTCCGCCACACCTGCAAGGGTGACGCTTGCCGTGTTCTTGGGAAGGAAGGGCAGGCCGGCAAGGACTGCGATTACTATTACCGCCGCAGCGGCGATTTTTGTTGTTCTACTTCTCATGATAAGCTCCAATAAAGAGGGTTTTGCCGGTTGGCTTGGTTGTCTCAAAAACTTGTTGAAATTATTGGAGGCATCCTGAGCGATCTTGTGCGCCTCAGCCGGTATCTCTTCGGCGCCGATGCTGTTCAGTATTTCTTCGAGTCTATCGTCGTTCATTTTCAGCTCCCGTTAAACTAAGGCGGCCAGCTTGCTCTTCAAAGTCGCCATTGCCCTGGATACGTTCGACCTTGCCCCTGCTTTGCTGCACGCAAGCTTCTCGGCAATCGCTTGGTAATCCTGCTGTTCGAGGTACCGCATAACAATAGCGCCGGCCTGTTTTTTCGGCAGCCGGCTGATCTCGCGTCTGACAATCGCCGCCGCCTCTGCCTTGTCGAGCCTCTCATCGGCGTCTTCGGCCGGGTCGATTGGGTCGTTGAGAATCTCGCCGTTTCGCCCGACCCTGTTTTGCCAGGCCTTCGAGTTGGCCGTCAGGGCGATTCGGTAGATGTATGACCCTGCCTTTTCGCCCTTGAGCTTCTCGACGTTCCGCCATATCCCGAACAGGGAGTACTGCATCGCCTCGGTGAAAAGCTCCTTATCGCCGGTCAGCTTCCACAAGACTGACGTTAAGAACACCGAGTAGCGGGCTCTTACATTTTCAAATAGATCCAATCGCTCAGAATGCTTCATTTAGCACTCTCCAAATTTACACAGAAGCGAACATGTTCGGCTTTCATATAATAGTAACTGCG
>CAYGZM010000373.1:0-2651 GCA_964354365.1 uncultured Pirellulales bacterium
CGGTTCGGCTCGATGACTGCCGGAAGGCTAAACGTCTCGGGAAGCTCCGGTTCGGCAGTGACTGTCATCACAGTTACGTTCACCGCCGGCGGTTCGCTGGGCGGGACCTCTCGTTTTCGGCTTGGCATCTTGGCTACAGCGGCCAGCACCGCCAGCACGCCGAGAATGAGGACCGCCTTGACTGCCTTGCGGAGTGCCGAGCCGCCTGGCATTCTTCTTCCAAAGGCCGGCCCAGCCCATTTTCTGTTCGTTGCTTCCGTTCTGGTCACTTTGCCTTCACCTCCTTCTGTTCGCCCTGCTGTTGATAATACCAATCCCCGCCGAGGGCGAGGTGGAGATTCACGCGAGTCGTCCATATCTGGCCCTTCAGAATGACTAATTGCTCTTCGGCGACCCTGCTGCGCTGCTCGGCTTCGAGCACAGAGAGAATCCCCTCGGTGCCCTGTTCATAGCGCCGTTTGGAGATATCTTCGGCAGCTCTGGCTTGCTCCAGTTGAAGCTCAGTATGCTCAAGCTGCTGCTGCTGCATTTTCTCCCCGACCAGCGCATCCTCGACCTCTCGCATGGCAGTAAGCACGATGCCCCCATAAACGGCGGCCAGCTCGGCGTAGCGAGCCTTGGCCGAATTAATCTGGGCGCGCAGCCGGCCGCCCTTGAAAATCGGCCCGCTCACCGCAGACACCGCCGAATAAGTCTCGCTGAATTGCTCCCATAAATCACGGTACCGGTCGGCGCTGCCGCCGTACGCCGCCGTCAGCGTCAGGTCGGGAAATAGCTGCGCGATACTAACGCCGATCTGCTCGTTTGCCGCCCGCAGATTCATCTCCGCTGACTTGACGTCCGGTCGTCGGTCGAGCAGCGCCGCAGGCACCCCAACGGGAACCGGGTCCAATTTCGGCAGGTCCGATAGCGTCTCGGGCAAGTGCTCCGAACTGCCGGGCCGCCGGCTGATAAGCACGTCGAGAGAATGGTGCGCCATTGCCAGCAAAGCCTCGAGGCTCGGCTCAAGGGCCTTCGCAGCCTCCAGATTCGCCCGAGCAAGCCGCACGTCAAGCGGACTGACCTGACCCTGGCTGTTGCGCTTCTCGACGACTTCGAGCGTACTCCTGCGGCTTTCCGTATTTGCACGGGCGATGGCAAGACGTCCCTGTATGGTTGCGATATCTATTCGGGCCTTTATGACAGTGGCGATCATCGAATTGACCAGGGCCTGCTCGTTGCCCTCTGCCGCAAGCACCTGCGCCCAGGCGGCGCGCTCTATGTGCTTGAGTTTGCCAAACAGGTCGAACATATATGCGACCGAGATGTTCTGCTGCCAGGTTTCCGAAAGGAAGCTGAACCTCCCGCCGCCCAAGCCGCCGAGCCCGCTGCCGAAGCTGAAAGACATCTTTCCTCTGCTGCGGCTCACGTTGTATGAGACATCAGGCAGCCTGCCGCCATGGGCCTCGGCCAGAGCGGCCTGGGCCTGAAGGACTCTCGCTGCGCCAGCCTTCAGGTCATAGTTGTTCTCCAGCATCTCGCAAACCAGCACGGCCGTCGTCGGATCCCCGAACCTCTCCCACCACCTGTCAAGGTCGTTGAAGTCATTCACCTCCTCGATATGCCCTTCGCCGTGAAAATATCCATCGTTGGTATCCGCCGCCGTCTCCGGCCTCGAATACTTCGGTCCGACCGTGCACCCTCCCAGCACGCAAAATGCCGCCATAACCAACGACAAACAAATTATAGCCAACCACTTCTTCATTCACTCCCCCCCTCGGCGTAAGCCCGAATTCCGGCGGCGGAAAACGCCACAATGTGATCTACGATTCTGCTCAGCTCGTACTTCGGCATCTGGGCATCGCAGGCCTGTTCCAACATCGGCCTGATGTGCACTGCATGCAGCAACTGGCCAACAATTGAATACACAACCAGCATAGCCCTGGATTCGTCTAAGCCCGGACATGCTTTTAGCAACGCGCTTTGTATAGCTTTCAGCGTGGGTATGGCCATCTCCTCGGCGAAAACATCCGAAGGCAGGTAACTATCAACCATTTCTCGCCCCATAAGCTTCATAAAGCGAGCAGCCTTGGTCTCATCCGCTAACGGCTCGATAAACGCATTCGCAAAAGACTTCAGCAAATCCTCCAATTTCGGCCTGCCGCCGCTCTCGCTCATCACCCTGTCAATACTGGCAATTCGAACATCCCTCATCGGAAGCAAGTGCCGGCGAAAAACCTCTTCGTACAGCTTCTCTTTGCTGCCGAAATAGTAGTTCACCGATGCGATATTGCCGTCCGCCGCAGCGGCAAGCTCCCGAATGCTCGTACCCTCAAAACCACGCTCTGCAAAGAGCCCTTCCGCCGCGTCGAGCAGCCGTTCCCGGACACCCTTTGCGGAATCCTCGGTCGCGTCCTTCTGGTCTGTAGTCGCCATTTCTTTTACATCTCCTAAACATACGTTTCATACGATAGCTTAAAACAAACGTTTGTATAAGTCAAGAATTTTTTGCATTTTTTCACAAAAATCGGCTAACTTTCCCGCTACTGACATCAAGAACCGCGGTTTTCACCTGATAACGCCGACTCTGAACCCGCAATCGCGGCAACTATTCCTGCACTTCTGCTCTGACGCAGCACTGTACCGCGGTGTCCGACCTTCCAACAATGATG
>CAYGZM010000374.1:0-2650 GCA_964354365.1 uncultured Pirellulales bacterium
TATAGCACAGTGTGTCATTCCCGCCCCGCATCCGGGTGCGGGGTAAACTCCAGCGGGAGTCCACTCACCCACCACACTACTGGATACCTGCTTTCGCAGGTATGACAAGGCTAACCGGTCAGTTTCAATATTTTACCATATTATTCGCAAAAAATCAAGTCACAAACCGGCAGGATCGCCGTCGGACTTGCAAGGAACGCTGATAGAGCCTATAGTCTATGGAGCAGTCCTGAACCGATGAACATTCACCGCAGCGCTTAACAGCGCAAGCCGCGAAAGGGATGGGCAAATATGGGACGGAAAAGTCAATTAGCTTTGCTCACAGTCTTCTGCCTGACACTGCCTTTGGTCGCCGATGAACTTGGCGAACAAATCCTCGGGCGGATTCTTGAGAGCTATGTTTCTCTACCGGCGCCTGCCCCTGCTTCAACTTTCCCCAAAGCCGGCTCGGGCGGTTTTGTGCAGGTTGATAGCAGCATCTTTCCGGACCTTTTTGTCTGGACGGATACCTGCAATGTGTACGTTATTCGCGACGCCGATTCCGCGATTCTCATTGACCTTGGGGACGGCAGCGTATTGGACCGCTTGCCCGAAATCGGCGTTCGGCAGGCCGAATGGGTCTTGTTCACGCACCACCATCGCGAGCAATGCCAGGGCTATCCACGCCTGAAGGGCAAGGACACCAGGATTGCAGCGCCGCAGGCGGAGCGCGCCTTGTTTGAGCGTCCGTCAACGTTTCGCAAGACCAGGCCGACGCTCGGCGACGCCTTCAGCGTCTATGGCTCCAGCTACGCACGCCCGCCCATTCAGCCAATCCCGATAGACCTCGGCTTTGCCAGGATGGACACGTTCACGTGGCGAGGCTACGAGTTTCGCTGCCTCGATACGCGGGGCAACAGCCCAGGAAGCATGAGTTACATTGTCAGGCACGGCGAACACTGGCTGGCTTTCTGCGGCGATGTAATGCTCGACGGCGCGCGCATGCACAACTGGTTCGATACGGAGTGGAACTACGGTTTTGCGTCCGGCATTTATGCGCTTCACAACTCGGCGGGCCTGCTTGAAGACTTCGACCCCGCCATTCTGCTGCCCTCACACGGGCCGCCGGTGCGCGACGCCAAACCGCAATTGCAGGAGTTTCAAAAGAAGCTTCGCCGTCTCGAGCGTATGCTTGTCCGTGGCTACCCCGTGCACACGTTCGCCGCCGCGAGCCAGGACAGAGTCTCCAGGCCTACAACAGTCCCTCACGTCTGGCAGATCACGCCCCACCTGTTCAAGTTCAAAGGGCCGGACTTCTCGCCCAACTTCACCCTGATTCTCGCCGACAGCGGGCGCGGACTCGTAGTGGATTGCGGCCTTCTTGACGTGGGTTTTCTCGATAAGTCCCTCGATCTGATGCGCGATCGGCTGGGCCTCAAGAAGATCGATGCAACCATTATTACACACATGCACGGCGACCACGTCCTCGAAGCGCCCCACCTGCGCGACAAATGGGCGGCACAAATCTGGACCCTCGATTGCATCGCCGACAAATTCGAGCATCCCGAGCGTTACGATTACGCAGCGCCAATCCAGACCTATGGCAGCGGCTTCGACTCGGTCCCCATCGACCGCGTTTTCAAGTCGGGCGAAACCTTCCAATGGGAAGGCTACGAATTCACCGTTGACCGGATGCCCGGTCAGACCGAATTCGCGCTCTGTCTGCATGGCCAAATCGACGGCCGCAAGGTGGCTTTCACGGGTGACAATATCTTTGCGGACCCTGCCGATCCCAATCAGACCGGGCATGAGGCCCTCGTGGCCCACAACAGCGCCATCCTCGAAGAAGGTTATCTCTACGCAGCCGACTATCTGCGGCGTCTCAAGCCGGATTTGATTATCGGCGGCCATTCGTTTGTGATGGACAAACCTGCGGCCCTTATAGAACGCTTCGGCAAGTGGGCCGTTGATATGCGTGAGGTCTTCCGCTCTCTGAGCACAGACGAGGATTACCGCTACTGGTTTGACCCGTTCTGGGTGCGAGCCGAGCCTTATCGCGTGACCCTGCAGCGCGGCGAGTCGGCTGAAGTGCTTCTCCATATACGCAACTTCCGGGAACGCCAGCAGGAACACCATATCGACATTCACGCCCCTTCTGGACTCATCGCCGAGCCCGCCGTCCTCGAAGGAGAACTGCTCGCCACTTCCCGCAAGGCATTTCCTGTGCGTATAAAGGCAACGGAAGATGCGCAGGCAGGCGTCGCTATCGTCTCGCTCGATGTTACACTCGATGGCCGGCGCTACGGAGAATGGTTCGATTTCATCGTGGATGTCAAATGAGCAGAGCCGACAGCAGGCAATAAAACACCTGCGAGAATCTCCCAGAGCCGTTGTGCTGGTAGCGGATAAAGCGATAAACGCTATTGGCTGTTCCGGAACTGAACAACCAGATTGCCCCAACCTTTGGGACGATAATCAGACTTTTTGCCTTCGACAAAACACAGGCGGATATAGGCAGTTCAAGAATCGATCTTACATAAAAACATAAACCCATATAAGTCCTTGCCTTATATGGATTTATCTAAGTCGGGGAGACAAGATTTGAACTTGCGACCTCTTGGTCCCGAACCAAGCGCTCTAGCCAAGCTGAGCTACTCCCCGGTCAAGCCGG
>CAYGZM010000375.1:0-2646 GCA_964354365.1 uncultured Pirellulales bacterium
GCTAATTTGCCTCGATCTTGAGGCCGTCAAGTGCGCTGCCGTCGGGCTTGCGAATCCGGCAGCAGAAGGTCCAGCCGCCTGAATTGTCAGTCACCTTCAAGAGCAGGTCGTTCCAGCCCTTGTTCAGCCTGGCGTTGACGAGGTCCTGTCGCGGACTCATACCGCGGTTGGCGTTGTTTGCGTGGATGACCTTGCCGTTCAGCCAGACTTTGATAGCATCGTCGCTGCCGAGTTCGAGGCGGACATCCTGGTCGGCGGGCGACCAGACACGGGTCTTCATATACGCGCCGACGTGGTCCTTGTCTCCGAATGTCGATTCGAGGTTGATGTCCCATGAGCCGATGCCCTGAGTGATGCGTTTCCATTCCACCTTGGCGTCTGCTTTTTCCGGGGCATAAGCCACGTCGAATATGTCGGAGCCCTGCTTGCCTTTTTCGCTATAGGGTCCCGCGGCGAGCCAGACGAGGATGTAGCCCTCGTACTGGTCCATCTCGTTGATGATGTCCAGGGCTTTCTGGCGTGCCTTTGCGTCCTTAACGGCTGCGACTACGTTTTCCAGCGTGGTTCTCGCCCGTGTCGGGTCGTTTTGGCGGAGCCGGTCGGCGATCTGGACGGCGGCGAGGGCGGCCTCGGTCTGTAGCTGCTCGTCTTTTAGGTACGTCTCGACGATAGCCAGCGCCTGGGGCGAATCAGCGGTTGCCAATCCTCCGAGGACGAGTTTCTTGTCGTCGGGCCGGTCGGCCAGCTCCATCGCGCGGACGTACATAGCGGTCGGATTCTCTGACAGCCCGGCCATACGGACGTAACCCCGCAGGGCCAGCACTTTATGGACCTGATTGGAGCCGGCGCCTGCGACGGCCAGAAGGTCATCGGCGGGTCCGGCGTCGGGCCAGTCGGCAAGAGTGCGGATAGCGGCGTCTGCGACATCGGCATTGGCGTCCTTCGCGGCGGTGCGGACGGCTTGAAGCGCTTCGGGAGTAGCGGCTCTGCCGAGGAGCCGAATCAGCGTCGGCTTTGCATCGGCCGGTGCGGCAGGCAGCGCTGCAAGCAGGGGGGCCGCCTGGCTTGGCTTGTCCTTGATTCGCTTGAGCACGGCTGCGAGGGCCTGTTCGATGGCTGAGCGATCTTCCGGGTTCTTTGGGTTGACGGCGAGTGCAACAAGTACGACAAGGTCTGCCTTGTCGGCCAGCGTGCCGAGTGCGCGGATCGCCGCGAGGCGGACATCCTGGTCGCTCTCGCTGCCGGCGGTCTTGAGCAGCTTGCCAGCGGCCTGGGCGGCGCCGCGGTCTGCGAGTGCGGCGATGACCTCCACTGCAACCTTAGGCTCGCCCGTGTCGATGGAACGGATGAGGGCGGCGTCGATGTCAGGGCCTCGGAGTCTTACGAGACTAGCGCGGGCCGCCTTCTTTTCGGCGTCGCCGGCTGTTGCTGCGGTTTGAGTGAGCAAAGGTATTGCAGATGCGTCGCCCGCGCCGCCGAGGGCTTCGAGGGCGGCCAGACGCACCGGTTCATGGGTGCTCTTGGCAGCGGCCCAGACGGCTTGCGCTGCTGCGGCGTCGCCGCGATTTCCGAGGGCGCGCAGCACAAGCTCCTGGGCGTCGGGTGCCAGCGACGGCAGCAGGGCGACGAATGTTTTGGTTGCGTCCGGGCCGGTGACTTTCTCCATAAATGCGATTGCGCTGCTGCGCAGGACAGCGTCCGGGCCTTTGATCGCCTCGGTGAGCAGCGGCGCGGCTTCGGGTCCTTTTGCAGCGACGAGACCCCGGAGCCCTGCGAGCCGGTAGTGCGACGGCTGGCCGGGCGAATAGAATCCCTGATATATCTTCGCCGCCTGGGCCGGTTGACCATCAACGAGGAGCTGCTCGGCGCAAATCAGCAGGGCGCCGTCGATGCACTGGTGCAGGGCCTTTGAGGCTTTTGGACGCGCCTTTTGGAGCGCATTTACAGCCTCGGCGCCGCCGAGTCGTCCCAGCGCCCTTGCGGAGGCTTGCGCCACGGCGGAGTCGGGCGAGTCCAGCAGGATTACGACGTCCGGCAGAGCGGGGCGGCAGCGCATATCCGCCAGCGTGTTGATGATTCCAACCTGGATGACGCCCGATGTCTTGTGCAGCGCCCGTCGCATAGCAGCTGGTGCGGCGGGGTCGTCGATTGTGCCGAGGGCGTATCGCGCCATGTGCGAGAGCTGCGGGTCGGTCAGGAGCGCTTCCAATTGCGGGACGCATTTCGCTGTGCCGATGGTGCGAAGCTGCCTGCAGAGAAATGCCTTGGCATCGTTCGTTGCGGGTGAGCCGAGCGCCCGGATAAGCCGTTGCTCGACCACGTCGCGCAGCCTGGCGTCTTTGGCTGTGTCGATAACGATCCGCTCGACGAGCTCGAGCGGGCCTGAGTCTTTTCCGTACTCAAACGTCGCCACGGCCTTGAGGGCGTCGTCGAGCTGGCCCGCCAAAGCATCGGCGGGCTGGGCTGTCGGCCCCGCGGGCCCCGTGCTGCGGTCCGGTTCTGCGGCCACGGCAAAGGTCGCTATGGCCATCGCGATTACAGACAGAGAAATCCCCATCCAGCGTTTCATATCGTATTCCTTTCTTTGTTGTTATAAGGCTTCTGCAAAATTGCAGGTTAGGCCTGCTTAGAAAAGAAAAAATCGTT
>CAYGZM010000376.1:0-2640 GCA_964354365.1 uncultured Pirellulales bacterium
ATGGCGGCGAGCTTCTTCGGGCCTGTGCGGTTTGTAGGCGTTGTCGGAGCCGACTGTCCGTTTGACCTGAGCGAGGTCTTCATGGGCAGGGACGTCGATCTGGCCGGCCTGGAAGTACGGGCCCGGAGCAAGACCTTTCGCTGGGCGGGCACATACAAGCAGGATATGGACGACAGGACAACCGACTATATGGAGCTTAACGTGCTTGCCGAGGCGCCGCCCGCCGTGCCCGATGCCTTTGCCGACAGCGAGTTCGTGTTCCTCGCCAATACCGCGCCGAAGCTCCAGCACGAGTTGCTCGAGCAAATCCGCCGGCCCGTCTTCGTCGCAGCCGACACGATGAACTGCTGGATTTGCAACCACCTCGACGACCTGAAATCGCTGCTCGAGAGGATTGACTGCCTGATAATCAACGAGGACGAGGCCAGATTGCTCGCGAATGAACATAATCTGATAAAGGCCGCTCAGATTGTCCTGGATATGGGCCTGAGCGTCGTGGTCGTCAAGAAGGGCGAGTCCGGCTCGCTTATGTGCGGCAGCGACGGGGAGATATTCGTGCTGCCGGCCTACCCTGCCGACCAGGTGAACGACCCCACCGGCGCGGGCGACAGCTTCGCCGGCGGATTTATGGGCTATCTTGCCCAAACCGGCAGGACCGACTTTGAAACGTTGAAAACGGCAATCGCCTACGGCACCGTGACCGCTTCATTCACGATTGCCAGCTTTTCACTGCAGGGCCTGAACTCGATAGGCAGGGCGGACATTGACAGCAGGTTGGAAACCCTGCGGAAGGTAACAAGCTTTTAGTGGGCGGACAAAATGCGGCTATTCATAGCAATAGATATTGACGAGGTAATCAAAAAGGACCTGGCGGATTTGCAGCGCGAGCTGCAAGGCAAAGCGGACATCAAGAAAGGCGATGCAAAGTGGGTCAATCCGGACAACGTGCACCTGACGCTGAAATTCTTAGGTGAGATTAAGGACGCCCAGGCCGTCGAGGTCTGCAACATAACCAAGGACGTTGCAGGACGACACGCAAGGTTTGACATCGACGTTGAGGCCGTCGGCCATTTCGGCGGCAAGAGCGCAAGGGTCCTTTGGGTCGGCTCCGGGCACGATTGCGAAGAGCTGCTGCAATTGCAGCAGGACCTCGAAGAGCAGTTGGCCCTGGCCGGCTGGCCCGAGGAAGGCAGGGAGTTCTCGGCTCATCTGACGCTTTGCCGCGTGCGAAATTCAAAGGCGGGCTTCAAGCTGGCGCAATTGGCCGAAGAATACAAGGACTTCAAGCTCGGGACCATGCCGGCCGAGGCCGTCTCGGTCTATCAGAGCCAGTTGACGCCGAGCGGTCCGGTCTATACTGTATTGGGCGCGTACGAATTAAAATAAGGTCTTAAATGCGACACTTGAAGCGAGGGACGCTTCAGGGCGCACAAGATATTGAACGGGAGAAGATAAAAATGGCGAAAACGAAAAAGCCCGAAACCACCAAGGCAACCGGCAAGGAAGCCGCCCTGCAGCGAGTGATCGCACAGATCGAGAAGCAATACGGCCAGGGCGCCATCATGCAGATGGATGAGCACTGCTACGCCAGGATTGAGGGGGTCAGCACCGGCTCGCTCTCGCTGGATATCGCCCTGGGCGGAGCCGGCATCCCGCGAGGCAGGGTCAGCGAGCTGTTCGGGCCGGAATCGTCCGGCAAAACCACCCTGGCCCTTCACATCATCGCCAACGCCCAGCGGGCAGGAGGCGTCGCAGCCTTTATCGACGCCGAGCACGCGCTCGATACCACCTGGGCCAAAAGACTGGGCGTCGATGTCAACTCGCTTCTGGTCAGCCAGCCCGACAGCGGCGAACAGGCCCTCGACATTACCGAGATGCTGATAGCCTCCAACTCGGTCGATGTGATAGTCATTGACTCGGTGGCGGCTCTCACGCCAAAGGCCGAGCTTGAAGGCGAAATGGGCGCCGCCCACGTCGGCCTGCAGGCGAGATTGATGAGCCATGCGATGAGAAAGCTCACGGCCATCATCGGCAGGAGCAAGACCGCCCTTGTCTTCATAAACCAGATTCGTATGAAAATCGGCGTGATGTTCGGCAACCCCGAGACCACCCCCGGCGGAAAGGCGCTGAAGTTCTATACCTCCGTGCGCATTGATTTGCGGCGCATCACAACTATAAAGGATACCAAGGGGGCTATCGGCTCCAGAGTGCGAGCAAGGGTCGTAAAGAACAAAATTGCCCCGCCCTTCCGTGACACCGAGTTCGACATTATGTTCGACAGCGGCATCAGCTACGAGGGCGACCTGCTCGACATGGCCCTGGCCGGCAACATTGTCGAAAAGAGCGGCGCCTGGCTCAACTACGGCACGCTTCGCCTGGGCCAGGGCAGGGAAAATGCCAAGCAGTTCCTCGTCGAGAATGCCGACCTGCGTGAAGAAATTAAGACCAAGATACTTGCCTCCAAAGGCTTTGCGTGATTGACCGGGCGCATCCCGCCAGCAGCCCCCGGGGCGAGAAGACAGTATTGCCGGAATTCGAGATACGAAATGTTGACTGCAAAGCAAATCAGAGCCGGTTTCATAGACTTCTTTAAGGGCAAGGGCCACGAATTTGTCCCGAGCTCGCCCATAGTCCCCCGCG
>CAYGZM010000377.1:0-2628 GCA_964354365.1 uncultured Pirellulales bacterium
TGTAAAGTGACTGTGCTTGGAATTTCGATGAGTCCGAGGCTTAACGGCAATAGCGACCTTCTGCTGCGCCGGGCGCTTGAGGGCGCCGAGTCGGCAGGCGCGCGCGTGGAGTACGTTCGCCTGTGCGACCTGAAAATCGGGCCGTGCATCGAGTGCAACGCGTGCTACACGACCGGGATATGCCAAGTGAAAGATGACTACCAGCAGCTTCTGCAAAAAATGCTCGATGCGGATCGGCTCGTCTTCGCTACGCCGGTGTTCTTTATGCACGTATGCGCCCAGGCAAAGATGCTTATCGACCGCGGGCAGTGCCTCTGGGCCGGCAAGTACATACTCAAGAAATCCCCCATCGCCGGTAGAGACGACCGCCGGGCGATGGTTATCGCCGTCGGCGGCTCGAAGGGCAAAAAGCAGTTCGAGAGTATTCGGCTGACAATGAAGGTCTATTTTGATTCGCTCAACATCAGGTATGCGGCCAACCTGTTTGTCAACCAGATCGACGGCCGCGGCGATATCGAAAAGCATCCCTCAGCGATGTCCGAGGCCTTTCGCCTCGGCGGCGAGCTTGTTTCCAAACGGTCGGACCCGCCGGAGAAACCCATCGACGTTGAGCTGTTCTGACACCGGGGGCAAATGGGCAGAGCGCACCTTCGGATGGGCTTCAATCCTCATCCCTGGCGGGGCGAAGGGCTTCGGCGGCATGTTCTCGCTCGGTAACATCCAGCGCGATCTCCACGCCCCCGATAATGCTGCCTTGCTCATCCCGCACTGGCAAGCCCCGCACAACCAGCACCGCGCGGTCGGACATCTGCCTGGCCACTTCATGCGCCCTGCCGTTCCGGATCGCTTTGGCAACGGGGCAGTCCTCGCAAGGCTCATCGCGTTGGGCCAGCGCCTCATAACAGCGGCGCCCGGCCAATTCCTCGCGGGCTATCCCTACGGATTCACATGCCGCCCGGTTAGCCCACAGAATTCTCATATCCCGGTCCCGGTACACCACCCGCTCGGCAAGGCCGTCGAGAATGGTTTCTTTCTCGTGCTCGGCCTTTTTCAGCGCTTCCTCTGTCTCTTTGCGGGCACTGATGTCACGGATGCTCTGGCGAAATCCGAGGTAGCCGTGCTTGTCGTCATATATAGGCTGCCAGGACATCTCCGCCCAGATGACTTCGCCGTCTTTGCGCCGCAGGCGGAACCGCACCTCGTTGCCCCTGCTCCCCTTCAAGGCCGACCTGAAGGCCCTGGCCATTCTGCCTCGGTCCGCTTCGTCGATAATCGGCATCGGATAATCCGGCAGGGCCATCATCTCTTTTATCGTGTAGCCGGTGACGCGGTGCACAGCGGGATTCGTCCAAAGAGGCCGGCCTTCCGGCCCGACCCAGACCTCCCAGAAGTAGCTGTAGTCCGCAATCGCGCGGAAGCACTGCTCGCTCATGCGCTGCGCCAGCTCGCTGCGCTTGCTCTTGGTTACGTCATCATAAACAGCCACCACCTCGCCGGACGGCAGCTTATAGACGTAATTCTCCCGCCAGCCCGCTATCCTCCGGTCGCGATAGATTGAAACAGGATGATGCTCCGGCACGCCCGTCCTCCAGACGCGCTGGAAAACCTCAAAGAGGCCGAAATCCTTCACCCCCGGAAATACCTCAAGCACACTCCTGCCTATCAACTCTTCCTTTTTGACCTGTTCAATCTCCTCAGCCGCCCGATTGAAATCCGTAAAGACAAAATCCTCGCCGTCATTCCGTGCTTCATACACCGCTACGCCGCTGCTGACGTTGTCAAAAAGCACTCTGAATTTGGCCTCACATAGCTTGATCTCATCCTCAACGCGCTTGCGCTTACGCGAGGACTCATTCGATTTACTGCTCCGCTTCTTCATAGCTCAACCACACATGCAAATCACAGCACGCCTGAAATCTCTGCCCGACAACAAATTACAAAATACCCGGAATTGAAGGTCGCGTCAAGCCAAAAAAAAACGCCGATACCGGGCTTCGCCCGGGTGCAGCAGATGGAGAGCGACCTATATTAGATTCAGAATTGCCCCTTGAATTGGTCTGCGTTCCGGCTGGTGACAGGCGGACACCCGATCGGGTAGGACTTTGCGAGCTCTTCGCCGTTGAGAAACCTGACCGCCAGGCGAACGGCGCTGCGGCCCTCTTCTTCAGGCTGCTGATAGCTGGTCCCCGTCACGAGACCATCCTTGATAGCTTCGATCATTTCCTCGCTGCCGCCCATACCGACGATTTTAATGTCCGCCCGCCCCGCTTTGCGGCAGACCTGGGCCGCCGCAATTGCAAAGTTGTCGCCGTGGGCATAGACGCCGGCCAAGGCCGGGTATTTTTGCAGCAGCGTCTGCATCTCGGTCATTACGATGTCGCGCTCGCCGTTATGGGGAATTCGCGCCACCGGCTTGATATTGGGATAGTCCTTGAGCACATCCCGCAGGGCCTGACTGCGGGCAACCTCCGGGCCGGTGCCGAGGTGCTGATGAAACTCGACGATTTGTCCTTTGCCGCCCATCGCCTCGGCAAGTATCCTCGCTGAAACGACTGCCCCGGCATAGGAATCCGTGCCGGTATAGCAGACGTATTCGCAGCCCTCGCCGATCTCGCGGTTGACGATTAT
>CAYGZM010000378.1:0-2619 GCA_964354365.1 uncultured Pirellulales bacterium
AGTTGGCCGAGAATCTCAAGTCCGCCAGAATCTGGGGCACGGGCGTCTATGACGGTCAGAACGTCCAGCGAACCCACGTCCTCAACGACAAGGACATCGTCGAGTTGCATTTCTCCTGATTGCGGTTTACAATACCTCAC
This sequence comes from uncultured Pirellulales bacterium, assembly GCA_964354365.1. Lineage (GTDB taxonomy): Bacteria > Planctomycetota > Phycisphaerae > Sedimentisphaerales > Anaerobacaceae > CAYGZM01. The sequence goes on from CAYGZM010000378.1 coordinate 141, forward strand.
TTGGCATAGCGCCCAAGGCCTGGGCGAAGGAAAAAGGACTTTTCGCTTATGAAAGGAGTCGTTATGAACGCCGGACGAATAGCCGCATTGGCAGTGGTGGTTGGGATTTGTGTCGGGCTGGGTCTTGGGGGGTGCGCCGAGCAGGCCAAGCAGGGGGGCAAGGCCGAGCAGCAAGGCGCGGCTGCAAAACCCAGGAAGGATTACCCCATCGAGCCGGTGCCGTTCACGCAGGTCAAGCTCACAGATGAATTCTGGGCGCCGCGGATCGAGACGAACCGGACGGTGTCGATTCCTTATTCCTTCGGCAAGTGCGAGGAGACGGGGAGAATCGACAATTTCGCCATAGCGGGTGGGTTGAAGACCGGCGAGCACAAGGGAGATTTTCCATTTGACGATACGGACCCATACAAGATTCTTGAGGGGGCGTCGTACTCGCTGAGCGTCCACCCGGACCCAAAGCTCGATAAGTACATAGACGACCTGATTGTCAAGATAGCCGCCGCACAGGAGGACGACGGGTATCTTTACACCTGCAGGACCAACAAGTGCGAGAGGCTCAAGAACTGGTACGGCGACGAGCGGTGGTCGAAGCTGGCCGGCAGTCACGAGCTGTACAATATGGGCCATCTCTACGAAGCGGCTGTCGCGCACTACCAGGCCACCGGCAAGCGGACACTGCTTGACGTCGCCGTCAAGAACGCCGACTTTCTCGATACGGTGTTCGGGCCGGGCAAAAACGAGGGCTGGCCGGGCCATCAGGTAATCGAGATGGGGCTGGCAAAGCTCTATCGCGCCACCGGCAACGAGAAGTACCTGCAATTGGCGAAGTTCTATCTCGATACGCGGGGGCCGGGCGGCAACCCGTACAATCAATCGCACCAGAAGCCCGTCGATCAGAGCGAAGCGGTCGGCCACGCGGTGCGGGCGTCGTATATGTACTGCGGGATGGCCGACGTGGCGGCGCTGACCGGCGATGCGAGCTATCTCAAGGCGGCTGAGCGGATCTGGGAGAACGTGGTCGGCAGGAAGCTGTACCTGACCGGCGGCATCGGGGCGAGCGGCGCGGGCGAGGCGTTCGGCAAGGACTACGAACTGCCCAACGAGACGGCCTACTGCGAGACGTGTGCGGCGATAGGCAACGTTATGTGGAACCACAGGATGTTCCTTTCGAGCGGTCTGGGCAAGTACATCGACGTTCTGGAAAGGACGCTTTACAACGGGTTGATTAGCGGAGTGTCACTGCAGGGCGACACCTTTTTCTATCCGAATCCGCTGGCGTCGCACGGCCAGCATAAGCGCAGCCCCTGGTTTAGCTGTGCGTGCTGCCCGGGAAATATGACCCGCTTTGTCGCTTCGGTTCCCGGATACGTTTATGCAAAGGCCGGCGACAGGCTGTACGTCAATCTGTTCGTGTCCGGGACCGGCACGGTCAATATGAAGAATTACGCAGTGCAAATCAAGCAGGATACGCAGTATCCATGGGACGGGGCGGTGAAAATGACAATCGAGCCGGGGCGTCCCGGCAAGTTTACCCTTGCGGTCCGTGTTCCCGGCTGGGCGCAGGGTCAGCCGGTGCCGAGCGACCTCTATCGGTATATGGACGGTGACAACGCCAAGAGCAGCCTCAAGCTCAACGGCAGGATCATCGAGGCGGATATGGAAGGAGGATATTTGTGCATCGAGCGCAAGTGGGCCAAGGGCGACGTCATCGAGATGGACCTGCCTATGCCCGTTCGGCGTGTCCTCGCCAATCAGAACGTCGAAGCGGATAAGGGCAGGGTAGCCATAGAGCGGGGTCCGATTGTCTATTGTGCCGAGTGGCCCGACAACGGCGGGCACGTTCACAACCTCGTTCTTCCGGACAACGCCAGGCTGACGCCCGAGCGCCGCAAAGATCTGCTTGGCGGCGTGACGGTGGTCCGCGGCAAGGCCTTGTCGGTCAGCTACGGCGACGATGGCAAGTCCCTTGTGAAGAAGGAGCAGGAATTCACGGCGATTCCTTATTACGCCTGGGCGCATCGCGGACAGGGGGAAATGGCGGTCTGGCTGGCGCGTGATCTGGTTGCGGCAGAGGCGGCGACGACGCCAGGGATGATCCGCAATCCGTCGTTTGAGGACGGCGACAACGACAAACCGACCGGCTGGGAGAGGGCGACTTACGGCGGCAAGGGCGAGCTTAGATACGTCGAGGGCGGGCGGACCGGAAAAAAGTGTGTGATGATCTCTTCGGACAGCGGCGCGGATATCGGATGGCTGGCGTCGGTGGTAGTCAAGCCGCGCACCGAATACAAGCTGACCGGGTGGATTAAAACCGAGAACGTCCAGAGCACCGGCGAGAGGCAGGCCAAAGGCGCGCTGCTGAATCTGCATAATATGCAGCCCTTGCAGAGCCCGGCGGTGACGGGAACGAAAGACTGGACGAAAGTCGAGATTGCTTTCAATTCCGGCGAGAATTCCACGGTGGAGATCAACTGCCTGT
>CAYGZM010000379.1:0-2588 GCA_964354365.1 uncultured Pirellulales bacterium
AAAATCGTCAAGCGTATCCGACGGCGCCAGCTTCGAGCCGTAATTCGTCGGGATGTTGGAGTAAAAGTGAAAGCCCCAGCCCATTCCCGGATTGACCAGCGCCTCACCCGTATCGGCCGGCCGAACAACCACGATCTCGCCGCCCACACAGCTACCCAGCAGCAACGCCGTCAGTAAAACGCACTTGCCCCAATTCATCATTGAAATCTCCAGCTCATTTTAGACCGTGACCCGGCGTCAGCATCAAACCGGCAGCGCACTTATCCGGCTGTTGTCACCAGTGCCAAGTCCACTTCTTATTACACACGTTTATCCTTATGCCCGTTTTGACAAGTATAGAGCAAGCTCCGCACGAGGTCAATAGAGGCCGCCTCTCAACCAGCCGCCACCGGCGGTTTTTGCCGTTGCGTTGCATTCGGCTCCTTCTATAATACCGGGAGGACGAAACCGCCCGTAGCGGCAACCGCTGAACGTCACCCGAACCGGCGCAGGCGCGATAATGCACGACGGAAAAGGACACTTCGCAATCAATTTCTGGCCAAGCGTAGGAGGGGTCGCACTTGGGGGAGTGGTGGCCTGCGCGTATGGTCTGTGGGGGCCCTCCAAATTCGTGGCTCACCTCATGTTCCTCGCTTCGCCGGTGTTCTTCTCGCTCCAAATCAGCAGTATCACCGCAGGGCTGGCCGAACGACGGTCCAAATCGAGCATGGTGGCCCTGGCAATATCGTTTGTTGCGGTTGGCCTGGCCATCGGTGCATCGGCCCACACACCGATCCGGTATATCCTCATCGGACCCCCCACATCGGTCCTCTGGCTTGCTACACTGGCCACAGGAAGTCTCGCAGGCATCATCGCACCGGACCTGAAAAACGGCCGCATAAAGAAATGCACCGCCATTCTGATCCTCTTGCTCACGACCACTGTGTTCAGCGCTTGGCCCCTGGTCGGGCGGTTACTCGATCACCCGAACCGCACGCCGGGAGAACTGGCGACCGCCCTGTGCCTGCTGCCCCTGGGACCCTGGACCCCCGCAGCGCCTCATCTGCCCGATTTCGGGCGCCTCTTTGAATTGACCTTCGCCTCAGGCCTGACAGTCGCCCTCGTTTTCGTCACCGCCGTCGTGTTCAAAGCAAAACGCCCCGAACGGGCCGCCGCAGCGTTGCTCGTATTTGCAGCGCTTCTGCTCGGCTGGTTCGCCGTCGCCTGCATCCGGCTGGCGGCCGCAACGCCATAATCGGCAGCGGTATCAAGCCTTCGTCTTTGCAGCCTTCTTCGTTGTCTTGGGCGCTGCCCTCTGCAAAGTCCAGATCGGTTCGGCCGTATGCGAATTCCACTGTGCGAAGGTCTTGTCGAGATCTTGTCGCACTTCGGGCCGTTCTTTGCTGAGGTCCTTGCTCTCGCCGATATCCGAGGCCAGGTCGAACAGGCCGCCTTCTCCGCCAGCCGGAGCGCAGCACACTCACACGCGTCACCCCGAGCTTGCCGAGGAGGGGTCTGTTGAACTTCTCCGCGACGCCTCAAAAGGCCCGGCGGCTCGCCCGTGCCGGAGAAAAAAAGGACGTTGGGCTGTTTTGAATAGATTCCTCGACCCGCCTTTGGCGGGCTCGGAATGACCCTGACTTACCCACAAAGATGGCGTGCACCCTGCCGAGGTTATCCGGCGGGATTGCCCGGATGCGATGTGCTCAAAGGATGCGGTCGATAATGAGTCTTGCGCCCAGGAATACATCGATGGCTATGCTCAGACAAACGACGGCCCACCGCACGCGGTCGATTCGCAATTTTGCGCGGGCGACGAAGAAAAGGATCATCATTCCGACGGCGCCGAGTATGTACATCTCGGCGGTCTGGATAAAGATCCCCGCGTATTTGTCGGCGAGGCTGAGGAACACCTGGAAGTACTTAGTCGCGAGCAATAGGGCCGCGATTGCGAATCCGGCCTGAACGAACGAGGCAGCCAAAAGCCACTTTCTGTCGGCCGACCCGGCCAGAATAAGGCCCTGTATGCCCGCCCCTATCAGCACCGAGCAGCAGAGCACCGGCAGAGTGAGCCACATAACCGGGCTGACACCGAAGATGGGCCTCCAGCAGGCTAACGCCGCGCCGAGCGCGAAGATCGCCATTATGTGAAACCTGCGGGCGGCGAGCAGCATCGCGCAGCCCATAGTCAGCGCCGCTATCGGGACGTGATAGAAGCCGATCAGGGTCGCGCCTATTGGGTCACGCTCGGCGATAACGAGCGGGGCGAACAGGCTGACCAGGTCGTCCGAGCGGAAGCGGGCCTGGGTTGAGACTGGGAACAGTCGGTAGTGGGTCGATAGCTGGAAGAAGAGGACTATCGCCAGGAGGGGCAGGATAACGAGCAGGCCGGCGTTGCGCCGCCATTTGGTTTTATGGCCGAAGGCGGCCGGGCAGAACAGCCACGGTATCGAGGCCGCGAGGAACCCGGCCGTGGGGTGAAACTTCGCCATGCCCAGCATATAAGGCCCGAAGCCGTAAATCGCGCCGCCCAGGAGCGAGCCTGCGAACGAGGATACCCACCGTCGGCTAAGAACGTAGCAGCCCGAAGCCGCCAGACAAACATTCAC
>CAYGZM010000380.1:0-2574 GCA_964354365.1 uncultured Pirellulales bacterium
CATTATCTCATCACGCGACATCGATCATCTCCTGGTCAATAGCCCGACGCACCTGCGGACGAATCGCCTTGTCGGTTACGAGATCGACCCCTCTACCCAGCAGCTCTTCAAGATAAAATTTCAGGTCCATAAACAGATCGAAAGTGGCCTTCTGCTTAAACGCCACCAAGACATCCACATTGCTGCCCTCGGCCGCCTCGCCGCGCGCCACCGAACCAAAGACAGAAAGCGCCTTGACCGAAAAACGCCGCCGAATCTCAGGGGCGCACTCTGAAAGTCTGCTTAGGACTGTGTGTTTATCCATAACAACTTCCCTGGTACTTTAAACTATTGCTTATACGAATTCTCTACACATTATAATTGTCTCTATACACTGACTAAAGCAAAATATAGGCGAAGTTGACGCTCTGTTCGCCAGTCCGGTCTTTGGACCGGAAAACTGAAAACCAACCTTTGCCGCGCTTGACAAGGTCGGCGGTGTAGCTTACTCTACCGCTTTCTACGGATTCTCGCAGTTTTTGGGTAGCCGTAACTTATGCCTGATAAAGTAGTAACACGTTTTGCGCCGTCGCCGACGGGGTATCTGCACGTTGGGGGCGCCCGGACCGCACTTTTCAACTGGCTCTGGGCTATGCGGACCGGTGGAACGTTTATCCTGCGGATCGAGGATACCGACCAGAAGCGCAACACCCCGACCGCCGCTAGGCAGGTTATGGACGACCTGAGATGGCTGGGGATAGACTGGGACGAAGGTCCCGAAGTCGGCGGTCCAAACGGGCCGTACCTGCAATCACAACGAATGGACATCTACGATAAATACGTCCGGCAACTGTTGGATGAGAAAAAGGCCTACTACTGCTTCGATACCGCCGAGGACCTTGACGCACTCCGCGAGGAGGCTGAGGCCCAAACAGGCGGTTTTGCATACCAGCGACCCGATCAGTTTCCCACCGCTCACGATGCCGACAAAGCCCGCAGCGAAGGCAGGCCCTTGACGGTGCGCTTCGCCGTGCCGCAGGATGAGCCGCTTGTGGTTCAGGACGTCGTCCGCGGCGAGATTACCTTTGCGCCCGGCGAGATAAGCGATTTCATCATTCAAAAAAGCGACGGCTTCCCGACCTACAACTTCGCTTGCGTCGTCGATGACTACCTGATGAAGATTACGTATGTCATCCGCGGCCAGGAACATCTCAACAATACGCCCGGCCAGCAGGCGCTCTGGCGAGCGCTCTTTCCCGACGCCGAGCTGCCCAAGTATGCCCACATGTCCGTCACTGTAAGTGACACCGGCGGCAAACTCTCCAAACGAGAGAGACCCAGGGCCCTTAGGGATGCAATAAAGCATAAGCCTGACGTCGATCTCGACAAGCTTGCACAAGTCGCCGGCCTGACCCGCCAGGAGCTCGATTCCTTCATCGAGGGCAGGACAACGCCGGATATGCCGAGCATCGACGCAATGGCCGAGCACCTCGGCGTCCCGCTGCCCGAAATCAATATCGTCGATTTCTTCAGAAGCGGCTACCTGCCCGAGACGATGGTCAACTTCCTGTCGCTTTTGGGCTGGAACCCCGGCGACAACCGCGAGATTATGCCGCTCGACGAGCTAATCGCGGCCTTCGACCTGTCCCGGCTTACAAAGAGCAACAGCCTCTTCGACCGCAAAAAACTGATCGCCTTCAACACCGAGCACACCAAAATGACTTCTCCGGATAAACTGCTCCGGCATTTCCGCGATTACCTCAACGTGGTCAATTCGCCGGTCCTTAAAGCCGACGATGAGCGTCTTTCAAAGTTGATACAAATCTGCGAAGGGGCAAGGACCCTGGCCGACATCGAGCGCAAGAGCAGATTCCTCTTTCTCAAGAAGGAGGAGATTGAGTACGACGATGAGGCCGTCAAGAAGGTGCTCCTGAAAAGTGATGGCCTGGCCGTGCTGGCCCTCGTCCGAAACAAGCTCGCCGCGATGGACGAATTCACGCAAGAAGCAATCGAGAATATGCTGCGCAGCTTAAGCGAAGAAAAGCAGCTCGGCTTAGGCAAGGTCGCTCAGCCCCTGCGGGTCGCAATTTGCGGCTGCACCATCAGCCCGCCGATCTTCGACTCCGTCCAAATGCTCGGCAAAGAAGAAACCTTAGCGAGAATCGATAACACACTAAAAGAGTTCGCAGACGTCAAATGAACGATATGCAAAGCTCAAGGAATCGACCATAAGTGACACCAGTAATTTATTGAAAGGGTAGTTGTATGCTCTTTCTGGAAGACTCTGACGGCCATAGGATGGGGTTCAGTACAGGGATTGAGGCCCAGGAATATATTGAGGGCAGACATGCTGAGGAAGGCGGCTTTGATTGGATTTCTCAGATCACGGATGATATGGGGAACGATTACGGATGTAGTTGGAAGGTGGAAATCGAGAAAATATGAGCTTGCTGGTGACGGGATCGATAGGGATTGATACAGTTAGGACGCCTTACGGCGTTAGCGAGGATTGTCTGGGGGGCTCGGCGGTGTATTTCAGCATGGCGGCGAGCTTCTTCGGGCCTGTGCGGTTTGTAGGCGTTGTCGGAGCCGACT
>CAYGZM010000381.1:0-2555 GCA_964354365.1 uncultured Pirellulales bacterium
TTTCGATGGCAACGTATTGTCTCGTAATCGCTTAGGTAATTATTGAAGAAAATCACAAAAGAGATTTTCTTCAACAATATAGGCCTAACCTGCAATTTTGCAGAACTCATTTGCTAAAAGGCAATGGAGGGCATTTGGGCGCCCCTTGTTTTGTCGGTGCAGAATCGACAGTCCGGGTATTGTCACGGAGAAAGCTATGGCAGAGGCTGGGCCGAGCCGGCAGGAAGCTCTTTCACTGCTGAAAGAGTACAACAAGAGCGAGGCGTTGATTAAGCACGCGCTGGCTGTCGAGTCCGTGATGCGATATTGCGCCCGCAAGCGCCGAGAGGACGAGGAGAAATGGGGCGTTATCGCCCTTGTTCACGACCTGGACTACGAACAATTCCCCGACCGGCACTGCCGTAAAACCGAGGAGATTCTGACTTCTCACAACTGGCCGAGCGAATACATCCGGGCAGTCGTTTCCCACGGTTGGGGTATATGCACGGACGTCGAGCCGAGAAGTGATCTGGAGAAGGTGCTTTATGCCATTGACGAGCTGACCGGCCTGGTGGCGGCGACCTCGCTGGTGCGCCCCAGCAGGAGCGTCCTCGATGTGAGCGTCAAGTCGGTCAGGAAGAAATGGAAGGACAAGGCCTTCGCGGCGGGCGTCAGCCGGGAGGTAATCGCAAAAGGCGCCGGGATGCTGGGCGTCGAAGTGGACGAGCTTATCGACGATACGATAATGGGGATGCGAGAGGCTGCCGAGGAAATCGGGCTGAAAGGCGCTGCCGGCGCGTCCCCGAATGTGTAAGGAACATCCGTCCCCAGGGCCGGGAGGTCGAATCAGGATGCATAGAGAAAGGAATTGTGCTTGGTGGCTGCCGGCGGTCTTGTGTTTCTCGGCCCTGTTGTTGGCGGGCGGCTGCGGCGAGAAAAGCGCCACGCTGACCGACGCCGAGCTGGAGCAGATTGCGATCACGGAAAAGATACAGACGGTGGAGAAGGCCGGAGGCCTCGTGCTGGTAGTGGGCGGTGATACAATAACGAGTGACGAGGTGCTCAGTGCCTCCTCCGACCGCTACGGCGAAACTAAAACCGTCGTAGAGCTTCTAAAGCCCATCGCCAAAGACAACGACCCGAACAGGTTCAGGGAATTGGCAAAAGGCCCGCTCAGAGACGTGGTCCTGGGCAGAATATCCGGGGTCCTGCTTTATCAGCGCGCCAAGAGAGAGGTCGGGAAGAACGCGACTGAGGCCCTCGACACAATGGCGGAGAAGGAGTTGAGAAAGTATGTCCTGAAATACGGAGGCGACGAGGCCAAAGCGGACGAAGCGCTCAGAGCAATGGGGATGGACCGAAAGAAATTCAAGGAGGAGCACAAAAAGCTCGTCATCACCCAGTCTTATATCGCATCGAAACTATCGTACAAGAGGCCCGTCACATACGGCGAGCTCGTCGAGTACTATGAGAAGCACAAGAACGAGCTGTTTCACAGGGAGGCAAAGCTGAAGTTTCGCCTGATTGATATAGACATTCTGAAGGTCCCGGTGAAGAGCCTGGACGAGAATCGCGTTGAAGCAGCGAGAAAGTTGGGTGAGGAGCTGGCAAAGCGGGCCAGGGCCGGGGAGGATTTCGCGAAGCTGGCGGAGGAGTATTCCCACGACTACAGGCGGGCGTTCGGGGGATTGTGGCCGGAGGTGCAGCCGGATTCGTTCGCCGAGCCCTACACGGCTCTGGCCGAGATGGCCGAGCAGGTCAATCCCGGTGAGATTGCAGGACCTGTCGAGACGGTCGGCCATATTTTCCTAATGAAGCTCGAGGGAAAACAGTCGGTGGGTTATGAGCCGCTTGAGAAAGTGCAGGGTCAGGTGAATGAGAGGATACTTGCGGACCGTCAGAACGAGGCTGTCAGGAAGCTTAACGATAGACTTCTGCGTGAGGCGGCGATCGGCGAAACGGACGAGTTCATAGACTTCTGCCTGAACAAGATATACGCTATGAGCAGGGAAGTGAAAGAGCCGGCGGCGCAGACGAAATGACGGATCGTCAGGGGCGGGTTTTTCAGGATGCTTGGATGGAAATTGTGGCGCACGGTATAGACCTTGTTGATTGCCCGCGGATAGAAGATATGGCCAAGCGGCACGGGCAGCGCTTCATCGAAAGGGTCTTCACCGCCGCCGAGCAGGCATACGCCAAATCGACGAGGAACGAGATAGAAAAACTCGCGGGGCGCTTTGCAGCCAAGGAGGCCATCCTGAAGCTGATGGGAACGGGCTGGCGGGGCAAGATCGCCTGGACGGATATAGAGGTCCTCAACAACAGCATGGGTCAGCCGCAGGTCACGCTGCACGGCGAGGTCAGGAAAATCGCCGAGGCTCTTGGCATCAGGCATATAAGCGTCAGTATCACGCACACCGCAAATTTCGCCATAGCATCAGCAGTTGCAGTGGCCCAGAAAGGTCCGGTGCAAACAGGGGGGGTGAGTTGTTAGAAAACATTTCACTTTTCTAAATTTTCAAGGTCAGCCAAATCTTGATATCTGCCGCTGGCTTTTTTGTTCTTCTTCAAATCTT
>CAYGZM010000382.1:0-1125 GCA_964354365.1 uncultured Pirellulales bacterium
GGGCGCCTGCGAGAGGAAGGTCAGTGAATCGGGGCGGTGCTACGTGCAGGCGCAGGAATACGGGCTGCCTGCGCGGATAACGGGACTTCTGCACTTAGCGGACGCGGGGGTGCTTGGCGCAAGGCCGGTCAAGGACATACAGAGAAAAGAGGTAGTAATTGAGAACGATATTGCGTGGCGGATAAATGCGGCGGTCGATTTTCTGTTCGGCAAGCCGATAAGTTTTGTTTCCAGGTCGCCGGATAAGCCAAAACGTGCAGAAATTGAGGCGGTTATAAAGGCACTGTTTGCGGCTAACGGCGGCATAAGCTTCTTTCAGGATATGGCGGTGCTCGGAAGCGTCTATGGCTTTGTCGATTGTTTCGTCAGGCCTGACGACGACATCCTCGCACGCACATCTCACCACCCCTTCCATCACCAAGCTCTCTCGAACGTTGCGGGCCCCCGTTTAGATGGGAGCGGCAAGTTCGAGGAGGTGCTGCAATTGGCAGGGTCAATCGGCCTTGAATTGGTTGAGGCGCCAAGAGCACTGCCTGTCCTGGATGAAGACGACTACAAGATTATCAGATATTACGTGCAGCACTTTCATCAGAAGAGAAACACCCTGAGCAAGAGGAGCTCGTTTCTATCGAGGATATTGTCGGGGGGCAAGCGCGGCAGCGACACACGAGCGGTGGTCGCGGTGACAGAGATTACGTCGGCTTGGGGGTGGCAGAGGTATGAAGACAAGGAGCTTGTGGCGGAGGGCGAGCTGCCGTGGGGCTTTCTGCCGGTTGTGCATATTCAGAATGTCGCCCAGCCGTATTACTACGAGGGGCTGAGCGACGTCGAGCCGTTAGTACCACTGCAGGATGAGCTTAATACAAGGTTGAGCGACAGGGCGAGCAGGATTACATTTCAATCTTTCAAGATGTATTTAGGCAAAGGGATCGAGGGCTTTGAGAACAAGCCGATTTCGCCCGGCAGGATGTGGTACACCGACAATCCGGATGCGTCCATTGAGGAGTTCGGCGGGGACGCGGCGGCGCCAAGCGAGTCTCTGCACATTGCCGAGATGCGAGAGGCGATAGACAAGGCCAGCGGGGTGACGCCGGTGGTGGCGGGGATTCTCAAAGGCAAAGTGGG
>CAYGZM010000382.1:1225-2554 GCA_964354365.1 uncultured Pirellulales bacterium
GATGTTTATGAGTGCGATTGAGACGCAAGATGTTTTGTCAGAAGACACAGAGGGAGCAGGTGAGGGCGAGAGCCTGAAGCTTGTTCCGGTAGCCGAGTCGATCCGCTATCGAAAAAGGGCACAGAGTGCCGAGAAGAAGATCGAGGCTTTGGCGGAGCAATTAGCGGAGGCGAAATCACAAGCGGCAAAGACGGCGGAAGAATTGAACGGCATCCGAAGCGAACAGGAGCTGACGCGCAGACTGGCGAGCTCGGGCGTTGTCGATTTGGAAGCGGCCGTGTTGATTGCCAAAGCCAAGATGGAAGGTCAATCAGAGGCGGACTTGGACGGCGTGATTGAGCGGTTAAAGAGCGAAAAGCAATATCTGTTTGCCGAGGGCAGCAGAACTGCCGGAGCAAAGAAGACATCGGGGGCCAGGGAGCGTGTTCAGGACAGCAGGACGATTCTGGAGAGGGCTGCCAAGAAGGCGGCGACTACGGGCAACCGAGCGGATTTGCAGGAGTATCTGAAACTGCGAAGGAATTTTCTGTAAGGAGACGAGTTGGCCACAAAGGCACGAAGAGCAAGGGAGAATGGATTCCTGCTTGCGCAGGAATGACAAAAAGGCACGAAGGCACGAAGAGAAAAGAGAATAGATTCCTGCTTGCGCAGGAATGACAAAAAAATGTAAGGAGAGAAAGAAATGGCTTTTACAGGTAAAGCAACATATTCAGCGGGTACGACTCTGCCGGAGCTGGCTGAGGACGTATCGGATTTGATCGGGATCATTTCGCCATACGAGACGCCGTTGCTGGATGCGTTGGGCAACGCGATGAGAGAGGCGATGAGCACACACCATGAGTGGCTTGAAGACGCGCTTCTGCCGAACAAGGACGCCATCAACGACAGCACGTACAGCGATCCGAGTGCGGACACGAGCTTTGTGGTCGATAACGGCAGCAGGTTCCGCGTTGGCGACCAGATTCAGGTGGAAGGCTCCGAAGAACTGATGTTAGTGACGGGTATCAGCACGAATACGCTGACGGTGGTTCGCGGGTATGCGGGGACAACGGCGGAGGCTCTGGCGGATAACAAGGTGATTAACATTTTAGGCAACGCGGCTCTTGAAGGAGCGGACAAACCCGGCACGAGGTTCACAAACCGCAGCCGGTGCAGCAACTACACGCAGATATTCGCCGCGACGGTAGAGGTCAGCGGGACGGATATGGCTGCGAGTCAGCTGGGTCTGGCCGACGAGATGGACTATCAGAAGCAGGAGCGTCTGCGGGAGCTGCTTAGGGATTTGGAGAATACTGTTCTCAACGGCGGCCAGCCGTCGAGCAATCCCGA
>CAYGZM010000383.1:0-2545 GCA_964354365.1 uncultured Pirellulales bacterium
TGGCCTGTCGATACAATGTTCGCGAGACGGGATTTGTCGATTTGGGCGCCGAGCCTTACGTCCTTTGCGGTTATGTCGATGGCAATACGCCCGCGGATATTAAGACGGGCTTACGGCAAATCTCGGATGAATTGTTGGCGGAGAGCAACGTCATTGTGCGGGTGATCGACACGGATCGGCAAAAAGACCATCCCGCGATGAAGCACTTCGACGCGAACGACGCCTCCGGCCCTTCTGCGGTCCTTATCTCGCCCGACGGTCAGATATTGCGCGTATCCATAACCCAGCCGGGGCTACCCGCCCAGACTATGGCGGGCGAGCCTTTCGAGAAGACGTTGCGTGCGGCGCTTAATAGAATCCTGTCCTCGCCCAAGCGCCGGGAGCTTCTGCTCCAGGTCTCCAGGGCATACTGTGTGGTGCTCCTGATTGAGGGGCCTGATGCCGCCCGGAATGAAAAAGCCAAACAAGCGGCCTTGGCCGCCATCGAGCAGGTGAAATCTCAAATGGAGCTTATGCCCAAGCCAATAACTCATCCTCCCGAGCTTGTCGTGATGGACTCCAACTCGCTTGCCGACGAACGGATATTGCTCTGGAGCATCGGCCTGGAGGCGAAGGACGTCAATGAGCCGCATGCAGTTATCATTTACGGGAGGGCGCGCTGGATCGGACCGCTGTTCAAGGGCGAACAGATTACCGAGGACGACCTGGCCAGTGTTCTTTTCGTAATCGGCGCCGACTGTGAATGCGGATTCGACTACAGGTGGCTGCAGGGCACGATGCTGCCCGCCAAATGGGACCAAAAGACCCACGAGCGCGCGGTGGAAAGCCTGGGATTTGACCCGGAAAGCCCGATGATAAAGATGGAGATTGGCTCGATAATAGGAAGGGGAATGGGCGGTTACTCTTATCCCGGCATGCCACCGGGAGGGGCCCCTGGGGCATACGGCTACCAGGAGCTGATCATTGAACCCGAAACTGATTTGGTGGACCCGCAAGCTCCACCGGCAGACGAGCTGGAAGAAGGGCCGGGCGAACCCGCCCAGACGATGGCGGGCAAGCCCAATCTCGTCGAGACGGTGCTTATGGAACAACACGAACCCAACGCGGCGCGGACGGAAATCCAGAAAATACCCGGCCCATACGAAACGGCATCGGCACACGGCAGACAGGCCCTGACCGAGCCCAATACGGCCAAACCGGCGCACAGGAACCCGCCCATCCCCGGCACTTACGCAACTATCCGCGTCGCAGCCTTTATAGTGGTGGGTGTGTTCGCGTTAGTCATCATTCTTGGCGTTGCGATTCTTGCGAGGTCGAGAAGGGCATGAAAAAACGCGCCGTGTATGTCTATCTACTCTGGCTCCTGACTTTCTGCGGGTTGGCCTTGTGCGAGGACCGGCCCGCCGCGGCGGGCTGGCCCACCTTTAACCACGACAACCATAGAAGCGGCCTTACAAATGAGCGGCTGGAGCTGCCGTTGAAGCAGGCCTGGACGTTTAGGGCCGGCGCTCCGCCCGAACCTGCCTGGCCCCCACCTGCAAAACAGGACTACTGGCACCATTACGACAATCTGAGGGCCACGGTGACTTACGACCGGGCATTTCATGTTGTAGGGGCGGGCGGGACGCTCTACTTCGGCTCATCGGCTGACGGCAAGGTCTATGCGCTGGACGCCCTGACAGGGCGCCCGCTGTGGACTTTTTTTACGGAAGGCCCCGTCCGGCTGGCCCCCGCTGTGAGCGGCGGCAGACTATACGTCGGTTCCGACGACGGATGTGTCTATTGCCTTTCCGCCGGCGACGGTGCGCTGCTCTGGAAGTTCAACTCATCCAAACAACCGCGCCTGATACCCGGCAACGGGGCAATGATTTCCGCCTGGCCCGTGCGGGCCGGCCCTGTTGTCGATGCGGGGACGGCGTATTTCGCCGCGGGCCTGTTTCCGAATCAGGGAGCGTACCTGTTCGCACTCAACGCAGAGACCGGCTCAGTCAAATGGGAGCGAAAAGTCGATATCTCGCCGCAGGGTCATATTCTGACTTCCGACAGCCGGCTGTACGTTCCGACCGGGCGCACCGCCCCAGCGATTTTCAGCCGGGCCGACGGCCAGCCGGAAGGCGAACTGCCAAGCGGCGGCGGGACTTACGCGCTTCTGACGGAGGATGTGCTCGTGACCGGGCCGGGCCGAGGCGAAAAGGAGATCACGGCAAGCGACGCCAAAACAAGGGACGCAATCGCAACGTTCGGCGGCTTGCGGATGATTATCAAGGGCCAAACTGCGTACATGCAATCCGAAACCGAGCTGGCGGCGTTCGACAGGACCCGGTATCTTGACATCTCCAGGCAAAAGAATAGTCTGACTGAGCAGCGAAAAAAAACAGCAGAGGAGATCAAGAAGCTCGATAAGGAAAGCCCGCCTGCAATTGAGGCCGAGCAATTCCTGGGCGATATCGATGCCGAGATTGCCAAACTGGACGCGCTTCTGAAGGGCTGCTACTTGTGGACGGTTCCCTGCAAATATCCTTATTCAATGATTATGGCGGGCGAG
>CAYGZM010000384.1:0-2541 GCA_964354365.1 uncultured Pirellulales bacterium
CAGCAGCAGCTTGAGGCGCTAAAGGCCGCCCAGGACAAGACTTCGGATAATCTGCAGAAGTCGCTGCAGGCGGGGCAGAACAGCTTGAGCGCGAGCCTGCAATCGAGCCAGAAGGTGCTCGGTGAGCTGTACAACCAGATAGGGCAGTTGCAGGGCACGAATAAGCAGATGATGCAGATAGGGAGCGAGGTGAGGAGGCTTCAGGATATTCTAAGCTCGCCGAAGCTGCGGGGGCAGATGGGCGAGCGGTCGCTCGAGAATCTTCTGGCTAACATTCTGCCTGCGGATACTTACGAGCTGCAGCACACGTTCAAGGACGGGAAAATGGTCGATGCGCTGATTAAGCTGGCCGACTTTTCCGTGCCTATCGACGCGAAGTTTCCGCTGCCGGGGTTTGAGAAGGTTGTGAAGGCTGAGAACGACGAAGAGAGGGTCAAGCTGCGCAAGCAGTTCCTCAAGGACTGCACAAATCATATCGACAAGATTGCCTCGGCGTATATTCGGCCCGTCGAGGGCACGCTGGATTTTGCGATAATGTACATTCCCGCTGAGAACGTCTATTACGAGACGATTGTGAAATACGCCGGCGAGACGCAGGATGTGCTGCAATATGCGCTTGATAAGAAGGTGATACCGGTATCGCCGAACTTGCTGTATGCTTATTTGATGACGGTGGTGATGGGGCTGCACGGCCTGCAGATAGAAAAGCAGGCGGCCGAGATACGGCAGAACCTAAAGAAGCTGAACTCCTCTTTTGCAGAATATATCTCAAACTGGGACACGCTCGGCAAACACCTGCGAAACGCCTACAACCAGTACGACGAAGGCCAGAAGAAACTCGACCGCCTCGGCCTACAACTTGGCCAAATACAAGGCGAGAATCCAGAGGGGCAAGCATAGACACAAGGGGCAAGGTAGAATAGAATGAACCTCTTCGCCTATGAACCGAAATGCTTTTTATGCACTATTGACCAGACAAGACAATGAATACTGATATATTAGGATTTGTTAAATCTTGTATTGAACGACGCAGGATACGCTGGACATATCATGTCAATATGCGATTGAAGGGTCGGTTCATCCCCCGTGAGGCAATTTTGTCTTCGGATAGCTACGAGATCATAGAAGAGTACCCAAAGGACAAGTATTTGCCGAGCTACCTTGTGTATGCAGAATATCAAGGCCAAGCTGTTCATATTCAGATAGCGGCGGACTTTGAAAACGAGAGCATAACGATTGTTACTGCCTATAGGCCGACTCTCGATAAATGGGAAAAGGACTTTAAGACAAGGAGAAAACCATGATCTGCCATAACTGCGGGGGAAAGTTGGAGAAGCTCGTTACGAATCTGCCGTTCAAGATTAGCTACGATTCCATCGTAATCATTAAGGGCCTGCCTGTTCTGCAATGCCGGAACTGCAGCGAATACCTCATTGAGGATACCGTGATGGAAAAGGTCGATAGCATTTTGAGCAAGATTGACAAGACGACCGAGCTCGAAGTCCTCAGCTACGCGGTATAGGAAGGCTCGACCGCCTCGCGCTACAACTCAGCCAGATACAAGGCGAAACTGGAGAACGAAGCCAAATTGGCTAGTGATAGAAATCAGAGGAAGGGAGTATGAAGGCCAAATACTTGATTTTCATAGTCATCTTGCTTCTCGGAGCTGCCGCGTTTGAAATCGTATTGTTTTGTTCATCGGTAGGGCAGCATCCACGCCTCGAAAATGGGATTCAGAGTGCGGGCATCTTTGTAGCGTTGTTGGCTGCTGTTATAGCGTTGTCCGCTGCTGACCCACCCAGGAGGAAGGTCACAGCAGCAATTGACAAGCCCCTGCTAACCGGCGAAGAAAACCACCACCACGATAAGATGACAGAGGATTTGAAGGAGCTTTGCAAAGCACTTCCCGATCCGGTGCGGTCCCACCGGGTTCATTTCGCGGTAACGAATACGTGCGGTTTCACATGGGCAAAACCGGTCTTGTCCTTCAGGATTCCCATCGATAGAAAGCATCCAGAAGGGAAGGATAAGGAAAAGCTCTCCGGCCTCACTTTTAATTCCAATCTTTACAACTCACAAAAAGAGCTCCGCATATTGGAAGTCGCAGATGCTTGCATAATTTCAAATAGCAATGTTCCCTATTGGAATCCAGGTGAGAAGATCACCTTCTGGATTAGGATGGTCGTGGACAACGGTAGACCGGAACCATTCAACGTTTATGTCTCCGTGAATTGTGACAACGCGGACGGAATCACAGAAGCGCTCACTGTAGACCCGCATAACCTGCCGAAGGATATCAAACCGAAGGAAGCTGGCGCGTCAATCGCGGAGCTACGCGCGCGTACTTAGCCTGCAATTGCACCGCAGGTTATGTCTGCGAGCATATTGACTGGGGCGGCGTGCGGGGTATAATTCTTATTTTTGTATTGAATAAGAATGTGTTCATAGGAGATTCGACGTGAAGGCAAGCGAAATCAGGCCGGGGATGGCCGTTACTATGGATGGCCAACTATACGTATGTGTTCAGGCGACGCACGTGAC
>CAYGZM010000385.1:0-2527 GCA_964354365.1 uncultured Pirellulales bacterium
GTGACCAAGACCCCATTACCGCCCGACATCGCCGGAACCTGGAAAGCAAGGGAGAATGTCTGGAAGATAGTCCTGAGTCCCGACGGAACAGTTTCTTCGGCAGTCATTCCAATGGGTGAGGTTGAGGTCAAACCGAACAAAACAACCAGGGCCGAGATGAAGGACGGGCAATTCAGCACCTTCAGAGCCGGAGATTGCATCGTCGAATACTCGCCCGGCACAAGGGAGCTTTTCGTGAGCGTGGAGATGAAGAAGATTCACGTTGTGTATGCGGACAACATAGTCGATGGCAACAGTCTGGACAGATTCATTGGCCCGGTCTCGGAAGACGGCAAAGTATGGACGGCTGACTGGATAGGCGTATTCGATTACGGGCCTCGCTTCCCTCAGGAACCGAACGATATATATGCCGCGCCGGTAGTATTCGATAAGATTGAGAATTGATGCGGGAGGCAATGCTCCTGCTCAGTAGTCGAAATAGCGACTCGCACGTTTATCGGCGCCCGGCCAGTCGAGTCTTATCGTTTTCGTTGCCGGCTGATACACCCAGCCAAATCCACCGGTCGGGTCTCCAGGAAAAGCCTCGCTGTTGCCTATCATCTTGACATCCTGCCGTGTGTTGAAGGGATTCTCAGGCATCTCGGACAGATAACGTCCTTCGACAATAACTTGCCTGTTGAAATGTGAATCGCCCGGCACAGTCCCCGGATCATCGTCTTTGTACCCCGGCGGAACGCCGCCGTGCCGGGCGGCATATAGCTCAATCGCCCCTCGCAGCAGGCGCAGTGAGTCTTTGGCAACAGCTTCTTTGGCCCGCACAGAGTGCTCCTGAAACTGGGGCACAACTATAGCTGCGAGAATACCCAGAACAGCCACCACTATCATCAGCTCGACAAGTGAGAATGCCCTTTTCATTCGTCCTCACGTCTGTACGGCCACCGCTACCGGCAGACACACAGCCGATGCGCAGAAAACGGCCGCACCTTCTCTTATCGGCCTTCGTAATTCACTGCTTAACCTCAGACCTGCGTTATAGGGCACTTCTTGGGTACGCCGAGCGGGGACTTCACCGCGTAAAGGCCGTGGGCAGCCAATACGAGAGAAGCTTGACTGCGATACACCGAACCTTGCGACTTTATCGGCGCCAAGCGCCCTTCCAGAGCCATTGGCTGGCCAATTCCGCACAATCAAAGGAGTCTATAAAGCCGTCGTCGTGAAAATCAGCATCCAATTCACCGCTCCGGAGCCACTGCCCCGCCAAGACGCCCACCTCAAGGTAATCGACCACTCCATCATTATTTAGGTCCATCGGGTTGGTAACAACTTCATCGGCCCCCATATCAACGGTGTCCGCGAAAATCCTTTCCTCGCCGTCAAGGTCAAGATTCACCCCCGGCGCCACAGAGTTATTGTCGCCGCTGTCAACGCACGGTGAGCCCGGCAGCAAATGGAAATCGCCTACGACAAAGAAATCATCATTGGGATCGGCCGGCGTGTTCGCATCGTCCCAATAGCCCGCATCTGCAAAGCACGGGTCGGCGTCGATGTTGCCCTGGCCCCAGTGAAGAACGCAATTCACATCGACAAACACGCCGCCCTGCCCCCCCTGGATATTGCTGTGTGAAATAGTCATTTCGGTGTGCTCGGCCGAGGGCCATACGCGGATGGTGTTAATCAACGCGCCCTGCGGGCCAAGAGGAGACCTGTTATTACGCACGATGCAGTTGATCAACGTGGGATTGGCGACGTCCTGCGGGATGTAATCACGGCTGAATGACGCCACGCCCCCTCCTTCGGCGGCCCGGTTGCCAACGACCGTGCAGTTAATGAAAGTTGGGCTGCTCCAGTAGGCGTACAGTCCGCCGCCGCGGTGGTCGGCCGTATTGCCCGCAACAAAGCAGTTGCTGACAACAGCGTTGCTGCCGTCCCAGCAGCAGATTCCGCCTCCGTGCCGTCCATGACCTATAGCCGAGTTGTTCGTGATGATGCAGTTCGTAATTGTCGGACTGCTCTGGTAGCAGTATATACCGCCGCCGTAGCCGACAGGTAAGCAGGCATTTGAGGTGATAACACAGTCGGTGATAATCGCATTACTGTCGCGCCCGCAGTAGATCGCGCCGCCGTGGTCAATCGCATTGTTGTTTGTGAGAATGCAATTCTTTATTGTCGGGCTGCTTAGCCAGCAGTGTATCGCACCGCCCTCATAACTTCCGCCGCCGTTGGTAACTGTAAGACCGTTCACAATCGAATCTGCTCCTTCACGGCTGTGAAAACGGAACCCCCGGTGCGGTTCTGCGGCGGAACCCTGACAGTCGATAATCGTGGCGGCCACGACATCCACGTCATTCGGACCGATGCTCTCAACTGTGATTGCTTTGCCCTTGAAAT
Organism: uncultured Pirellulales bacterium; assembly: GCA_964354365.1. Taxonomy (GTDB): domain Bacteria; phylum Planctomycetota; class Phycisphaerae; order Sedimentisphaerales; family Anaerobacaceae; genus CAYGZM01. The sequence continues at coordinate 2,389 of CAYGZM010000385.1, forward strand.
CAATGTCGCGATTGCCGGGGCCTGCATGGGTCCCGATGGTAACCACTATCACATCGCCATTATTGGCGTCGTCAATCGCCTGCTGTATATTCTCGTATTGACCGCCGGCGGTAGTATTCCACACGGGCCAGGCCTCGTC
>CAYGZM010000386.1:0-2517 GCA_964354365.1 uncultured Pirellulales bacterium
AAGTATGTGTGCTTCCCGCAGTGGAATGAACAATGAAGACTTATGAGCAAATCAATAATCGGATCGAATCGGGCAAGGCCGTCGTGCTCACCGCGGACGAGATCATCGACTACGTCGATAAGAAGGGCCTCGCCGCGGCGGCAAAAGAGGTGGACGTCGTCACCACCGCCACGTTCGGCCCGATGTGCTCCTCCGGATGCTTCCTCAACTTCGGCCATTCCAAACCCAGGATTCGCATGTCGGAGGCCTGGGTCGAGGATGTCCTTGTCTATACGGGAATTGCCGCCGTCGATGTCTATCTCGGCGCCACTCAGCTGCGATACGGCGACCCTGCCAATATGTATCATCCGGGCGAATTCCGCTACGGCGGCGGCCACGTCATCGAGGACCTCGTCGCCGGAAAGAAGCTCCAGCTCTTCGCACTCTCCTATATGACCGACTGCTACCCGCGCCGCGAGATCCGCACGTACTTCACCATCAACGACCTCAACCAGGCCGTTATGGTCAACCCGCGCAACTGCTACCAGAACTACAACGTCGCAGTCAACGACTCGGAAAAAACGATATACACCTACATGGGCACTCTCGAGCCTAAACGCGAAAACGCGAACTACTGCTCGGCAGGCCGGCTCTCCCCCCTGCTTAACGACCCCTATTATGAAACCATCGGCGTAGGAACCAAAGTCTGGCTGGCCGGCGCTCAGGGACACGTCTATGCCGAGGGAACTCAACACGCAGGCGCCGTCGCCAGAACCCCGGATGGAATCCCCAAAGGAGGCGCCGGTACTCTCGCACTCACCGCCGATATGAAGCAGATGCGCCCCCAGTTCGTGCGAGGGGTGAGCCTCCGCGGGTACGGCGTCTCGCTGGCCCTCGGAGTCGCAATACCCATTCCCATATTGAACGAAGAGATCTTGAAGCGAACCTGCGTGCGCGACCGCGACATCTTAGCGCCCGTCGTTGACTACAGCGCCGACTACCCGCAGAATACCGGCCGGGTGATATGCTATGTCAGCTACGAGCAGTTGCGAACCGGCCGGATCGAAATCGAAGGCAAAAAGGTGGTGGTCGGCTCGCTCTCATCCTACTTCAAGGCCCTCGAAATCGCCCACCTCCTCGCCGACGAGATTAGACGAGGCGAATTCCTGCTTGCAGAACCAATCGCGCACCTCCCCAAAGATACTAAAACCAGGCCGCTCCTGATAAGGGAGAAAGCGTCATGAGCCAAACCGTAACCAAAAAACTGATGCTCTTCTTTCCAAAATGCGAGTGCGAAAAGCCCATCATCTATCACCTCGTCAAGGACTACAATCTCATCGTCAACGTGTTTCGCGCGAAGGTCACCCCGGAGGAGGAAGGCTATCTCGTCCTCGATGTCACCGGCACCGAAAAGGATATCGAGCTGGCAATGGCCTTCGTAAAAACCTTCAACGTCTCCATTAACTACACCGGAAAGGGAGTAACATGGGCTGAGGACCGCTGCACGCACTGCGGCCACTGCATCACCCACTGCCCCACCGCGGCCCTGTGCATCGCTGACGCAGACACCCGACGGGTGGGTTTTAACGAGGCCGACTGCATCGAGTGCCTGGCATGTATTCGCGTCTGCCCCTTCGGCGCGTGCGCCTCAGCGTTTTGAGGAGACTTTCCCATATCGCCCGGGCCACGCCTATGAGTCACAAGCGAACCTACCGGACTTTCACCCATAAAGAAGCGGTCTTGCGCATCTGCTGCGACAAATTCGACGTAGTCACTTGCGAAATTGTCCGGCAGCGCCGCATCCTCGAAGACTACATCACCCGCCACCCCGCCTTTCGAACATCCTTCGAGCCGGTTGAGCTGCTCAGCGATGCGCCCGAAATTGCACAGAGAATGGCGCGGGCAGCCCGCCTTGCCGATGTCGGCCCGATGGCCGCCGTAGCAGGCGCTATGGCCCAGTGTGCAGCTGAGGCCGCCCTGAAAGCCGGCGCAGGCGAGGTAATCGTGGATAATGGAGGCGACATCTACCTCCGGGCCGTCGAGCCGGTCATCATCGCCCTGGTCGCAGGCACAGCTAAGCTAACCACTCAACTTGCATTCTCGCTCCAGCCGCAAGATACCCCAATCTCAATATGCTCTTCGTCCGGAACGATGGGCCACTCCACAAGCCTCGGCCGCTGCGACCTTGCCACCATTGTCGCCCACGACGCCGCCCTGGCCGACGCAGCCGCCACCTGCGCCGCAAACCTTGTCACAACCGTTGACGATGTGGACCGCGCCCTCGAGCGCATCGCCGCTATTGAAGGCGTCGAAGGCGTGCTCATCGTCAAGGACGACCGCGTCGGACTCGCAGGACGCCTGCCCCCGCTGGTCAAGATAACATAACCGCATCCTTCCTTTGTTTAGCGGTCGGTGAGTTCTGCAAAATTGCAGGTTAGGCCTATATTGTTGAAGAAAATCGCTTTTATGATTTTCTTCAATACTTACCTAAGCGATTACGAGACAATACGTTGCCATTGAAAAGAAAAAATCAACAAA
>CAYGZM010000387.1:0-2516 GCA_964354365.1 uncultured Pirellulales bacterium
CACACTGTTCCAGTTGTCAGGCCATCCTGGAGAACCTGTGGAAGTCCGCCTGGAAGTGGACAAGTTTGGAAACGCCGAAAAAGTCAGGAGCGACAAGGCACAGAACATCTACCAGGCAGTGATTGCCGGACACGCCCAATCCATCCTCGACGGCAGACCATTGGACGCAGCGGATGCGCTCCATAATCTCGAACTGATACTCGGCTGCTACCAGTCCGCCAACCAGCAGGGACAGATCATCAACTTTTAGCCCAAGTTACGCTGTTGGAAGATGATTTCAAGAATTTTCGGGGTAAAATCATCGGTGTTGGGCTTTGAGTTAGATTTGATGTGTCCAAACCCGATGTAGTGAAGACTTTTGCCAAAAATCCGCGTTATCGCTACTCAAAACCCCGATCCTGCCCGCTGACTGCGTAACTTGGGTCAGTTGCGGGCGGTTACACGCTCACATCGCGCCCACAAGTGCACGCAAGCGGCGCTTGTCAACAATTCAGGTTCGTCGATATGCCCGTGCTATTTCAGTGTCTTTTTCCGCTGCGCCTTGTTCCTCTGGCCCTTGGGCGCGGGCTTAATCGGGTGCTTGTCTTCCTCCGTAAGCTTGTTCCACTCTGCCAGGAGCTTTCGATGCCGCTCTATCTCCGCGGCGAATGTCGTCTGCCCGGCCAGATTCTTCATCTCGCCGGGATCCGTCTCCAAATCGAAGAACATCTCTGATGTCCGCCCGCTCGTCTCGGGGAACGCCATATACTTGTACCTATTCGTCCGCAGCATAAAGCTCCGTGCCGGACCGTTTGCCATCTCCGACACGACATACTCGCGCCCCGCCTGCTGCGGTTTCTCGATGATCTCCCGCAGGCTCCGCCCTCGCATCACCGCCGGGCCCTTCACCCCCGCGTAGTCGCAGATCGTCGGCAGCATGTCCAGGGCTGAGACTAAGTGCTCGCGGTCGATCCGCCCGGCCGGGGTCAGGCCCTTCCAGCTCACAATCAGCGGTACGGCGGCCTCTTCCTCGTAGTACATCATTTTGCCGGTCCACCGATGCGACGCCAGACCTTCCCCGTGGTCGCTCGTGAACACGATGATTGTATTGTCTTCCTGCCCGGCCCGGCGCAGCGCCTGCAGCACCTGCCCGACCTGCCGATCCACGTCCTCCATCATCCGGTAATAAGCATAGATGTACCTGCGCCACTGATTCTCGTCCCACTGGTCGTGCCGGACCTTGCGGCTAAACCCCTCTGGGGCGCCTTGAGTATCCCCGAAATTAGCCGGCAGCGGCGGGAGCTCGGCCCCGGCCGGCGGCTGATACCGCTTCCATACATCATCCAGAATCGGGCTGTTCTCGCCTGCCGGCAGGCAGATGTCGTGCGGGTTGATGAACGACGCCACGGCCAGAAACGGCTTCTCGCGCTTGCGCCCGATGAACTCGATTGCCGCGTTCATCGTCTCCTCATCCACCAGTTGCGCCAGCTTGCCCGTCCGCGTGGCCTTGTTCAGCGCCTCGAAGCCGGGGATTCCGCCGGCCGGATACACTTCCGGGCAATGCCACTTGCCGGCGTAGCCGGTGTCGTACCCGGCCTCGCGGAAAACCTGACCTGAGATGGGAATCTCCGTATGGATCGCCATGCTGTTGTGGTCAACACCGATCTCATGCGGCGTCCGGCCGGCATGCAGCGCGGCCCGCGACGGGCTGCACAGCGGATACGGGCAGTAGGATTTCGTGAAATACACCCCGTTGGCCGCCAGCGAATCCATATTGGGCGTTTTGACCCACTTGTTCCCCACGGCGCTCATCGCGTCCACGCGTTGCTGGTCGGTAGTGATGATCAGCACATTAGGCCGTCTCTTGCCTTCCGCCGCCGCAAATTTCCTACCGAGCGCCAGCGCACAAAGCCCCGCCGCACCGGTCCTGATCAACTGCCGTCTTGTAATCGTATTCGACATCATTACAGCCTCCCCGGGTTCAGTTCACCCGAATTCCACGAACCTGTGGTCATAAGTATGGCACAGCATTTGCCGAGGCAAATGACACAAAAAAGTTCTCACACAAACCCTTTGATTTCAAAGGCTTGTGAACTGGGCGGTACTGGACTCGAACCAGTGACCTCCTGCGAGAACGTATGCTACAGACGGCGCTCTTGGCGATAGCGGCTACACTTCTCAAAGCACTACTACAACTACTACGCTTCTCGATTATACCTTGCTGCCACGCTCACTGCAATAGCTTCCTCTTGCCAGCAGGACATGGTCACAAACCGGACACCTACGAACCAAGCTGCGTGTTTTGGGACTGACCAGCAGAATCAACAGGACTGCAATGATAGTGATTGCCGTACCCGTCAGATACTCGGCCCTAATATTCTTTACCCATTCAACGACGCCTTTCTCGGACAGCCAGTTGGCCACGAACAGGATGTTGCCAATCAGAAGGACTGCTCCAATCAGGCCCAGCACAATGATTTTCCGAATTGTCAAAGTCATCACACTACCCTTTCAAAAAAGTCGAACATTTCCAATAT
>CAYGZM010000388.1:0-2501 GCA_964354365.1 uncultured Pirellulales bacterium
TCGAAGATGGGATTCCGATCCGACAGTATCGGCCCCCGGCAAAGCCCGCCCTGCTTGAGCGAATCGGGGCACCGCTTGCGCGGGCTGTAGGTTATGTGTTCCCTCGTGGGAAAATCACTGTACTCGGCGGGGCTTGAGCTATCGAACTGGATGACCTGGCGCTGGTCTCTGCCCGGACAGATGAATATCGCAGGGTCTTTGAGATAGCCAAGCTTCACGGGAAGATATATGCACTGCGTATTCCACTGCTGACCCGGCTTTGCCGCGACAGCCGGAGACCTTCCATCGTGATCCTCCACATAATTGCTCAGGCCTCCAAAAATACTGCTCAATTGCGCCTGGCATCGCTGCTTCCAATACCTTTGTCGCTCCCGTCCCAACAAGGGCAGCAGGACACTTGCAAACAGCATGAGCACCGCCGCGACGGCCACCATTTCACCAAGGTTGCGCCAAAAGCCGACCTTGATTGTGACCGGACGGCTCTGCTCGGTGGCCAGCAGCTCTTCAAGGCCCCGGTGGGCTGAATTCGCAAGATTTGTCAGGCGCGAAATGGTGCGCTGGGCCAAATCATCCGGACAAGGCTCGGGATCCAGAGCGCCAAGCGGAGCAAGAACAGCTTGCAGGCTCGCGTAGAACTCAGCGGCATCCTCATTGGAGGACAGCAACGTCTGAGCCTGAACGGAATCACTTTGAGATGTCAAACCTAATGAATAATCGAATAATAGCTGTTTCTGATCATCACTGGCCGAACTCATCTGGTCTCCTTATCTCCGTCCGAGGCTTTCCAGTCTTTTGCGAAACGACCGACGGCTGTATGCAGCCTGCTCTTTACTGTACCTATGGGTATACTGAGAATCTCCGCCATTTGTTTGTAAGAAAATTTGTTGAAATAGGCCAAAATCAGGATTTCCCTCAAGTTCTCCGGCATATTCGCTACAACTTGTTCAACGCGCAAAGCAGTTTCTGTCCTTTCGAGATTATCGGAAGGTATTCTGCTGTCGGAAGTAATGGCGTTCAGGACATCGCCAAACGACAACTCTTCCGAATCCGCCAAGGTGCCTATCGGGATGGCGGCCGTGCGCTGCCATTTGCGGAGGGCATCCTTGGCCTTATTGGCGGCAATGGTGAACAGCCAGGGCCTCAAAGGCCGGCTGGCGTCAAAACTGTCGCGGCTGGCAAAAAGCTGGAGAAAGGTCTCCTGAAAGACATCCTCAATGAGGTCCCGCCGGTTAAGAAACTGCCTCAAAAACGCATAAAGACTGTTTTTGTAACGAGTTACGACCTCGTGAAAAGCAGCCTCGTCACCGGCGGCGTAGCGGGCGAGAAGCTCGGCATCGCTCAGCTTGTCCAACCTGACATTCATAACCTAAGCACTCAACGGGGAATAGGAACCAAATAACATCATAACTCAAACTGAGCGACAGTCAGTTTGAAAATGCAAAAATCAAAGTGAAAAATGCAAAATTGTGGAATCCCGACATTGTCGGGATGACTATTTCAATTATGGTTATGTGTTTCATAACTATTTATCATATAAGGGTTTATGCTGATTCTTGGCAATGAATCGATCAGTTTGAGATCATAAGCAACCGAGGCGCAATTCGAAGCCCTAATTGCAGGCCGTAACCCCTCAAGACCCCTCACGGCGGGCTGTCGGCCACGTCAAATGTCCGGATTCGCCCGCTGAACGCACACTGTACGCACTATGATACACGAGAGATGATCTCATCAGGGATGTCGAAGTTCGCGTATGCGTTTTGAACATCGTCGTGGTCGTCAAAGGCCTCCATCAGTGAGATTATCCTCTTGGCGGCCTGCTCGTCGCTGACGGCGATCGTGCTCTGCGGAACCATCGATATTTCCGCAACTTCAGTGGTTATCTCCTTCTGTTCCAAGGTCTTTTTCAGCTCCTCAAAAGCGCCAAGCTCGCAGGTTATCTCAAAGACCCCTCCGGTGATTTGCATATCGTCGGCTCCTGCATTCAGAGCGATTTCGAGGAGCTGCTCCTCGTCGATGCTGGCAGCAGTGACGGTGATAAGCCCTTTCTTGCTGAACATCCAGTTGACACACCCGGTGGCGCCCAATGCTCCCCCGTGCCTCTCGAAAATCTTCTTTATCTCCGGCCCGGTGCGACTGCGGTTATCCGTCAACGCCTCAACCATTACCGCAACGCCGCTCGGCCCATACCCCTCATAAAGCACCTCTTCAAAACTGACGCCCTCCAGCTCACCCGTTCCTTTCTTGACCGCCTTCTCAATGGTGTCCTTGGGCATATTTGCGGCCTTGGCCTTGTCGATTGCGTAGCGCAAGGCCAGATTCGCGGCCGGGTCGCCTCCGCCCCTCTTGGCTGCGACAATTATCATTCGGGCCACCTTGCTCCATATCTTGCCGCGCTTGGCGTCAACGGCCGCTTTCTTATACTTTATTCCGGCCCAGTGTGAATGACCTGACATTCTTGCTCCCGATTGAAATCCACGTCCAATACACAACGCACGAGACTA
>CAYGZM010000389.1:0-2471 GCA_964354365.1 uncultured Pirellulales bacterium
TTCATCGTTCCGGTGGCCGGGGCGATTAAGCTGATGCCGGGCACCGCGTCCGATCCTGCGTTCCGGCGGATTGATGTTGACGTCAATACCGGTAAGGTGCAGGGGCTGTTCTAAATTGATTATTGATTATTGATTATTGATACTAACGCTCTGTAGCTTTACAAGGACACACAATGACAGCACAGATTATTGATGGCAAGCAGGTAGCCGCCGATATGCGGGCGGAACTCAAGGCCGAGACAGCAAGGTTGAAGAAGCAGGGTATCGTACCGGGGCTTGGAGTCATCCTGGTTGGCGAAGACCCCGCTTCGAAGTCCTATGTCACCGCGAAGGAGCAGGCGTGCGAGGAGATAGGGATTTACTCGGATGATAATCGCCTGCCGGCTGATACGTCGCAGGAAGATTTGATGGCGCTGGTGAAGAAGCTGAACAACGACCCCAGGATCAACGGCATTCTGGTCCAGTTGCCGCTACCAAAGGGACTGAATGAGGCCGAGGTCCTTCTGGCCATTGACCCGGCCAAGGACGTTGACGGGTTTCATCCGATGAACGTGGGCAAAATGGTGGTGGGCGAGAAGGCTTTCCTGCCCTGCACACCACACGGGGTGATTCAACTGCTGATTCGCAGCGGCGTCAAGCTCGCCGGGGCCGAGGTTGTAATCGTCGGTCGCAGCAACATCGTGGGCAAGCCTCTGGCGAATATGCTCATTCAAAAGAATGCTACCGGGAACGCAACGGTTACGGTCTGCCATACGCGAACTAAGAACCTTGCCGAGCACACAAGACGCGCCGATATAGTCATAGCCGCCGCCGGTCGGCCGAATACCGTTACGGCGGATATGGTGAAAGACGGCGTGGTCGTGATCGACGTCGGGGTCAACCGCATCGAGGACGCCACCAAGAAGAGCGGGTACCGCCTTGTCGGCGATGTCGATTTCGAGGCGGTGAAGAAAAGGGCCTCGTTAATCACGCCGGTGCCCGGCGGCGTCGGCCCGATGACGATAACCATGCTGCTTTACAACACGGTCGAATCCGCCAAAAGAGCCGCAGGCCTTGTAGAATAGCAGTATTTCCCGCAAGGCCGCTGCACGCTTGCGTGGAAGTCGCGCCAGTCAAGAAAATCTAAAAAAAAGGCCGACTCTCAGAGCCGGCCTCATTTCATGCGGGCACGTGCAACCAGCTTACTTGAACTTGTGCCTCAGACTCAATACTGCGTAAGTCACATCTCTCTTGCAGACCGAGTCATCCATAGATATCTGATGGTAAACGCCCGGAAGGAACGAGGTATTCTTGTTGATATCCAATTTTGTTGAGATGCCCAGTGTTACGTGCGACCAGTCGTGATCCACTGGCCCGCCGCCAAATCCGTCCGTGTAAGAAACATCACCCGATAGATGAAGCGGGTTCGGCAGTTCCGGCACCGTCAGATCATACCCAAGACCAAAGATGTGGACAAAGCCGGAGATTCCGCGGTTGACGTAGCCGCTCCCGGCGGGGTGCTCATAATCGGCTATGTAGTAGGGAACAAGATTCTTTACGGGCAGAATTTCGGGCCAGGAAAATTCGAATATCCAATTCTGCCTGTTGCCTATGTTCCTGGCCCGGCCATAGAAGTTTTTATATATCCAGTTGAGCTTATACTCGGTTTTGAAAGGCGTGCCGTCAAAGAGAGTGTTGGCGTAATACACCATGTAATTAAGTCGTTGACTGTCAACGTATCCGCTTGAGGTAGCTCCCTGATGGCCGACTCCCACACCAAGACCCGTACCCCAGAGGTCAAACCTAACCGTTTCCCATAATCCGCCCTGCTGGCCGTAGGCCTCGGTGCCTTTTATCATATACTTGCTCATATACTTCAAGTCGAATGTAGCGCCGAGCTTTTTGTCCTCCGCACCGGCCAGGCACGCTGCGGACAGCCAAATCCCCACGCTCAACAAAACCGCTTTTTGCATTAGTCTGCTCCTAAATAACAATTTCCGGCTGCTCGCCCAGGCGCATATATCCTTTCACCTGCAGCGGCTTACCTGCCAAGAGGCAACAGAATCGTGCAAACAGGGATACAAGTCAAACAAAAAGTCGGTTTTTTCTTTTTTCGTTGACTTGAGCACTGCGGACTGGTAGAATTTTGGGTTCATTATGTTTCCTGAGGGGTATGGTTACACATACTCAACAATATTTGAAATGTGGTTCACGAACAGGGTATAGAGTCTTAGCGAAAGACGAGTATAAATCGCTGAGACATAACAATTTACAGTTACACAAAGGAGAGCCTTATGGGACAGGACAAAAAGGGCATCGACTCACTTATGACCGAGAAGCGCACGTTTGCGCCGCCGGCGAAAATAAGAGCCAATGCCTATATCAACAGCATGGAACAATATCAAAAGATGTGGGAGAAGTCGATTAACGACCCGGACGGCTTCTGGCTGGAGCAGGCAAAAAGCATTTCCTGGTTCAAGAAACCCACCAAG
>CAYGZM010000390.1:0-2445 GCA_964354365.1 uncultured Pirellulales bacterium
GGAGGTCTATGGAGAGAGACATCCGAGTACGGCAACAACGCTCAACAACCTCGGGGAAGCTTGCAGATCGCTTGGAGATGCGAAGAAGGCGATAGAGTATTATGAGCGGGCCTTAGCCATCGATAGGGAGGTGTATGGAGAGAGACATCCGAGTACGGCAATCGACTTCAACAACCTCGGGGGAGCATGGAGCGAGCTTGGAGATGCGAAGAAGGCGATAGAGTATATGGAGAAGGCACATGGAGTTTTGCGTGAGGTTTACGGGGATGAACATCCGAGGACGAAGACTGTTAAGGGGAACCTCGATATTCTGAGGAGAGAAGGTTAGATTCACGGGCTGGAAGCCCGTGCCACATAGAACCCCCGGCACAGGTGTACGGAATGAAGAGGCCCGCGGCACAGGTCCGCGGGCTAACCAACGGAGTCGGCGGAATCTGGCTTTGGATGGGGGGTGAGGAGAAGTGATTATTGACTATTGATAATTGATCATTTACCTTGATGTGGCGCGGGGTGGGGGTGGTGAGAAACTCGAATATCGAATGTCGAAATCCGAAACAATATCGAAATTCAAATCTCCGAATGTTCAAAACGTTTGGGGCTGCTGCGCGGCGGGTGGTTCAATAGATTCCTCGGCAAGCTCGGAATGACGAGCGGGGTGGGTGTGCGGGGTAAGCCTGCGTCGCCGTGGCGGCGACGGCATATCCGGCCTTGCACCAGTCGATGAAATTCTTTTCGTGCTCTTTGAACGAGTATTTCATTGATTGCCCTTGAGGAGTTTTCTATTCTCCGGCTGCTGGAGATAGTTTTGTTTTGAGACGATTCGTCTGCCGGTTTTTGATTCGAGGTCTTTTCTGGCTTTACCTGCGACTTCGCCGCCCCGGTGAGCTGCGCCTTTTGCCTCGATGAAGCCCTGGGCGTCCGTGGCGCGTGTGATTTCAGTAGTGGCGGCTTCTCCGAGCATTGAGAAAATCAGTTCAAGGTCGTTAAAATGGTCGCGGAGATTTTCGCGTTTGAGTCGTTTTAGGCGTTTGTATTGAGAGGGCGTCAGGCCAAAGGTCGCCTTTGATATTTCGGCGGTGAGGATGGCATATTCGGCTTCTTCTTTAACGTTTCTTTCTCTCCACTCATCGGTAAGTTCTTCACGGACGGCGATACCCCGCATACGTTTTTCAATCCAGTTGTCGGAGTAGCCCTTGGCCTTATATAATGCCTTTGTTCTTTTTGTAGCAAGTTCGGGGTCTTCGATTTCCTGGACGCGCTCATAGCCGACCCTTGCCAGCCAGCGCTTGAAGGGTTCGGCTTTGGGGCTGGGTATTGACTGGATAAGGCGGAACATCGTCTCCGTATCAGCCATATCGGTAAGGCGCAATTTGCCGTCGGCGGCGGGCATTTTGAAAGCGTTACATTTTGTAACGGTTTGGTCTGCCCCCTCGTCTTTGAGGCGTTTTTTCAGTACTCGCCAGTAAACAGCCGGATTTTCGCTCTCGGTCAGTGCTGCGATGACATCAACAACGGAGAACAACCATTCGTTCCCTTCAAAAACTCGCCGAATCTCTTTTCCCCGAAACACTACGATCTTATTGTCCATAAATTGCCTTTCTGCTCTGGTCCGCCGGCGCTATCAATTCAAGTGGGGTACAAACTGTACCCCAGTAGGAACTTAATTCAGGGTCGCGTTGTCTCATTTTCTTGATATACTGTTTTGTATCAGTGCTGTCCGTTAGTGCAGCTACGACATCCGTTATCGAGAACCACCATTCGTTCTTGTGGATCGTTTTTCTTATCTCTTTGCCCCTAAATATGGCTATCTTTATTATTGCTCCTCGCGCCGATTGCCTCGAAGGCGTATGTTAGGCTGGAGAGCTTTTTACAGGCGATATCCATAATCGACGCCTGCGAGATGAATTTGAGGAGGAATTCGCTCCTTGAGGCGTCGGGATAATGGTCAAGTATTCGCTTGCGGAAAAGCTGGGTGTTTATGGGGATTAGCTCAATATCGACGGGGACATTCTTTTTATAGAAATAGTTCTCGAGGACTTGAGCGTATTTCTGCAATCCCGGCGGGAAGACCCAGGCGAGGACCTTCAGCCTAAGGCGGATGTTTTCCTGATAGCGAATTTTCAGGACGTCTTCGACAGACTTTTTCAAGTCCGCCTCGGATAAGGATTCATTTGGCTTGACTGAACCGATGAGCAAGGAAGTGCCCGCGTTCATTACGCCTGTAATTTTGCTTTCGCCGGTGAACCTGCTTGAACCGTAGCAGGTGAGGATAAAATCCTCGAACTGCTTTTGCTCGATGAACTGGAATTTCTCTATCGGATAGACGCCCATATAATAAACGTGAATGTCGGGAATCGCTTTAATGGTCATTTCTAAGCCAAGTTGCTCATTTTTCTTTTTGGGCTTATCTATATTAACCGATGCAGTCCTGCCGGAAATTTCTTC
>CAYGZM010000391.1:0-2442 GCA_964354365.1 uncultured Pirellulales bacterium
ACCTCTCGAAGCTCCTGCTGTTCCTTTAGCAGTTGTTTTGCCGCCTGCTCCCTTATTTTTCGCAAGGCAGCCAGCTTCTCTCGGTTCTCCGCCTCGCTGCTCCGGCGGTTGTCCAGACTGTCCAGAAGATCCTCGGCTGCTTTCTCGACCGGAGTTAGTTCGCTGCGTCCCCTGTTCTCAGACGGTCTGGCCCACTTCCAGCCTGACTGGGTCCGCGTGTTGGCGTCCCTGTTCTCCGTCACACCCAAGGACTTCCAGTCGCTTCCTCCCAGAGTGTTGGCGTTTGCACCACCCTCGGCCATTCCAGCGCCATCGGCTGCACCAGAGGACGACCGGCTTCCTCTCGACGAGGAACCGCCCGTGGCTCTCCTGCCGCCCGAGCCGACGCCCGATGTGTAACCGACGGTGCCCAGCCCATATCGAGCCTGGCGCATTGTCGCTCGGACCTTGTCAAACTTCGGGAAGATAACCGCCCACTGTTGGTCTGTGGCGCCGATCGCCTTCCTGATGGACTCGTCACGCTGTTGATCGGCCTGCCTGCTGCCCTGACGTATGTTCTGCTGCATCTGCGCCCTTTGCTGCTCCCTCTCGATAGCGTATTGACGCTGGCGTTCGGCGGCTTCCGCCCGCATCTGCCTGTCGATCTGCTCCGGGTCAAAATCCGCCGGAAATCCCTGTGAAGGCCTGCCTTGCGTAGGGGTCTGCCGACGCATCTGGGCGTTCGATGGGTCAACGATCGCTGCGGCCGACATACATATCACCGTGCCCAGAACCAGTTTTTGCATTATCATGGCTAATCTCCTTTCATTTGAGGATCTGTAACCTCGATGTTTTGAAATCGCCGGGGCGATGTGCACACAGGCCATAACCAGAACTATATCTGCGCCGGCGCGTTGTTACGTTCTTTCAATGCTTCCAGAATAACCTGCTCGCAATCACGCATTGTAAGCGGATCGCCTTGAACCTTGTGAATCACGGCGTACTGCCCGTTCTGGGGGCTTGCGGCAAGAAATAGTATCATATCCTCGGCTGGTTCCCGTGCGAACTGCGGACCTCTTGCATTGGGCGCGATGGAGAAGCTCCCGCGAAGCGTACCCTTTGCAACATCTCCGTACAGCACCTTTGTCACACAGGTCTGCAAATCCGACAAGACCAGCACGTCGCCGCTCATCGTTCCGTCCGACGCCGAAATGCGGACCCACACAATCGACGAGGCCGCCATCGCATAATCACCCAGGATTTCCCTGCGAATTTCGGCTGCCTGCTCTTCAAGAGCACGCGAAGCATACAACGCGACTCCTCGCCCTATAGGCTCCCTGATGGATTGAATGTCCGCTATTTCCGGACACCCTCTGATTTGCAGCCTCGTCAATCGCGGCAATTGCCCCAACGGTTTCAAATCAGAAATCAGCCCGCACCAGCTGAGATTCAGCCTCCTCAGGTTCACAAGCCCGGCAAGAGCCTCGATACTAGATACACTGCCGCAGGCGCTCAGATCAAGCATCTCAATCTTCTCAAGGCGCCCCAAAGGCGAAATGTCGGAAATCCCGCGACACACCGCGAGATTCAGTTCCCTAAGGTTCTTCAGATTCGCTACGGGTTGCAGATCCGATACGTTCCGGCAGCTCCCCAGGTTCAGCTTCTCCAAGCCGGTTGCATTTGCCAAGGGCAAGAGGTCTTGCACTTTGGTGCCCGCCAAGCCAAGATACCCAAGATTTGACATTCCCTGAAGCGCCGAGAGATCTGAGAACTGGGTATGGCGCAACTCCAGGAACCGTAGCTTCGCCAAGCCTGCAAGGGCTGAAAAGTCGGCTACTTCGGGACATAAACCGAGGTCCAGCCACTCCAGCTCCGCCAGTTCTCCAAGAGCCGATATGTCCTTTAGACTATTCGACCTGCCAAGATCAGCATAAGAGACCTCCGGTCCCAGCTCGCAGAGCGATTCTACCTCGGAAAAATAATAAAGCGTAAGCACCCTCAACCGTCCAAGCGCCGACAGCACAGACAGATCTTTCACATCCTTGCACTCCTGCCTTATGTCCTTGGCGTACAGTACCTCCAGATTCGCCAAGCCGGCCAGGGGATTAAGGTCGTAGAGGTCGGCGGGATTGACCTGCTGGAAGAACGTGATCCTGTCTGCGCATTGCAACTGAGATAGCTCGGCCGGGGGCTGCACATAACACCATATCGCCAACCTGTCATGCCCCCAATTCCTCGACTCGGCGTCCAGCAATGCCAACTGGCTCGGTTCTTTCAGCTTCAAGCCTGCCAACCTCTCAGGTCCGCCGTCAACGCTAAAAAACACCAACGGCCCCTCTTGCCTGAATTCCAGGTACTTTCCGCCCTCATACTCCCACATCAGTCCTTCACCGAAATCAACCCGCACCAAACCGCTATCGAGAATGCGTTCGTTCGTTTGCATCCCTTCCAGGTCCTTGACAA
>CAYGZM010000392.1:0-2439 GCA_964354365.1 uncultured Pirellulales bacterium
GACAATGTCGATAAGCACTATGTCACCCAGTCCCCTCGCCGCCGCAATATGCGCCGTTGTCGCGCCGACGTTGCCGGCGCCGACTATCGTTATCTTGTCCCTTGCCATAGGACTCCCGTCAGAACGCTGAACATCACTGCGGATAAACTCGCCATTCCAAAATGCCTCCGGAAACGTCGGGCTGCAGCTCGACTTCGATTCGCACCGATTTCGTCTCCACCGCATCGAAGCTGACTTTATTGAACTTGTCCTTCTCCACGCCGAATGCGCCGGCGCCGGATACCGGCTTGAATTCGCCGCCCTGTTCGTAGAGCACGCGCCAGGATTTCGGCAATCGGCAGCTACCGAGGCCCGTATCGTCGAACCAATATACATCGACGCCAGAGATTTTTCTCGGCTCATCGAAGTTGTACTGCACCCACTCGGTTGTGCCCTTGTGGTCCCACCAGGTAAAGCGCGCGATGCTCTGGTCGTTCGAGCTCTTCGGCAGCAATTTGTCACTACAGGCCGAGACGGTGTCATTTGTCCAGCAGTGCGAGGCAGTGGTCGCAATAGGTTTCGCCGGCGCAAGCGACCCGGCCCATTCGTGAGCATCGGGGCCGGCGCCAATCGTCGGAAACGCCGAGATCCGCAGGCGAGCGCAGCCCATCGGGACCAGAGTGACGGTCTCGGTCGGCTCATCGGACTTCACCGGACTTTGCTGAATCTCGCCTACCAGGCCGAGACTATCCTTCTGCCACTGGGGTATCTTCTTCGCCTTGGCGAGGAGCTCAATCGGCGCCGCGGTCGCCTCGAAGGGCTGGTCGTCCGCAGGCCATTTTTTGTGCACGACCTCGAACGATGAGGCCGGATTGGGCTCATCCAGCACCAGGCCGTAATTCCACGGCGTCGTGGGATGTATCTCCCACGCGGGCCATTCGTCCGTCCCGCCCCCGCGGACGTACTTCTCGCCGATCTTGAGGGAATAGGTCAACGGCCCGCGATTGACGGATACGCAGTCCTTGTTCTTGGTCCACTTTTTCACAGTTATCGGCATCGGCAGCTCGAGTGTCGCCTTGTCGCCGTCCGACCACAGCTTTTCGATCAACAGGTACGACTTGGCGGGGTCGGATTTGAGTGAGACGGTCCTGCCATCGACTGTCAGCTTCGCATCGTCGCACCAGCTCGGAACGCGCAGGTAGAGGGGAAATCGCACGGCTTTGGGCGTCTTGATCGTGAATCGCACTTGCTCCTCGAACGGATAGCGCGTATCTTCGAGAATCGTGACTTTCGCGCCGTCGCCGACCGTGGCGGTCACTTCACAGGGGGCATAGAGGACGGCGGCCAGGCCGTTGCCCGGAGTGGCAAGCCAGAGGCGCTGGGCGTAATAGGGCCAGCCGTGGCCGGAATTATGCTGGCAGCAGCGATGGTCGTGCGGGTCGTAAAGAAACATCGGGCCGCTGTTCTGGACACCGGGCGATTTGTTGTGCCGGTCGGAGAGTATCTGGTTCGGGGCGGTGAGGTACCGCAGGGCCTTCATGTCCGGCGTCATCGAGGCGGGCAGAGAGTTGAATGTCACCTCCTCGCATCGGTCGGCCCACTTGACCTCGCCGGTGAAGGTCAGCAGCATCTCGTCGGAGAGCATCATCTCGACGATCGCACAGGTCTCAGCCGCCTGCCGAGGGCCGATGAAGCCCGGCCGGGCGTTCTCGTCCCCGCCGAACATACCGCCCGGCACCTGGCCGTACTCGCCCATCACCGTCTGATAGTCGCGCTCGGTGGCCGCCAAGTGATTCGGGTCCTTCGACTGCTGCCAGAACACTGCCGGCCCGCGAAAACACTGCGCGATATTGACAACGTGCCAGCTCGCGACTTCATTTGTCCAGTTGGCGGTGTTGCGATGTATCTTGGGGGCGAGCTCCAGGAGGAATTTCTCGCCGGTGATATTATACAGCCAATAGACGCTGGCCAGATTGTCGCTGGCCCGCTGGTTCTGCCAGAACGGCTCGAGAAAATCCTCATCCGGTACGGTCAGCTCCCACTTGAAGTACCCGCTCATCAAATCGAGGACGCGCTTATCGCCGGAATACTCGTAGTATGACTGGAGGACGTTGAGCATGACCATATTCGGCCATAAATCGGGCTTGCCGTTTATCCGCGTGAGGTTGGCCCGCGGGCCGAAGTAGCCATCCTCTCGCCGGCTGGCTATCGCCGCATCGATCCACTGGCGCGACTCGGTGATAATCCGCTGGTCGCCAAGCACGTATCCCAAGTTGGCAAAGCTCTTGAGCCAGTAAGGCATCTCCTCCCACGGGCTTTGCCCTTCGCCGGTGGGACTGAGCCAGGCGTTGCCTTCCTTCTTGAGAAAGCCGCTGATTTCAAGCAGGCGGCCTGTAAAGCCGTCAGCCTCCAATTCGAGCATCCTGCGGACCCAGCCCTTAGGCTTGATGGCGCCTATGG
>CAYGZM010000393.1:0-2428 GCA_964354365.1 uncultured Pirellulales bacterium
CCCCGATTGGCCCGCAGCGAGAACCCAGTCATCGCAGGCCTGCTCGCTCAACTCGGCGAGTCGCTGTCTTGCCCACCACAGCAGGGGGTGCCAAGGGAACAAAGAAACAATAAAGTCAGCCACAAGGCCGGTAAAGTGGTCGAGACGTTTGAAATGCGCCAATTCGTGACAGAACAGGCCGACCCAGTCGGTGCTTCCGTTTTGTCTTAGAGCCTCGGCGGGTACGAGCAGGACGGGTCTTGCTGTCCAGCACCATATCACGGGGCTATGGATGTCGGCGCTGCTGCGCAGGTCGATGCGGGTGTTTAACGCGAGCTTTTCTCCGGCAATCCGCGCAGCCTGTAGTATCCGGGGCGAGCCAAGGGCCGTTGACCTTCGCAGCAGACGCAGGCCCAGCGCGAAAGTGACAACCAGTCGAAACAGCAGGGCAGCGCTGACGGCTATCCAGGCCCACGCGAGGAACGTGCGCCATGCAATACCGCAAGGCCGGACAGATAGGGGTGCCGAGGCCGTGAATTCGTGGTTGCGCGGATAGTCATCTGTCGCGGGGATTGTGTAGTAGTAGTTGTCGAAGAGTTGCTGTGGAATTGTTACGTAGTCATCGGTCGGATATGCCTCGGCGGCGGCCGCAACGGCCGCTGTGGGCGTGTCTGCGAGAAGGCCGAGGCCGTAGTGCCTGACCAGTTGGCTGAATGTGGGCGCCAAAAGGGCTGCTGCCACCGCTGTCAGTAGCGCCTGATGCGCCCTTGCCGGGTTTCGTCTCAGGATGTAGCTGGCCAGCAAGCCTGCCACGACAAATGCTGTGCTCTGCAGTATGAAGCTACGAAGCAGAATGTTATTGCAGAGGGCGTCGGCGGTCATTTCTTTTGCTCCTTGCGCTGTTGGTCGATCATCAGCCTTAGCTGATGCAACTCTTTGTCATTCAGGTTCGTTTCGCGGATGAGGTGCTGGAACATCAGGACGGCGTCGCCGTCAAATACGTGCTTGATCAGCTTGCGGACCGAGCGTGCGCCTGCCTGCTCGCGGGTTCTGGCCGGCAGATAGATGTAGCTCTTGCCGTCGGGCCGGTGGGTGAGCCAGCCGGTCTTTTCGAGCTTTTGCAGTGCGGTCAGGATGGTCGTATAGGCGAGTTTCCTTCTTCGCGCGAGCTGCCCGCGAACCTCGTGAACATTCGCCTGCCCAAGCTGCCAGACTATTTCGAGCACCGCACGCTGCAGGTCGCCTAAATCGTCGAAAGACTTGCCAGTCATCGTTATCGTTTTCCAAATAGCCAAACGGGTTAATAACTTTCTACGACAGCACAAAGTACTATGGGCCGTAGTAGTTGTCAACATGGAAACTGGAAGTTTTTAAAAATCTTTTTCGCATGGTTGTCAGTTCGTTTTGAGGGGCCGGTACAACTTCCATGACTCTCGGCAGAGGCGCTTGGGGCAGATATGGCATGTCTCGCTTCCACTAACCTTGCTGAGCGAGGTGAGGAGTCGTGCGTATCTGCGAATTTGTGGCCTTGTGCCACTTATAGTGTGTAGACGTATGCCTCTGTCCATCACCCATACCCTGCGGGCCTTGCCATACATCGATTCTATCTTGTTAAGAAAGAAACGTAATGTGGTCTTATCCAGAGTATTGCCCGGCAGTACTTCATACTAAACAACGATACAGCCGGTTTTTGGATGCTATCCGATAATCGGTGTCTTTTCGGCAGGCCTGGAAAAAATCTGAATTTATCAGGGGGCGTCGGCCCTTTGGAGCATATCCTGGTAGTTCCAAGGCATCCAGCTATCAGGGTCTGAGGACAGCTCGCTGGCGTGCTTTTGCAGTTCGGTGAGATACTCGAAGGGGTTGACCTTGTTCAGCTCGCAGGTGTGGATCAAGCTCATGAACAAATCTCCCACGCGGGCCCCATTCTCGGTTTTGTAGAAGTAGGCATTCTTGTGGTGCAGGATCGCCTTCTTGAGGGCCTGTTCGCATACGTTGTTGTCCAAGGGGGCTCCGGGTTCTCGAAGGAACAGGGTCAGCGCCTCCCAGTGCTTGAGCATATAGGTGATCGCCTCGCCCAGACTGCTGTTGGGCTCGACCTTGCGTTGCTCGACCTGCCCGGCGAGCCAGGTCTTGAGCTCGGCCATCTTCGGGCCGCTCTTGGCCTGATGGAACTGCAACCGCTGTTCAGGAGACATTCCCTGATGGTTGGCCTCGGCATCGTTCTTGTAAACATCCTTGAGAATCTCCAGTACATACAGGCACTGTTGCGGAAAGTTCATCGCAACCTCGACAAAACGCCGGCGTCCGTGAGCCAGACAGTTGGCGACAATGGCCTGGAGTTCTTCAGGTATGTTGCGGGACAGGGCGTCGCACATCTGGATGCCGGCCACGACTGACGATACCAGCGAGAATGAATCATTTCATGCACCCTTGCCGAAAGGACACG
>CAYGZM010000394.1:0-2422 GCA_964354365.1 uncultured Pirellulales bacterium
CCGCAAGGTCGGCACAAAAGACATCGGCGATTGCCCGGTGCCGGCGATGTCGCAGATGATGCTGGGCCATTCCCTGTCCGAGATGTTTCCCAAAAAGACCAACCGCCCGGGCAGGCGTATTCTCAAGGTCGATGGTCTCACCCGGCCGGGTAGGTTTCAAGACATCTCCTTTGAGCTGCGGCAGGGCGAGGTCCTGGGCATCGCAGGCCTGGTCGGCTCCGGCCGCACCGAGATAGCCCGGGCCGTCTTCGGAGCCGACAAGGCTGACGGAGTTGTGGAGCTTGACGCCAATGCGATTTCGATTCGCTCCCCGAATCTGTGCTGCACCAGAGGAATCGGGATGGTTCAGGAGAACCGCAAAACCGATAGTAACATCGCCGGCAGAACCGTCGCCGAAAATCTCAACATCAGTATCCTCAAACGGCTTTCCGGCCCGCTTGGATTTCAGAGGCCTCGGCGTCTGGCTATGCAGGCCCGCCGGATGATTGAGCGAATGAAGATTGAGCCGCCTATGCCGGAGCTGGAAATCCAGAACCTGAGCGGGGGCAACCAGCAGAAAGTGATTGTGGCACGCTGGCTGGCGGCGGAGCCGAAGGTGCTCATCTTCGACGAGCCGACCCAGGGAATCGACATCGGAACAAAATCGCAGATTTACAGGCTGATTATCGACCTGGCGTGCGGCGGAACGGGCGTAATTCTAATCTCTTCGGAATTGATTGAAGTGGCGAAGCTCTCCGACCGCATCCTGGTCATTCGAGATGGCCGGCTGGTGAATGAGATACCCGGACCAATTGACAATCCGGACGTGCTTTTTGAACAGTGCGCCGGCAAAAAGGAAACTGCATGATTGACAAACCCGGCAAAGTGCCTTTGGGAGCAACAAAAGGCTCTTCCTTTCGCAGGCTACAGCGAATCACAATCCTGATTCTCTTGGGGCTGCTGTGCGCCTATGCCTCGGTCAAGAGCCCCACGTTCTTCAGTTGGGCCAATCTGGTGGACAACCTGATGACCAACGCCGCGGCTCTCGGAGTGATAGCGCTGGGGATGACCTTCGTGATGATTGCAGGCGGCTTTGACCTGTCGGTCGGTTCGACAACCGTTGTCTGTATGATAGTCCTGGTAATGACGATGGATGCGTTGTCCGGGCACGGCGCTCTGCTTGCGATTTCCGGGGCGCTCCTTCTGACGCTGCTGGTCGGGGCCGTTCTGGGGGCCGTTAACGGGGCGCTTATCGCATACGTTGGGGTGAACCCTTTCGTGGCGACACTGAGCACGATGCTTGTTTTTCGCGGCATCGCGCTTATTGTGACCGGCGGCGGGCAGACTCAGCAGGTGGGGGACCTGCAACTGAGCGCGCGTTTCAGCCGGCTCTATGAGGCGCAGCTCCCGCTTCTCGGCAGGGGCTATCAGGTTTCCATGCCCATACTGATTTTCGCAGCGGCGTTCATAATCGGGCTTTATCTCCTTCGTTTCACACGATTCGGACATTACATATACGCCATCGGCGGCAATGAGGAGGCGACCTGGCTGGCAGGAGTGAACACCCGGCGGATAAAGGCGGCTACGTATATACTATGCGGCCTGACGTGCGCCGTCGCAGCGGCGATTCTCGTGGCGATGACCGGGACCGCCGGCGCCGAGGGCCAGCAGGGCAGAGAGTTAGAGGTGATCGCCGGCGTAATCGTCGGCGGAACGCCGCTCGGCGGGGGCAGCGGCGGTTTGGGCTCCACGCTCATCGGGCTGATGTTGCTGCGGATAATCGTCAATCTGCTGACGCAGTTCAATGTCGGTCCGGAGTACCGCCCCGTTGTGACCGGTTTGATTATTCTTATCGTAGTGGCGATCGATGTGCTGGCAAAGCGGCGAAGTCAAAGGTGATAGAGTTGGTGCTTCATCTCGGTAGGATGGGGCTTGCCCCACCGAACTTCCCCCAGGGATAGCGGGGCCAGGTGGGCTGAAGCCCACCCTACGCCTAACCTGCAATTTTGCAGAAGCCTTCATTTCAAGAAAGGAAAAGGGGCAATGAATCTCGTCAAATCGTTGAGCAGGAGTCTGCTTCTGCTATTGTTAGCTGCATTGGTGGTGACTGCGGGGTGCAAAAAGGCCGGCGCAGGAAAACGCCGGATCGGATTCTTGATGACGCTGGACGATCCCTACTGGCAGAATATGCGTCTTGGAGCGGAGGATGAAGCCCAAAAGCTGGGCGTCGAAGTCACAATCCTCAATGCCAAGGAGGACCCTTTTCTCCAGATCGAGCAGATTACCGAAATGATCGCCAGGCGTGTGGACGTGGTCTGCCTGGTGCCGATGAAAAAAGAGCCGCTGGTGCGCGGCGTTCAGATGCTCAACATGAAGAAAATCCCCGTGATAATCGTCAACCGCGAGATCGGCGAGGGCTGCGAATACGTCTGCTATACCGGCA
>CAYGZM010000395.1:0-2411 GCA_964354365.1 uncultured Pirellulales bacterium
TGCAAAACAAACCCAATTTCCGCAGCACCAAAACCAACACAACCTCTTTTCCCCCAAAGATTTACACCAATATTCCGCTCCGCCCCACGCCCAAAAAACAAACCCAAACAAAGCCAATCCCCCAACGCAATACGCGATACGCAACACGCAATACGAAAATCAAACCCAATTTCAAAATGGGCAAAATAAACACAAGTACCGTGATAACAAAGGCCTATGCAAATGAACAACCAACAACGAACAATGAACAATGAACGATGAACATGATTCAAAACAAACCCAATTCCCTACCCCCAGCGCGGCCGAAGTGCCCTCCCTCAAAATTCCCCCCCGTTTACATTACTCGCACAAGATGATATGAATAGAGATTGTTTTGCCGAACGGCGACTTGAACAGGCCAACGCAGCTAACCGTAAAGAGGTGACGCCCTTAAATGTCCGATGCAATTGAAAAAGCTAAGAAATTCTTGACCGCCGAGCGCGCATTTCGATTGGGCGAGCTACTGACAGAGTCGTTTCATCCTAAGACGCGAGGGCTTTCGCAAATAGCTCAAAACGACCTTGTCGCGGCGATTCGGATGCTGCAGTCGGTGGACTGGGAAATCCCCCCTGCAATGGAAAAGGTCTTTGGACAGGACGTGTTTGAGGAGCTCGTCGCAGCTTTCATCAGGGCAATGGACAACGGCAGGCGGATTTACTTTACAGGCTGTGGGGCAACTGGACGCCTGAGCATACTGTTTGAGGCGGCGTGGCGGCGGTTCTGGCGCGAACATCCCGATATTTCGGCGAAAATGCCGCAAATGGAAGATCACACAATCAGCGTTATGGCAGGCGGCGATTTCGCTCTGATAAAATCAGTGGAGGGATTCGAGGATTTTCCTGAATTCGGGCGATTCCAGTTGAGGCAGGCGGGAGTCAAAGCCGGCGACGTCGTGGTTGCGATTACCGAGGGCGGGGAGACGCCGTTTGTAATCGGCACTGCGTGGGAGGGACTCGACGCCGGGGCGGAGGTGTTCTTCGTATATAATAATCCGACTGATGTGCTGCGCAGGCACGTCCAGCGGTCGCGCGAGGTAATTGAGGAGCCGCGCATCAGGAAGCTCGATTTGACAACCGGGCCGATGGCCATTACCGGCTCCACGAGGATGCAGGCCACGACGGCTGAGCTGCTGGTCGTCGGCGCCGCATTGGAGATTGCCCTGGTTCGATTTCTGCAAGAGCACCTGTCGGAATCGGACCGGGCCGGACTGGGCTTCCAGGCGCACAACGGCGGTGATTACCACCGGATGTTCGTCAATCTGCTGAGCGATCTTTCCAATTCCGCGGCTGTCCGCACTATGGCTGACGCAACTTCGTTCGAGGAGAATATCTATCGGCAGCACGGCCTGATAACGTATATGACCGATTGGGCGATGCTGGATGTGCTGACGGATACTACGGAGCGCTCGCCGACGTTCATGCTGCCGCACTTCCGCAGAAACACCGACAGTCAGTCTGCTCGGTCATGGGCGTTCGTCAAAGACCCTCTGCGCCCAACGCAGGACGCCTGGCGCGAAATGCTGCAACGCGAGCCTCGAGGTTTGGACTGGGAAGCTGACATTTACGAACAACTGAATGCCCCGACCGCCCTGAAGGCGAATCCGCCACGACTGGACAACAGCGAGATATACAAATTCCAGATAGGCAACGAGCCGGATCCCTCGCGCACCGATGCGCCGGATTCGGCGCTGGTGCTGATCGATGTCGCGGGAGAAACCTGCGATTCTGTAGGCACGGCTCTAAAACAGTTTGGCCCGCAATACCGGAAAACCGCCGCTTTAACTATCGGGGCAGCCGCGAAACGTAGGGTGTGCAAAATCGCCTTTCATTTTGCACACCAACCCGCTCAATCGACGGAGACGGGCCTGCCGAGGTCTAAACAGCGTGGGCAAAATCAAAGCGGATTTTGCCCACCCTACAGCTCGCCGCTGCGACTGTGGGACCATCTTGCCGTCAAGCTCATCTTGAACACGATCTCCACGGCGACAATGGTGCGGATGGGCAGGGTCGTATGCAATGCGATGGTCTGGCTGTCACCGAGCAATAAGAAGCTCATAGACCGCGGCTGCCGTCTGATATCTCAGCAGACCGGGTGCAGCTACGAGCAGGCGTGCATCGAGCTGCACGTGGCAATGGAGGAAGTGCAATCACAACAGGAACAAGGCAAAGAGGCGCCATCGCCCGTTGCGCTGGCCATCGAGAGGATCTGGGCAAAACACGACAAGAGCTGACTATATGGAATGGCTGATATCGACATAATACGCCTTACAAATGGTTCTCAAGATAGTACCGCGTTTCGCAAGTCTCGCGACTATACTGTCATTTCGACCGAGCGAAGCGAGCGGAGAAATCTATTCAAACAGCCAAATTCCA
>CAYGZM010000396.1:0-2386 GCA_964354365.1 uncultured Pirellulales bacterium
CCGCCGGCGCGACTCTTCCGAGGATTGCATTTTCCGGGAAAGGGCCCGAGACGTCCGCAAAGGTTGCCATGCTGCACGCGACCGACCTTTTCCGGCCCTACAACGATCCCGACGACCACTGGGACCTGGCCTGTCTGTACGCCCTTGCGCACCGTGGCGATATTGACCTCAAAGGAATTCTGATTGATTATCCCCCGAATGATAGTGCCCCGGATGTTATGGCGGTCGCCCAGATGAATTTCATCACCGGTCTGGCCGTACCGGTTATCGTTGGGTCGCCCCCGCCTTCGAAAACGCACAGTGACAGCGAACCGCCTGCCAGGCAGTCTGACAGCGCGCGGATGGTGCTGGACGTACTACGGCAATCCCCTGTGCCCGTCGTGATCAACATCACCGGTTGCTGCCGAGACATCGCAGCGGCGGCAAAGGCGGCCCCGCATCTCTTCGCCGAGAAGTGTGCCGCAATTTATCACAATGCCGGTGCCGGCACGAGGGACAAGGCACTTGCCTCCAAGCTGGAATATAATGTAAGCCTCGATCCCGCCGCATACGCAGCGATATTCGACCTGCCGTGTCCTGTTTATTGGATGCCCTGCTTCGAGCAGGTGCAGTCGCCCTGGGTGGTGCGGGAATTCGGAACGTATTACAGGTTCAGACAGGACGAAATCCTCGGGCACTTGTCGGACAGAATGCAGAACTACTTCGCTTACGCGCTCGGTAAAGTCAACAGCGCGAATTGGCTGCAATATCTGGCCGGGAAGAAAGACGCCCGGCTGTTGGCGGAGTTCGGCGGCAACTATCGGAATATGTGGTGCACGGGTGGATTCCTGCACGCCTCAAGGAAAACCGTCTGCCGCACCGGCCAGATAGTTCCCCTGAACAGCGAGAGAGTATCTCCTGTCTTCACGTTCGATCCGATTAAGGTCCGGTGCAGCGATGACGGTGTGACCGAGTGGGCGATGGACGACCAGTCAAAAGACCGATATATCTTTCACGTCCGGGACGTCGAGAATTATGAATCGGCCATGACCGCAGCAATGAAGTCTCTGCTGATGACTTTGCCGCGGTATCCTGTCTGTGCGCAGTAGTGCACAAAAATGCGCCTGTTCAAAAACGACGGGGTTGAGTACAATAGTTGCATGGTTTATTCTGTTGTATTGATATCTGTTGCCATATTTGCTGTGGCATACGTTGTGTATGGCCGGTTCATCGCCCGCCAAGTCACTTTCGACAACACCCGCATGACTCCTGCTCACCAGCTCAGTGACGGGAGGGATTTTGTGCCCGCGAAAGCTCCGCTGCTGTTGGGGCAGCACTTTTCAGCCATTGCGGCGGCAGGGCCGATTGTAGGGCCAATCCTTGCCGGTATCTGGTTCGGCTGGCTGCCGGCGGCGCTCTGGATTATCATCGGCGCAGTATTTATCGGCGGCGTTCACGATATGACCGCTCTGACTGCATCGATAAGGCACAAGGCAGCCTCAATCGGCGAAATTGCCAGACAGCACATTCCGGGCAGGATGCACGTCTTTTTCCTTATATTCATCTGGCTGGCCCTGTTGTATGTCATTATCGCCTTCACTGATATTACCGCACAAACGTTCAGGGCTGTTGCAGAAGGTGAGGCGTTTGGGCCGGCGGTGGCGGCATCGTCGATTCTCTATCTGGGCCTGGCAGTGGTTATGGGCATTCTTCTACATCGCTTCAAGCTCAAACTGTGGCTGCTGACGGTGATTTTCCTGCCTCTGGTTTTATTGGCGGTGTGGGTTGGCCCTCACCTGCCGGCATCGGTCTGTGCTTTCTTCGCGGATATATCTGCGAAGCAATGGGGCGTTTTTCTGCTTATATACTGCTTCATAGCATCGGTCATTCCGTTGTGGCTGCTCTTGCAGCCGCGGGGTTACTTGGGCGGATGGCTCCTTTACCTGACGATCATCATCGGCCTGATGGGGGCCTTGTTTGGCGGTTTCAAGATTGAATACCCCGCACTGAATCTTTCTGGGCTGCACAGCTTGACCGGAGGCAAATTGCTTTTCCCGTTTCTCTTCATAACTGTTGCCTGCGGCGCCTGCTCCGGGTTCCACGCCATTGTCTGCTCCGGCACGACTTCCAGACAACTGAACAAGGAATCGGATGCCCGCGTGATCGGCTACGGAGCCATGTTGCTGGAAGGGCTGGTCGCCATTCTGGCATTGGCGACAGTAATGATGCTTCCCTACGGCTCCAAGCAGCTGGCTACAGACCCTAATCTGATTTACGCCCATGGTCTGGCCAAGTATCTGGGTCTGCTGGGAATAGGTTTCAACGTGGCCTTTCCCTTCGCACTGCTGGCTTTTTCCACATTTGTCTATGATACACTCGATGTTTCCACCCGCCTGGCTCGCTATGT
>CAYGZM010000397.1:0-2381 GCA_964354365.1 uncultured Pirellulales bacterium
ATAATTACCTAAGCGATTACGAGACAATACATTACCGTTGAAAAGAAAAAATCAAGGAACGATTTTTTCTTTTCTAAGTAGGCCTAACCTGCAATTTTGCAGAAGCCTTAGATACAGTGCAAAGGAGACAACTGATGGCATCGTCAGAGAAAGACAGACAAAGAGTGAAGAGAAACACAACGACGGTCGGCGGCGCAGCGGCGCTGGCCGGCGCGGTGGCGTCCGCAGTGCATGCGAGCGGATCGGATACAATCAAGGTGGGGCTGCTCGGGTGCGGCGGACGCGGAAACGGGGCGATAAAGGAGAATCTGCGTGCGGATCCGGGCGTGGTGGTTGTGGCCCTGGCCGACCTTTTCGAGGACAAGGTCAGGAGAACCCGGGATTCGCTTATGAAGGATAAGAGCTTTGAAGGCCGGGTGAAGATTCCGGATGATAACCTTTTCTGGGGGTTCGACTGTCACGAGAAACTGGCGAAGTGCGAGGCGGACCTGCTGTGTATGGCGACGGCGCCCGCGTTTCGCGGCAGGCAGATGATGGCGGCGGTCAAGGCCGGCAAGCATATCTTCACGGAGAAACCGGTCGCGACGGACCCGGCGGGTTGCCGGGAGGTCATGGAAGCATCGAAAATCGCGAAAGAGAAAGGTCTTGCCATTGTTGCCGGGACGCAGAGGCGGCACGAACTCGGCCGGGTCGAGCTTATGAAGCGAATCCACGACGGCGCGATCGGCGAGCTGGTCGGCAGCCAGTGTTACTGGTACGGCGGCGGGATATGGTTCCGCGGCTACCAGGAAGGGTGGAGCGAGTTAGAGTGGCAGTGCAACAACTGGTACCACTTCAACTGGCTTTCGGGCGACCAGATCTGCGAGCAGCACATCCACAACATCGACGTGATGAACTGGTGCTTCGACGGTCCGCCCAAGAATTTCACGGCGTTGGGCGGCCGGGCATGGCGGAGCTACAACAAGGACCAGATAAACCCGGCGAAGGAGGTCTGCCGAAAGTACAATAACGGCAGCGAGGAAGGCTGGGAGAAGTACAACGGGGACATCTGGGACCACATCTTCGCCGAGCTGGAGTACGAAAACGGCGCGCGCTGCCTGAGCTTCAGCGGGCATAGTCCGGGGACCGGACGCAACGGCGAGAAAATCGTCGGCGCCAAGGGCACGAGCGACTGCAATCACAATATCTCGGGCGAAAACGCGTGGAAGTACGAGGGCGAGAACGTCAACGGCCAGCAGCAGGAGCACATCGACCTGATAAAGAGCATTCGCGCGGGCAAGCCGCTCAATGAAGGTCAGCAGATCGCCGAGAGCACGTTGACGGCCATCGGCGCGCGTATGTCGGCTTATACAGGGCGCAGCTTTAGCTGGAAATGGCTGCTGAACGCGTCGAAACTTGATATTGTGCCTAAGGAGCTGAAGCCCGGCGCCGGGGTTTTCAATCCCATCGCCACCGGGTGCGATGCGCTCGTATAGGGCCGGATGGACTTGAATACAACTATGAACTCAAACTGACTGGGCTCGCCTTGTCATACCTGCGAAAGCAGGTATCCAGTAGCGTGCCGCGTGCGTGGATTCTCGCTTTCGCGGGAATGACACACTGTGCTATATTGCTGTCACATAAGGACTTATCGTCCCGTTTTCTTAAAAACCGGTCAGTTTGAGTGACTATTTATCATGTAATGGTTAATGTTGATTCTTGGCAATGAGTCGGTCAGTTTCAGTATGAAGAAAATCGCCTTGCTTTTTGTAGCGCTGTGTGGTCTTTGTGCCGCTCTGGCCAAGTATGCGCCGACCTCGGACTACACTGTCAGGGAAATCGAAGGGTGGAAGGTGCTCGTCAACAACGAGCTGCTGAACGGGCACTCTGAGCTTGCCGACGAGACGTTGAAGCTGCTGGGGTTCCAGTTGTATCAAATCACTCGCGCGGTCCCGAAAAAGGCGGTCGAAGAGCTTAGGCGGATAGCCATCTGGGTTGAGTACAAGGCGCCGCGCCACCCGTGCATGTGCTATCATCCGAGCAGGCAATGGCTTGCCGACAATGACTTCAATCCCGAAAAAGAGCGGAGCGTTGAGATAGCCAACGCCGAGACTTTTTTGAAGTGGACGCTTGACCAGCCCTGGATGGTGCTGCACGAGCTCGCCCACGCCTACCATCACAACGTCCTCGGCTACGACAACCCTGATATCCGCAAGGCATACAACGACGCCGTAGAAGGCAAAAAATACGAATCTGTCCTCCACATCAACGGCAAGAACGAAAGGGCCTACGCCCTGAACAACGACCAGGAATACTTCGCCGAATCATCCGAAGCATTCTTCGGCACCAACGACTTCTACCCATTCGTAAAATCAGAGCTAAAACACCACGACCCAAACATG
>CAYGZM010000398.1:0-2371 GCA_964354365.1 uncultured Pirellulales bacterium
CGCTGAGCGTGGACAAGGACGGGCCGGGGCTGGTGCTGAATGACGAGAACGGCAAGACCGGTGCCTGGCTGGGCGTGGAGGAGGACGGGCCGGCGCTGTCGCTGATGGACGAGAACGGCAAGACCGGTGTCTCGCTGAGCGTGAGCAAGGAAGGCATGGGGCTGGTGCTGACTAACGAGAACGGCAAGCCCGGTGCCTCGCTGGCCGTGCTCAAGGACGGGGCGGGGCTGGAGCTGTATGACGAGAACGGCAAGACCCGCGCTCAGTTGCGTACAGGCCAAACAACGACGGCGGACGGAAGGGTCATTAGTTATCCCGAATCTTCTCTGATTCTATTTGGAGCAGATGGCAAGGTGATTTGGTCGGCCCCACAAGGGGGCGGTGATGGCGTTTTTACTTTTTGGTGTCACGGTGTTTGGAATCACCGGATCATATCTTCTGGAGCGAGGAATGGATTGTGAACAGTAGAATACAGTCTGAGCACCTTAGAGCCTATCCCAATAACCCAGTCTATTCCGGCTGGGTGCAAAGCCCGAGGCCTCATGACGACCAAGTTATTCGGATAGGCACTTATTGTAATCTTGTATTTGACAACGCAGCGCCCTTGCAGTTTAATTGCCCGGAATCTATGGCCTTGGGTGAACGAAGAATATATCTGGAGAATTCACTATGCCCAGACGCAACGACATCAAGAAAGTGATGATTATTGGCTCAGGCCCCATCATCATAGGCCAAGCGTGTGAGTTTGACTACTCCGGCACACAGGCTTGCAAGGCCCTGCGCAAGCTGGGTTACAAGATAGTATTGGTCAATTCAAACCCTGCCACAATCATGACAGATCCGGGGATGGCCGACGTGACTTATATCGAGCCGCTGAATCTTCAGACGATGACAAAAATCATTGAAAAGGAGCGCCCGGACGCACTTCTGCCGAACCTCGGCGGCCAGAGCGGACTGAATCTTTCTTCGGAGCTGGCAAAGGCAGGCGTGCTGGATAAATACGGCGTAAGAGTCATCGGCGTCCAGATTGACGCCATCAAACGCGGCGAAGACAGAATCGAGTTCAAAAACACAATGAACAAGCTGGGCATTGACATACCGAAGAGCGACCCGGCGTACACCGTCGAAGAGGCCGAAGAAATCGCCAAGAGGCTTGATTACCCGGTCGTGATTCGCCCGGCATACACTATGGGCGGAACAGGCGGAGGGCTGGTCTATAACGTTGACGAGCTGAGGGTCGTTGCGTCCAGGGGGCTCTCGGCCAGTCTCGTCGGACAGATTCTCGTGGAAGAATCCGTTCTCGGATGGGAAGAGCTCGAGCTGGAGGTCGTCAGGGATGCAAAGGGCCAGAAGATAACCGTCTGTTTCATCGAAAACGTCGATGCTATGGGCATACATACCGGCGATTCATACTGCACCGCTCCAATGCTGACTATTGACAAGAAGCTGCAGCAGAAGCTCCAGAAGTATTCTTACGACATTGTCGATGCTATCGAGGTCATCGGCGGCACAAATATACAATTCGCCCACGATCCCAGGACCGGACGCGTCGTTGCAATCGAAATCAATCCGAGAACATCTCGTTCATCGGCCCTGGCCTCAAAGGCAACCGGATTCCCCATCGCTATGGTGTCTTCGATGCTGGCCGGCGGGCTTACGCTTGATGAAATCCCGTACTGGCGGGATGGCACGCTCGAAAAATACACGCCGTCCGGCGACTACGTCGTCGTCAAATTCGCCCGCTGGGCGTTTGAGAAGTTCAAAGGCGTTGAAGACAAGCTCGGCACGCAAATGCGGGCCGTCGGCGAAGTGATGAGCATCGGGAAGAACTACAAAGAGGCATTTCAAAAGGCCATCCGCTCCCTTGAAAACGGCAGATACGGCTTGGGCTTCGCCAAAAACTTCAACAAACTCCCGCTCGATGAGCTTATGAAGCGACTGACCATCCCGACAAGCGAACGCCAGTTCATAATGTACGAGGCCGTCCGCAAAGGCGCTACCCCAAAACAGTTGTTCGAGAAGACTTATATCAAAGAATGGTTCATCCGGCAGATGGCTGAGCTTGTCGCCCTTGAGGAGAAGCTGCTGAAATACAAAGGCAAGGCAATTCCTGATGACCTGCTGACCCAGGCCAAAAAAGATGGCTTCGCCGATCTCTATCTCGCACAGATTCTCGGAACCAGCGAAGATAAAATCCGCAAGCAAAGAAAAGGACTCGGCGTCGTCGAAGGATGGGAGCCGGTGCCGGTCAGCGGCGTAGAAGACGCAGCCTACTATTTCTCAACGTATAATGCCGGGGACAAGGTCGGCACAAGCCAAAATCGCAAGGTGATGGTCCTGGGCGGCGGGCCAAATAGAATCGGCCAGGGCA
>CAYGZM010000399.1:0-2339 GCA_964354365.1 uncultured Pirellulales bacterium
CCTATCCGCCGGACCCGGACAATGCGGCGCTGCTCTATTACCAGGCTTTTTTGTCGTGTCCAAAGGTGGATGAGCCGGTCGATACACAGCTCCGCGATTTCACCGACGGCAAGATCGCGTTGAATAAGGAAATAGAAGACTATGTCGAAAGCTGCGGCAGCGCAATCAAGCTGGCGATAGCCGCCTCGGAGCTGCGTGAATGCGACTGGGGGCTGAGGTACTCTGAGGGGTTCTCGATGATTCTGGCGCATCTGGCCCAGATAAGGACTCTGGGGCGCATTCTGATCGCAGATGCCCGGATTCTCGCTTCCCGGGGCGAGTACGCTGCGGCATTGGCGCGTTGTGTAACGGTTCTGAAGATCAGCCGCCACGTGGGCGACAAGACGCTGATCTCGATCTTGGTGGGCTGGGCTGTGGAGGGGACGACCTACAGATGCATTCAAGACCTGCTGGGGCCCGGCGACTTAAAGGCCATGGAGCAGTTGAGGGCCGACCTCGGCGCGTTGTCCAAGAGACCGCTTTCGTTGAAGAACTCGCTTGAGATCGAGCGGGAAGTGGTGCTCGAGCAGATACAGATGGAGAAAGTGCCTGATTTGCTCAAGGATCTGGACCCCAACAGGAGTCCGGAGGAATCCATGAAGCTGATCATGGACTACGGTGGGGAGGCATTTCTTGAGCAGTGCCGGGATCATTACTCCAAGTTTATGGCCTCTGTAATGTCGATCATCGAGAGCGACGCGTCCTACGCTGAGGCACATCGGCGAATCGCGGAGGCCTTTGAGCAGCTGGGCAAAGATCAGGAAAGCAAGAAGAAAGAGGCAATGTTCACCGCTGCGACTGCGCCGGGCATCGGCAAGGTGTACGACATTATGATAAGGGCAACGACCCACGCGAATGCGGTCAGGGCGGCCGTTGAACTGTATATCGCCAAGGGGAAAACCAGCCGGCTTCCCGAAACGCTGCCAGCCGGTTTGCCGAAGGACTTGTTCAGCGGCAAAGATTTTGAGTACAAGAAGACCGAAGCGGGGTTTATGCTCAGGTGCCGGGGTAAGGACCTGGATAAAGACGAAATCCATCAGTACGAGTTCAAGGTTCCGAAGTGACGGGGACATATCATTGGTAGAAAAAGCCGGTCTCTGGCGGCAACACGCCGGGACCGGCTTTTTGTATGTTCATTAGCCACCGCGTCTTCACAAGTTCCGGGGTTTCCCGCCTGGGTATAACAGTCTGTGGAAAGGCCGCCGCGGCGGGCAAGGATTTCTTCCAAGACTTCCTGGGATATGATAGAATACCGAGGTCTTCAACAATATAGGTCTAACCTGCAATTTTGCAGAACTCATATTATGAGTAGGAAGGAAAAGGAGAGATTGAATGGGTAAGAAGACGGTTCGAGCCGGCATTGTAGGTGCGGGTTTTGCGGCGACGTTTCATTTTGAATCGTTAACGAAGGTTTATGGCGTGAATGTTGAGGTCAAGGGCGTTTATGCAATCGACACTGAGCAGGCGGCGGACTACGCAAAAGCACGCGGGATCAAGGCATACGAAAGCCTGGACGCGCTGATTGAGAAGGTTGACGTTGTGCACGTCTGCACGCCGCCGGTAGCTCATGAGCCGATTGCGATTGCGGCGCTGGAGCGGGACAAGTTTGCCATTGTGGAAAAGCCGCTGACAGGCTATTTCGGTCCGCCTGAAGGCGGGGAAGATTTTAATGGGGACACTTTCCCCAAGACCGACGCACTTGACTACGCCATTGAGAGCATTGAGCGGATGCTCAAGGCGGAGAAAAAGAGCAAGGGGCGGATACTCTACGCCGAGAACTGGGTCTATGCGCCTTCGATACAGAAGGAGCGCGAGATTATAGAAAAGACCGGCGCGCAGATTCTCTGGATACACGGGGAAGAGGCGCACAGCGGGTCGCACGCCAAGACGTACGCATTCTGGAAGTTTTCGGGGGGCGGGGTAATGATCGGCAAGGGGTGTCACCCGCTGACGGCGGCGCTTTATTTGAAGCGCGTGGAGGGCAAGGCGAGAAACGGCAAGCCGATCAAGCCGAAGGCGGTCTCTGCGCGGGCGCACGCGATAACGCGGCTGGAGGGTTTCCGGGACGAAGGGCATATCCGGTGCGACTACCACGACATTGACGATTTTTCTTTGATGCACGTTGTCTTCGAGGACGGGACGATTGCGGACATTTTTGCCTCGGATATTATCTTAGGCGGCATCCACAACTGGCTTGAGGTGGCGGCGAATAACCATCGCAGCTTATGCAATATCAACCCGAACACGGCGATGCAGACGTATAACCCGGTCGAGGAGAACTTCAAGGACATCTACGTTGT
>CAYGZM010000400.1:0-2329 GCA_964354365.1 uncultured Pirellulales bacterium
CGCGCGGCCTTTCCGGCGTCCTTGTTCTTGACGATTTCGTCAAGCGACTTCTTTATGTCCGTGTAATCCTGCTGGTCTATCGGTTTGCTGCGCTCGGCCAGAAGTGTCTTCGTAAGCGCCTCGTATGCCTTGACCATCTTTTGCTCGACGGTGGAATCCTTCACAGTAACCGGCGCGACAGTTACCGTATTGGCGTCGTTGGGTTCGTTCGGCTCAACGGCCCCTACGACCCGCGCCGGACCCGGCCCCGCGGAGGTCGAAACGGGCTTCGTAAGATTTGTGCTGACCCAGAGATAGGCGCCCGTCGGAGCGGCAATCTTGTAGTAGTTGTCTTTCTGCTCGCCCAGCAGCTTGACTTTCTCGCCGCGGTCAAGCTTTAACTGCAGCGTCGAATGAATGGGCTTAACCAGGTCCGACCCCGCATAGACGCGAACACTGTCGCCCGTGACGATCCCCGTTCCCGGGTTATCAGGGTCAATGCTCACGTAAGGGACGTAAATCCACGAGAAGCTGCCCGGAGGCGGCACAATGCACGACCAGCTAAACTGGTGGCTGACAACTTTCACTTTGTCGCCTTTGTTGAGCTTGCCGCAGTCGTAATAGTTGCTGCCCGGCCCGGAGCGAATATAGACGTTGTCGCCCGCTATCTCGGCGTCGTATGGAAGTTGCGGCATACCGGCGGCGTTGGCATCAGCCGCCGGCGTCGGTCCGGCGGCGGCAGGGCCGAGCTGGCCCAAACAGACCGATGAGAAGCCCGCTAAGATAACAACCATTAAGAAGTTGGTGTATGATTTCATTTTTCTATCTCCCAATAAGAGATTCTTGGCTAAAATCCGAAGCCGGCCAAACAGCCGAGAGACCTTCTAATGCGTCAAGTTAGCAGCCATCGGTCCGGCTGTCAACCCTTTTCTTGTTCCGAATATGATTGTATCGCGCTGAATCTCATTTGCTCGATTCTTCCAGTCGAGCAATCTCATCCCGGCACATCTTCAACTGCCCCGGATCGGAGAGGTTTTCCGCGGCTGCCCGCAGATATTTCAATGCCGGCTCCGCCTGGTTGAGATAGCGCGAGTACAGCAGGCCGAGCATCAATTGCACCTCCTCGGCGTATTCGTAATTGCTGTAATGAGTTAAGAACTGCTCGTATGCCCGTGCGGCATCGACCGGCCTGTTGTCGCCCGCCAGCCGGTTGGCGATATCGAGCAGCTGCTGCCGGGGCAGAATCTGACCGCTATCGAGGCTCATAAGCTCCAGATACAGCTCGGCCGCCGCGCCTGAGTTGCGTTCTAACATCCGCCTGCTGATTTCATTGCGAAGCTCCTCTGCCTTCTGTTCGTTCTGTTCTTGTGCGGGTGTCTTGACCTCTTCGGCCTTTATCGGCTTGGCCTGTACTCGCCCGGTGAACGGGTCAAAGCCGTTCGCTACAACATCGCGGTAGCTCCGACGCCGATTCCATCGTTTTATCATTGCCCAGAGGTCAAAACTGCTGGTGCTGACCAGTCCTGTCGCAAGCATGGCCACAATTGCCGTGATGCCGAAGGCATATCCGGCCAGATGCGCGTCGTAGGCAACGTGCGGAGTATATCTGGTGATCACGTTGTCTATTATAATAAGCTTCAGCCCAATGAAGTACAGCGCCGGCACCTCCAGCGTCCCAATGAAGAAAAACCAGTACAGGACCGTTATCAACGTCTGCGGAAACAGCACCAGGTAGGCCCCTGTGACCGCCGCCACCGCCCCGCTGGCGCCCAGGGTCGGCACACCTGAAGCCGAGTGTATGACTGCGTGACCTACGCCGCTGAATACCGCCCCGGCCAAATAAAAAGAAATATACGAAATATTGCCGAGCTTGTCGTTGACGTTGTTGCCGAAGATGTACAAAAAGAACATGTTGCCGAAGATGTGCATATAACCGCCGTGCAGGAAGGCGTAAGTTATGAACTGCCACAAGCAGGGCCGATCGGACATGAGCTGAAAATGTTGTGCCCACGGTCGAAGTATCTCCACGGCCCCCGTCCGGCCTTCGGTATGCGGCCAGAACGTCAGAAGGAAAATAAACACATTAGCGAATATCAGCGCATAATTTGCATAAGGCGTTCGTCTTGGCCGAATACTCGTCCGAATGGGTAACAGCATAGCCTGACCACCATTCAAAAAGTCATTGCTCAAACTGACCGGTTTTCAAGAAAACGGGACGATAAGTCCCTATGCGACAGCAATATGACAAGGCGAACCGGTCAGTTTGAGCTGTTAGAGTCAAGTTTCCTGCAATTATAATGGCAATAGGCGGGTCTTACAAGGCATAAAAAAAGGACGGCGATAACCGTCC
>CAYGZM010000401.1:0-2324 GCA_964354365.1 uncultured Pirellulales bacterium
CGTAAGACTGTATCTTCTTGACCATCTGGTCGCCGGCGTCGATACTCACGCCGGACTGCTCGTAGCTGATGTACTTACTCATCCTTCGCCCCAAAAAAACCGAGCCGCGGCAACTGGAAACTCAAAGCTGAAAGCCCAAAACCACAACTGAAAATTCAAAACTACCGTTTGCCCTTCAGAGTCAGAATACTCGAACCCAGTATGTTTGCCAGCTCTTTTGTCTCACTCAAAAGAAACCGCAAATCGTCGTTATCTCGATGGCTCAATTCAGTTTTGGTTTTTCACTTTGCGTTTTACGCTTTACACTATGAGGTTCTGCGTCTTTCGTCCATCATCGTCCACATGGTGAGTATCAACCATCGAGTTCGTCAAACATGCGCATCTGGTAACGTTCCATAACGAACTTATTGACGGCGATGTCAATCGGTATTCTGTACTGGCCGGTCCAGCAGGCGGTGCAGTAATGGTCCGCCGGCAGGATCGCACAGGAAAGCAGCCCCTCGATCGACATATAACCGATGCTGTCCACGTCAAGGAAATCCCGAATCTGGTCCAGATTGCGATTATTCGCCAGCAGCTCTTCCTTCGTCGGGAAATCGATGCCGTAGAAGCAGGGAAATCTCAACGGCGGACAGCTCACCCGCATGTGGATTTCCTTTGCGCCGGTCTGGCGTATCGCCCTTATCTTGCCCCTGGTGGTAGTGCCGCGGACGATTGAATCATCGACCACGACCACGCGCTTGTCCGCAACGACCTGCTTTATGACCTGCAGCTTGAGACTGACCTCCAGCTCTCTTACTTTCTGGTGGGGCGAGATGAACGTTCTTCCGATATAGTGGCTCCTGACCATTCCCATATCGAAGGGTATCTTGCTTTTCTCGGCAAAACCGACCGCGGCGGACGTTCCCGAATCCGGCACGGGGATTACGACGTCGGCGTCGATGGGATGCTCTATCGCCAGCCGGCGGCCGAGTTTTTTTCTGAATTCGTGGACGTTTTCGCCGAAGATTGTGCTGTTTTGCTTTGCGAAATAGACATGCTCGAAGATGCAGTGTGCCGGCGTGACGGCGCCGGGGGTGACGAAGAACCGGCTGGACAGGCCGTTCTTGTCCAATCGGACTATTTCACCGGGCTCAACCTCACGAATGAGGCTGGCCCCGATGGCGTCGAAGGCGCAGGTCTCGCTGGCGACGACGTAAGCGCCCTGTTCGGTTTGGCCGATGCACAGCGGCCTGATGCCGTAAGGGTCGCGCGCCGCCTCGATGCGGTCGGCGAACAGAAGCACCAGGCTGTACGCACCCTGCAGGTGAGTGAGGACGTGGGCCAGGGGGTCGGGCTTGCTGACGTGCGTCGGCTTGGCCAGCAGATGCGTGATGACCTCGGTATCGCTTGTCGATTTGAAGATGCTGCCGTAGGCCTCGTATTCGTCGCGCAGCAGCATCGCATTTATCAGGTTCCCGTTGTGGGCGACGGCGACCTGGCCGCGGGAGTACTCCAAGAGCAGCGGCTGACAGTTGGTCGATTTGCTGGTGCCGGTGGTCGAATAGCGGACGTGGCCGATTGCCATCGGATTGGCCAGCGTCTTCAAGACGTTGCTGCCGGTGCGAAACACCCTCCTGACGGTTCCCATCCCGGTATAGCACTCAATCACTTGCCCGTCGCTCGATGCGATCCCCGCCGACTCCTGGCCGCGGTGCTGAAGACTGTGCAGGCCGAGATAGGCCTTTTGAACTGCGTTGGGGTCGCCGTAGATGCCGAAAAGGCCGCACTTCTCTTTCTTCTCTGATACCGTCTGGGACATAACCTGCACACTAAATTATCAAATATCGTTGGCGCTGCGACTGGACGAAAAAAATAGTCTAACGAATCGCCTCCGACAAGTCAAATAAACATCCTTTTTTTGCTCTGTAGATACTGTGTCATTGCGGCCGAGAAAGCCTTCAGCCCTGAGCGTAGTCGAAGGGAAAGTGAACGCAGTGGAGCAATCTTCCACAGACAGGTATCCTTGATATTTCTCGACTTCGGCCCCGGGGCCTGCGCTCGAAATGACATCTTCCCGGGGTCCTCTACAAAGCATCCTTCTTCAGTCGGGGCACATAAATTGCGGCACTCTGCGGACCCTTCCTTCGGCGTTGACGCAGGCCAGGACGGTCCGCGCCTCGGCCAGCAGTGTTGAATCGGCGGGGCGGATGAGCCTGTAAGCGTGCTCGACCTTGCAGGGCGTTATGTTCGAGCAGGTGGTCTCCAATTTCAGCCTCTCATCGTACAGGGCCGGTCGGCGGTACTTTATGTGCATCTCGGCGACGACGAAGAAAACGCCCTCG
>CAYGZM010000402.1:0-2323 GCA_964354365.1 uncultured Pirellulales bacterium
TGGCCTGGTGCCGGAAAGTTGCTTGACCGCGTCAGCGCAGTGGCAGAGGAAGAAATAGATAGTTACGCGCAGAGGTCCTCTCTCTGATACTGTGGCCTGGTTTGACACTGGACATTGTGAAGGAGCGTCTCTCGAAATGTTTCACACTTCGGGCAAACCGAAAAAGGCCAGCGGTCTTTGGCCCCGGCTGTTTAACGCAGCCCTCAACAAGATGCGTCTTGGCCGCACAAAAGAGCAATACCCAGATACCATGTCCGTGTCAATGATGGCAAAGGAAGATGCAAAGGACGACAGCCAGCAAGCAATGGCTGACGCCGTAGGCCGTGAATTAAAGGACATTATATTCATGGCTATGCGGCGGCTAACGCCCCGGCACCGGGCCGTTTTAACACTACGCTGCTACAGGGAAATGGATTACTCGCACATCGCAGAATCCCTCCAGTGCAGCGAATTTGCCGCAAAAATCCATTTCTACCGTGCCAAAAGGGCGCTGCAGAAGCAGCTCTCCCACCATGGATTTGGCCGCGGCGCCTTCCTTGCCGCAATGGTCCTGTTCGGCAAGATTACCGCACCCACTGAGGCGGTTGCAAAGAGCCTGACGGTATCGGCCGCCGTGACCAAGGTAGGCGTAGCAGCGGGTCTGGCCGCCGTCGCCACGAGCAAAGCCGCAATCCTGTCTATGACCGCCATCGGTGCAATTACACTCGGCACCATCGCAGTCAAATCCGGGTCCGATCAGGCGGCCGCTCCCCCGACTGAAGGACCCACAGTGAGCTCCCAAATCACCGGAGCCATCGGAACCGCCGGTAAAACCGTCCAGGAGTACTGGCATTATTACCCGCACGGAACGAACGGCCCGCTGATGATGCGGCTGCTCAAATGGGATGCCCGCGCACAACAGTCATATTGCCAGTGGCTGCAGAATGAGCAAGCAAACTACTATTTCGACAGAGACAGGAATACTATCTTCATCAGGAACCATCGCACTTGGCGCGACGACTCCACCGTATGGCGGCTGCCGACCGACAATCCGAGCATGAGGAGGTCGCTTGCCCTTGCCGAACCCGATACCGAGCATATCCAGTATGTCCGGGCCGACGGAGCAGGCCTGCTCGTGATCCTCAAACAAGACGAAAACACCCGTCACTCACAGATTACCCGCAACCTCAACGTGCTGGACGAGCAGTATTTCCTCTACGACTGGCCCAGCAGGGCGGCAATAATCGACACGCGCGACACCATGCACAAACGCGGCTGGACCCACTTCAGAATCACCGGCGAGATTGACGGAGAGAAGGTCTCCGGAACCGGGCGCATACCTTTCGTGTACGCGACGAGCAAATGGAACTACCCCTGGATAGAGATGACCGTCGGCAGCAAGCTGAAGCTCGTCGATACGGGCGCCGAAGCGCGCCTCTACGACGCCGCCGGCAAACTCACTGCAAGCTACGCGGGCGGCAGTTTCTTCAAGGGCCTCGGCAGACCGTGGATGGGACTGCACACCATCGACACTGTCCGCCGTGACGCCGCTGAGGAGCAGGTAGAGTTCCGCACCGTACGCAATGCCGGCGGCGACGCCGCACAAGTCACCCTCGACTGCGGAGCAACGGAACTGACCTACAACATCAATATGGAAAAAGACGTTGTGGAATCCATCACATTCTCAACAAGCGACAACCGGCAGGGAACGCTGAAATTTGACTACCTCCAGGATATTGAGGAGACCGCCAGGGACTTTGTCTCGCCGAGGCAAGAGAGTCCTCCGAAATGGCGAAGGGACCGGCTGGGGATTTTATGGCTTGCAAAGTTGATGGACGCTCGCTGGTGAGCAGTCTCTGAGCTGCCAATACTATTCGCCGCCAGACAATGTCTCGGCAGAGGGTAGCATGAGAGTTCAATGGACCAAAAAGATAGTTTGCGCAGTGCAGGCGGTTTTAGCGGCCCCGGCATACGCCGCTCACGCCAGAATCATTTATGTCAACAGCGACGCTCGCGGCCCAAACGATGGCTCAAGCCGGTTAGATGCGTACAACTACCTCCAGGATGCCCTGCCCGATGCCGGTTCTTCACCCAAGACCATCGAGATTCGCATTCAAGGAACGTCGCAGGAGGCAAGAGAAAATGAAGAATCACTCACTCGTTGTTGCGGTAATGACATTCTTGTGCATGGCTTCTGCCGCAGACGCTGAGTACAGCGGCGGGACCGGCGAGCCGAACGATCCATACAGAATCGCAACGCCGGAGAACCTAAGCGATGTCGGCAAATATCAAGAAGACTGGGACAAGCATTTTATCCTGACTGCCGACATAAACTTGGAGGGAG
>CAYGZM010000403.1:0-2318 GCA_964354365.1 uncultured Pirellulales bacterium
TCGAGTATCTTGAACACCCTCGATAGCATAGTCAGCAGTGCGACGAGGAACATCAAACCGCCGAGCATGAATATGAGCTGGCGAAGCATATTGCTCTCGGATGGTTCGAAGATGTCGGTGGTGAACATCAGCAGAACCACAAGAGCCAGCGCCGCGATGATGATTACAATGTGCCATTTATACTGCTGTACAAGGCTGTCTTTTCCAGGATCCATAATACACCTCTCAAAAAATTTTTCCTTCACAGCCTACTTGACTACTATTATATAGTACGTCCAGAGTCGGGTTTTGTCAATATCCGGCGGAAAGAAAACTCAGGAAATGGGCCCTGCCCCGGGCCATGCGACATGATGCACGGGTGCTGTTAGGGGCGTTTTTTGCGCATTTTTTACAATCGAGCCGGCAACCAGCCCGCTGTGACCGGCGTAATAAGAAGTGCCAATAGCGATATAAGGCAATAACCGACATTGTAAGGAGGCAGCAGAAATGAAAGCGAATAAGTGTTTGTTGATGTTGGGGATTCTCGCGGCAATCGCGCTGGCCGGCTTTGCCGGGCGAGCAGCGGCGCCGAGCGACGCCAAAGATACCGAAGCGGTCGTGGAAGGAAACAACGCGTTTGTCCTGGCGCTTTATGCACAACTAAGGGGCCTGGAAGGCAACCTGTTCCTCAGTCCTTACAGCATCTCGACCGCGCTGGCGATGACTCACGCGGGCGCCCGCGGCGCGACGGCAGGCCAGATGGCGCAAGTGCTGCGGCTTCCGATAGAACGTTACAAGGCCCTCGATAGTGATAATCAGGGCAATCCGCCATATCGCATCGAGCAAAGGCCGATGAGTGTTGAGCAGCTTGCCGCCGCTTTTGGAAGGCTGCAAAAAGGCTTGAGAGCCGAGGCGAAGAAAAAGGGCTACGAGCTTAGCGTCGCCAACGCTTTGTGGGGCCAGAAGGGCTATGGGTTTCTTGGGGACTTTTTGAGTCTTGTGGAGGCCAACTACGACGGCCGGCTGGAGCAGGTTGATTTTGTCGGGGCGACGGAGGCGGCACGGCGGACTATCAATGCCTGGGTGGAAGAGAAGACCAATAACAAGATCGAGGAGCTTATCAAGCCGGGAGTGCTCAGCGAGCTGACCCGCCTGGTCCTGACAAACGCCATATATTTCAAGGGCAACTGGGACAGACAATTCAAGAAGGCCGCGACGCAGCCGGGGCCTTTTACTACGGCGGACGGCAAAAAAACTGAAGTCCCGATGATGAATCAGACCGAAGAATTCAGATACATCGAGACCGAAACCTTTCAGGGACTTGATCTGCCATACGTCGATAATGAGCTGTCGATGGTTGTGCTGCTTCCGAAGAAGATTGACGGGCTGGGTGACTTCGAGCGGACTCTCACCGCCGAGAACCTTTCGCAGTGGCTTGGCCAGCTCCACAAGCGCAAAGTGATTGTTTCAATTCCCAAGTTCACTATGACGAGCCAGTTCTCTCTGGCTTCGGTGCTCAAGTCGATGGGAATGAGCGATGCGTTTACGCCGTATGTGGCGGATTTTTCGGGGATGAACGGCAGGCGGGACCTTTTTATCTCAGCGGTGATTCACAAGGCATACGTCGAGGTGAATGAAGAGGGCACCGAGGCGGCGGCAGCGACGGGCGTGGTGGTAGGAGTGACATCGGCGATGCCGACCCAGCCGCCGGTCTTTCGCGCCGACCATCCGTTCTTGTTCCTGATCCGTGATAACCGCACGGCCAGCATTCTTTTCATTGGCCGAGTGACTAACCCAAAATCGTGACGGCCAATAACAAACCTACCGCACAAGATATTGGCTGTATCCCACCCGGGCGGGGGCATTCGTGGGCTTCGGTCCAAACAGT
The DNA here is from genome assembly GCA_964354365.1 of uncultured Pirellulales bacterium. Taxonomy (GTDB): domain Bacteria; phylum Planctomycetota; class Phycisphaerae; order Sedimentisphaerales; family Anaerobacaceae; genus CAYGZM01. The sequence continues at coordinate 1,868 of CAYGZM010000403.1, forward strand.
TCCGCATTTGCGCCGGATCAACAAGCGAATTCTGGTCGGAATTTGGCTGGTAGAAAGGGCTTTTTGGGTCTAGTTTTAATGATGTGAGATGAAATATTAAAGCGGGGAATCAGGATGGATAGTCTTGAGTGGTGCGAAAAATCGCACCCTACATAGGTGGGACGAAGAGAGGACAGAAGACAGCATGCGTCATACCGTACTCGTCGCGGACATCGGAAATGGGCGCCTTCTCAACCAGGTGTTTACGCAAAATCCTGACTTTCTCCTCGGCCAAAAACCTTCTACGGTTCTCTTCCATGGTCATTTCCCTTCAAAAATCACAGGGAGTAACAAAATACCAGGAAATGTCCAATTCCAACTGAAGCATTACAGTCACAGCAGAGAAGGTTTTGAGCGTAATCGCAAAAGGGAGATGTTTTTAGGGGCCGACCCAATGGACTGTCAAGGTCTG
>CAYGZM010000404.1:0-2305 GCA_964354365.1 uncultured Pirellulales bacterium
CGGCACGCGGGTAAGCCATATACTGGCGGTGTTTGTGGTCGCGGATGTATTCACCCCATAGCTGCCCTTGTCCACCGAGCACATGCTTGGCCTGGCCACTGTCGAGCGCCGGGGGGATCGGCTCAAATTGGTAAGTCTTATCCAGCGGGAGATACCCGCCGATGGCCTTTGGTTCTGTCTCAGGCGGGCCCTGGTAGTAATCGAAGTAAGTGTGCGAGGTGGGGGCCATAATAACATCGTGGCCGGCTTTGGCGGCGGTGATCCCGCCTTCTTGTCCGCGCCAGCTCATTACAACGGCGCCCGGGGCCAGGCCGCCCTGCAGGATCTCATCCCAGCCAACCAGCCGCCTGCCGTGATTCGTCAGGAACGTATCCATCTGATTGATGAACCAGCTATGGAGTCCGGCTTCATCTTTGAGGCCGAGCCGGCTGATCAGCGCCTGCATCTCCTGGCTCTTTCTCCAATGGTCTATGTTCGCCTCGTCGCCGCCGATATGGATATACCCGCCTGGAAACAACTCCATTACCTCCGTCAGCACGTCCTGCATGAAGGCGACGGTCTGCGGGCGCGGCGCCAGGACCCCTTCGTTGGCGGTCCAGCGTTTGTCCGGCGGGAGGTCATTTAACTTCTGCGGGTAGAGAGCGAGGTGTGGATACGATACGATTGCGGCGCCGGTGTGGGCGGGCATCTCGATCTCGGGGACGATGGTGACATAGCGCTCCGCGGCGTAACGGACCAATTTGCGAATTTCGTCCTGCGCGTAGAAGCCGCCGGGGCTTTGACCGCCGGTTTCGTTATGTGGGCCGCCGCCCCGCAGGATCGTCGTGAAATCCATCTTCGCTCCGATCTGCGTCAACTGCGGGTGCTTCCTGATCTCAATTCGCCAGCCCTGGTCGTCGGTCAGGTGTATCTGCAGGCGGTTAAACTTGTGCAGCGCCATTGTATCGATGAACCGCTCGATGTCGTCTCTGGGGATGAAGTGCCGGGCCGGGTCGATAAGCAGCCCCCGCCATTTGAATCGCGGATAGTCGGTGATGCGCACGCAAGGCACAGTCCACTTAACTTCCTCGACCTTTTGTGCACTGAAGACTGCCGGCGGCAACAACTGCCGCAGCGTCTGGATGCCGTAAAAAAGCCCCGCCGGCTCGGCAGCGAGAATGACAATTGACCGGGTGGTCACCTCAAGCTGGTATCCTTCCTCGCCGAGCTGGCCGTTCAATGACGGATCTACCTTCAGTCGCACGGCGTTTTTCTGACTCGGCGAATCTTCAACCAAACTCAGCCGGTATCCCATAGGCAGGGCGAGAAAATCAACAAATCTGGCCGCCACGGGCCGGGCTGCGCCGGATGCGACCACCTGCGTATCGGCGGCAAAAGCGAATCGGCCGTCACGGACTTCCAGCTCGACGGGCTGGGGAATGATGCAGACCGTTGGCTTCAAGTCCGCCGTTTCCTGTTGTGCGACGCCCGGAGAAATGACACTGAGGGATATTACGGTCACGACAATCTCGGCAAAAATGCGCAAGTAGAAATTCATGAATAGATCCTTTCACAGTCGCTCGGCTGCTATGCCGAATACTCACCTTACAGAACAAGCGCGTATTGTTAGTATCGTTTTGCCGGGACTTGAGAAGATACGTGCTCGTCTATCACCAGCGGAAGAATCGGTAGGGATCATCCCATTCTTCCGGCTCGTCCAGGTAGAAGCCCGCAAGCCACCTGCCGGGTTCATTACTTCCAACCGGAGTTGATAATCGGGTCAGCAATGGTGTTTCGGCGCTCACACCCAGGTTGCCCAGGAGCCGTGTCACAAGAAAGCTGGTGCGCCGGAACGTCCTCTTGAGCCCGAGGTTGTTTCGGTGCTCGAACTGCCAGGGCGCCAGTTGGCAGAAGACCACGTTAGCGCCTGGATCAACGGCGAGCACACCGTCGCCGACGGTCTTTGCCCCTCCAGAGACCAGCGGGACCGTGCGAGGGTCGCGGTTATGCACGTCCGCCGGCCCGACGCCCGCCAGCAGCGAGTTCGCCGGCGGCGGATCGAAATACGCGCTGATGTGTTCGGCGCGGTTTATCGAAATCTTGGAAGGCAGCAGCGCATCGGCGGCTTCCTGTGTCAGACCGATGGCCAGCAGTCGCCCGCCCGCATCCAGGAACGCGCCGACGGCGCCCTTGTGCGCCGCGAGACTATCACTGCCCTGCCCTACGATCAACACCTGGTCTGCCTTCAGCTCACCGCCGGCGTAGGAGCCTGGCCGGAGCCCGGCCGCCTGGAGGTGCGCCATCCCTGCCGGTTCGCCGACGTAAA
>CAYGZM010000405.1:0-2302 GCA_964354365.1 uncultured Pirellulales bacterium
AAGGAGAATATGAAATGGGAAAAGTTTCTATTGGCGTCAATATGGAGTATGTGCGGCACGCGGATAAGTCGTTTGAGTGGGGCGTGGAAAAGGCCGCTGAGCTGGGCTATGAATATATCGAGCCGTGGGTCCACCTGGGCCGGGAATTGATGAGCGAGGCGGGGTACTACCAGACCGTCTCAATGCTCGACGACCCGTACAGGGTCAAGCGCGCCTGTGAAAAGGCCGGCGTCAAGCTCTCCGGCTTGTCGTCGCACACCCCGCTCTGTAAGCCGGATATAAGCGGCAATTACCTCAAGCAGGCGATTCGATTCGCAGCCGAGTGCGGAGCGCCGGTGGTCAATACCGATGAAGGCCCCAAGCCCCCCTGGACCACCGAAGAAGAAGACCACGTCCTGATGAAATACACGCTCACCGAAGCGGCGGCCTTTGCCGAGCCGAGGGGCATCCTGATCGGAATTGAGCCGCACCAGCAGTATAGCAAGCACCCCGACGGCCTGGACAAAATTTACAGGCTTGTCAAGTCCAAGGCGATGGGCATCAACTTCGACACGGGCAACAGCTATCTCTGCGGGCACGACCCCATCAAGTGGCTCAGACACGTCAAGAGCAGGCTGGTGCACGTCCACGCCAAGGACATCTCCATCCAGCATTCGCAGGCCGAGCGAGGCAAGGTCACCGGCACTCCCGCCGGCTGCGCCTGCGGCGAGGGCGTTATAGATTGGAAGAAGGTCATCGAGGTATGCCGGCAGGCGCCGCGCGACATTGTCCTGAGCGTTGAGTGCGGCACTATCGACCAGGCCGAAAGAAGCATCAAGCACCTCAAAGCGCTAATATAGTAGGGTGGGGCTTGCCCCACCGAACCACTATGAAAAGAAGGGTGTTCCTCAAGAAAGCCGGCGTTGGGGCCGCCTCGGTCTTTATTGGGTCCGCCTTGTCCGGATGTTCGCCGGGGCAGCGAACAGTCGAAAAGCCTTCTCGAAAGCCGAACCTTGTCTTTGTCTTTGCGGACCAGTGGCGCGCACAGGCGACGGGGTATGCAGGGAACAAGGACGTCAGGACGCCGAACCTCGACATGCTGGCCAAAGAGAGCGTCAATTTCGCTAATGCGGTCTCCTGTTGTCCTGTATGCAGCCCCTATCGCGCCAGTCTGATTACGGGCCGGTACCCTCTTAAGCACGGCGTGTTTCTCAACGACGTCCTCCTGAACAACGAGGCAATCTCCCTCGCTCAGGCTTACAACCGGGCCGGCTACGAAACGGCGTATATCGGCAAATGGCACCTGGATGGAAATCAGAGAAGCGCCTTCATCCCACCGGAGAGACGCCAGGGCTTCGGGTTCTGGAAGGCGCTGGGCTGCACGCACGACTACAACAACTCCTTTTACTACGCCGATGAGGACGTTAGGCTCAAGTGGGAGGGCTACGACGCGATTGATCAGACGCGCGAGGCGCAGAAATACATCACTGCTCACGCCCGTGGCAAGCCGTTTACTCTGGTTCTGTCGTGGGGGCCGCCGCACTCGCCCTATCATACAGCCCCGCAGAAGTACGGAAATATGTTCGACCCGTCAAAATTGACTGTGCGCGACAATGTCCCCAAAGAACAGCAGGATGAAGCCAGAAAAACTCTTGCGGGTTATTATGCACACATCGCGGCCCTGGACGACTGCATTGCCGAGCTTCTGCGGACGTTGAAGGAGCTTGGGCTTGAGAATGATACTATTTTCGTCTTCACTTCCGACCACGGCGATATGCTGCACTCACACGGCCAGATGAATAAGCAAAGGCCCTATGACGAGTCTATTCGTGTCCCGTTTCTTCTGCGCTACCCAGCGGGCCTGGGCGCGAAAGCCAGGGTAATTGATATGCCGATAAACACGCCGGACATTATGCCGACGCTGCTCGGGCTAAGCGGGATCGAAATACCGGACACGGTCGAAGGGACGGATTTCAGTGACGTTGTAAAAGGCAAGAGCAAACCCAAGGACAACGCCGCACTGATTAGCTGTCTTTCGCCGTTCGGCCAGTGGAAGAGGACGGACGGCGGGCGGGAATATCGCGGCGTGCGCACGCGCCGCTATACCTACGTCCGCGACCGCAACGGCCCGTGGCTGCTCTACGACAACGAAAAGGACCCGCACCAGCTCAACAACCTCTGCAATAAGCCGCAATACGGTAAGCTGCAAAAGAAGCTGGAGGGCCTACTGTCGCAGAAGCTCAAAGAGACAAACGACGAATTCCGCTCCGGCCCGGAGTACATCAGCAAGTGGGGCTATACCGTGGATGAGTCCGGAACCGTG
>CAYGZM010000406.1:0-2287 GCA_964354365.1 uncultured Pirellulales bacterium
AAACGATTTTTTCTTTTCTAAGTAGGCCTAACCTGCAATTTTGCAGAAGCCTCAATGTGCATTGGATGAAAGGAGAAAATATCATGCAAAAAGGCAACAGAGTAACGCGCCGCCGCTTCATAAAAGGCTCAATCGGCGCAGTAGCGGCCTTCACCATCGTCCCGAGGCGCGTCCTCGGCGGCCAGGGCAACACGCCGCCAAGCGAAACCTTCGGCGGCGCACTCATCGGCTGCGGCGGACGAGGAAACGGAACCTTCGAGGGACTCGGGCCAAACGTCGAAAAACGCGCAATATGCGACGTCAAATTCGTCGGCAGGGAAGACGATAAAATGGTGTACAGCGACTTCCGCCGAGTCCTCGAACGCAAGGATATCGACCTCGTCGCAATCGCAACCCACCCCGGCTGGCACGCCCTAATCTCAATCGCCGCCCTGGAAGCCGGCAAGGACGTCCTCTGCGAAAAGCCGATGACACGCTTCATCGCCGAAGGCCGCGCCGTCGTCGAGGCCCAGAATCGTTACAAACGAATCTTCCAGATTGGCACCTACGGCCGATTCGACGAGAGCAGAAATAGAGACCGGGTTCTCACACACAAGATTATGGCCAGCGGCCTGCTAGGCACCAACTGCAAAGCCGTCCACAGAGCATCGGGCGGGCTGAAAGTCGCTGAGTGGAGCGGAATGGTCAACGCCCAGCCCCAGCCGATACCCAAGACCCTCAATTGGGATATGTATTGCGGCCCGGCCCCGCTGCGCCCCTATCACCCGCACCGGTTCGGCGGTACCCACCGGGGCTACTGGGACTACGAAGGAGGCGGACTCGCCGATATGGGACAGCACCATTTCGACCCTATCCAGTGGAGATTCGCCAAGGACCACACCAGCCCCGTCGAAATAGAGCCTTATGCCCCCCCGGCTCACCCCGAGGCCTGCGCAATGTGGGGCTGGGTCGAAATGAAATACGCCGACGGCCTCACCCTCGTCTTCGAGAGTAAAGAATGGGGCAAGCCATACGACCGCAAAGACGAACGCGGCGTCGGCCTCGACGACCTCAGCGAAGAGGACCGAAAGAAAATCGCCGAGATGCCCGACCCTGAGCTGCTCGTAAGCTTTCCCGATGCAATCCGCACCCGCAAGCAGCCCGGCGGACACGCAGAAGCCGCTCATCGCTGCGCCACCCTGCTCCACCTGGCAAATCTCGCAATCAGAACCGGCCGAAAGCTCAAATACGACCCCGTCAAAGAGCAGATCATCGGCGACGAAGAGGCCAACCGCCTTGTCTATCAGCCAATGCGGACGCCCTGGCATTTATGAAAACTACTTCCCGAAAACCGGATTAGAAAGGACCATAATCATGGCAAATCCATCTGATAATCTCGCCGAGCTTGTCAACCAAATGCCCGATCCCGACCAGCGAGGCATGTACTGCACCAACATAGACAAAGAAAAAATCGAGACCGCAATCGCCGGGATTCACCAAGGCGGCCGCAAAAACGTCAAGGGCATTATCGACATGCTCGTCGAGCCAGGCAAAGGCGACGACGTAAAGGCCCACTACGCGCTGCACGCCCTCGGCCTGCACCTCTGCAAGCTCGACGACGATAAATCCCGCCGGCAATTCGCAAAGACCCTCGCCTCCCAGCTCGCCGACAGGCCGAAAGCTGTCCAGGCGTATCTCGTCCAGGAGATACAGGCCTTCGGAGGCAAAGAGGTCGTCGCCGAGCTTGGCGCACTGCTCACCGACGAAGACCTCTGCGAGCCTGCCGCTATGGCCCTCGTCGCCATTGGGCAAGGCGCCGCCGAACAGCTTAGAAACGCCCTGCCTAAAGCCAAAGGCAAATCCAGATTGGCCGTCGTCCAGAACCTCGGCGTCGTCCGCGACAAAGAGTCCGTTGCCGAGCTGGGAAAAGCCGCGAAAGACGAGGACCAGGATATCCGCATCGCCGCAACCTGGGCATTGGGCAATATCGGCGACGCCGGCTCAGCAGACCTCCTGCTCGATATCGCAGATAAATCGCAAGGCTGGGAAAGAATCCAGGCGACCAAAGCGGCTCTGCTCCTCGCCGAAAGGCTCCTCGCAGCAGGCCGAAAGACCGACGCCGCCGCAATCTACAAGCACCTGCGCGATACGAGAAGCGACCCGGCTGAAAAATACATCCGCGACGCCGCCAGTAGCGCCCTCGCCGCCGCTGGATAGAACCGAATAATACCACTTGGAAAAAGGAAATGCGCTTCCGCGCTGCATCGCCTGGGTGGCAGCCTCCCCCAATGGGGGGATGCTCAAGCCC
>CAYGZM010000407.1:0-2286 GCA_964354365.1 uncultured Pirellulales bacterium
ATCAGCCCGATTTCCGTGTCGGTCAATGCATAGTCGTAGATGCGGACATCATCAAGCAGACCGTTGTAGTATGCATCGGCAGCATATTGCGACCTGCCCAGCCAGTTCTGGCTGGTAATGCCGAGGTCACTCGGAGTAACCGTGACGGCGGCGTTCGTGCCGATGACCCCTCCGTCAAGATACACGCTGGCGGTCGTGTCGCCGGCGTCGATGATCACGGCCATGTGATGCCATTCGCTGCTCAGCAACGTGGATGTATCCACTATCTGCTCGGCACCGCCCGATGGCTTTATGGCGAAACGTATCGCCCCAGCAGTGTCCATGCGAGGACACAGGAACAAATAGCGGTCCGCACCGCTGCCGAAATCAAAGATACGTTGCCAGGCGCCGCCAATGTTGCTGAAGTTCACCCACGTTGCGAATGTGCAACTGGTTAGGGAAGCGATGTCGGAACCGATGGGCAGATCAATGTAGTCGTCGGCGCCGTCGAGGCGGATTGCCTCGCCGTCGAAACCGCCGCCGTAGGTCGGGCCGCCGTTTTCGGTGCCGTCACGGCCGTGGCCGGATGAGTCGGTGGCGTCATTGTCGAACTTCAGCCAGAGCTTAAGATTTGGATCGGCAACGTTTGCGGGGTTGTAAATGGCCTTGAAGTCCCAGACAGCGCCTGGAACCGCCGTGCCTGTGCCCTTAACGCCGTCAATACGCCAGTAGATGTGGTCGTAGTAGTTAAGACTCAGCGGCCCATACTCATTGGGCCCGGTCAGAGCGCCTTTATACTCCGGCGATGAAGTGTTGGCATTCGCCACTGCGGTTGCATCCGTTCCATAGTACACACGCTGTGCACTGTAATCACCTAACGTAGCCGCATCAACGCCCGGAGTCCAGCTAAGCATTGTGCCGGTCAGAGGCAGATCTACGGCGCCGTCGGCCGGGCTCGGATTGCTCGCTCTCGGCATATATGGCAGCAGATGATCGCCGGGGAGCACGGGGGCCCGCACATCACCGCTATCGGGACCCTGCCAGGTCACGGCGATGTTATCGCCGCCGCCGTCTTCCTTCATAACGGCACGGGTGTAGTATATCCTGCCGCCGGTCAGCGCGATCGGAACCGACTTCTGATTGGTGCCCGGTACGCCGGCTGTGCCGTCGTAGTTCCGTGAGCTTGTCCAGCCTGAGACACTGGCAATCATAACCTCATTCGCCGGTTCTTCATCGGTGCTAAGCCACAACTCGCTGCCGTCGTCACTGGCGATCCAGAAGGTGTAGTCGCCGCTCTGTTTGACGTAGAGCCAGCCCTCCAGCTCGACTCCATACTGATCGTCCCAGCCCGTAATTATCGTTCCGGTTTTCGTCGCAGCCTCATAGTTATCGACCAACCAGGTGTCCGTCGGGTTGTCCGGATAGTTCGCATTGTTATACAGGTCGGCCGGGGTGACACCACCCATGCCGTCATAATACTTGAGCAGGATTGAGCCGAGACCACGCGGCCCGGTCTTGAAGCTCCAGACCATACCGTCAACTATTATCTTGCCATGCGGAGGGGTCTCTTGTTGCAGTTGTGTATCGATCCGCCAGAAGATCTCTGTCTTGTATGGAAGCCCGGCAACAGTGTAGGTCGTGGGCGTCGGCGCCCCCGCCTTACCCTGCACAACCGCATCGGGAGCCGTGTTCGGCTCTGCCGCCACAGCGGCCTGGTCTGTGCCCCAGAACACGCCATAGCTTACAATGTAACCCGTCGTCGGTTCGGGGCCATTCAGGGTCCAGGTAAGAGTCACATCCGGGGGCATAACAAATTCAGCCCCATCTTCCGGGCCGGGATTAATCGCCTGTTTAACGTACCCGGTAAGAATTGGACTGATTCGCCCGGTCACAACGAAGCTCCAGGTTTTGCCCGGCCACGTAGTGGTGCCGTCGAACTCATCGACACACCAATAGTAAGTGGCGCCTGTACTAAGAGCCGTCCTGGCAAAAGCAGGAATCGCAGGATCATTATACCCGACAACATACTCCCGGTTGTTTAAGAGAGGCCAGGCCGTCGGGGCGCCTAAGCTGTTGGCTGGATTGCGGGTATCCACATTTGCTTTATTTCCCTTGCTGAAGTACGCTGTGTGCGAAATCGCCCTGTCTCCGGGCGTGTAGTCAAGTATCGCATACACGTTCGTGCCGACTCTCGTAGCCTTAAAGTTAGTATCGCCGTCCGCAGGGCTTGGGTTCGTGGCCTCGTAGCGTATGGCAAGGGCCTGGACTTCAGCCTGTGTCAACGCCCTGTTATAGACGCGAACCTCA
>CAYGZM010000408.1:0-2284 GCA_964354365.1 uncultured Pirellulales bacterium
CGCATCGGCATCATAACCAACCATACCGCATACGACAGCGACGGCCGATACATAGTCGATGTATTCAACAAGATGAGCGGCGTGACTGTAACCGCGTTGTTCAGCCCGGAGCACGGCATCCGCGGCGCTGCAGAGGCGGGCGAGAGAATTGACGGCGAAACGGACCCGGCCGGCCGTCTGCCCGTTTACAGTCTCTACGGCAAGACGCTCAAGCCTACCCCGGAAATGCTCAAAGACGTTGATATTCTCGTCTTCGACATTCAGGATGTCGGCGCCCGCTTTTACACATATACTTATACAATGTCCCTGGCGATGGAGGCCGCCGCTGAAAATGGCAAGCGATTCGTTGTGCTTGACCGCCCCAATCCGATAAACGGTCTGACAGTCGAAGGCAATGTCCTCGAACCTGAGTTTGCGAGTTTCGTCGGCTTGTATCCCATTCCGGTTCGCCATGGAATGACCATCGGCGAGCTGGCGAAAATGTTCAATGAGCAGGGCTGGCTCGCCAACGGCGTCAAGGCGGACCTCTTCGTGGCGCCTATAGAGGGCTGGCGGCGCACGATGTGGCATGATCAGACGGGCCTAACATTCATTAAGCCCTCCCCGAATATGACCAGCCTTGAAACCGCCGTCGTGTATCCAGGCTTATGTCTCCTCGAGGGAACCAACGTCTCAGAAGGCAGGGGTACGTCTATGCCGTTCCTGCAGTTTGGCGCCCCCTGGATCGACGCCGAGCTTCTGGCCGCTCGGCTCAACAAACTGAATCTGGCGGGTATCCAATTTCAGCCGATAAGTTTTACCCCGAACGGTTCAAAGTACGAAGGCCAGAAATGCTACGGGGCCAGGATCACCGTAACGCAAAGGGGTGTGCTTGAACCCTATTGGACAGGTATCGTTATCGTCAACGAGATTTATCATACGTACCCGGACGATTTCCAGTGGAGAGCAGGGCACTTCGATAGCTTGTGCGGGAGCGCCCTCGTGCGCAACGCCATTACAAGCCGGTCCTCGCTGGAGAAGCTCAAGGAAGGCTGGCAGGCCAGGCTCAGAACCTTTCTGCAAATCAGGAAACGGTATTTGCTCTACCCGAAATAAGTCAAGCTGGTGATCAGCTCTTTTCATATTTTTCTGAGTCCACAGCCTTCAACCAGTCCCATGCAGCGGTGATGGCAGCAGCCTCGAGTTCGGCAACCTCAGCGAGCCACACGGAATCCAATGTAGTCGCTGTCGCCCGGGCCGACACCGGCACTGCCGGGGGGAAGATACCAACCCCGGTAGGCACAACGAACGCTGGAGGGGCCGTCGTCCCAGCAGCCACCTCTGACAAAATGATAGCCCTTGTGCTCGAATGGCTTTGGATTGCCTGGGTATGATTTAGCCCAATCAGCGACCCATTCATAGGCATTACCCACCATATCCATACACCCATAAGGGCTGGCTCCGTCCGGATAGCTGCCCACCGGAGCACTCTGGTTGGTTCTGTATCCTCCCCCGGCGGGATTGCGGTCTTCGGGATTATTGCACTTTTCCGGGTCCCAGGCATCGCCCCACGGCCAGATATTAGCATGCTGATTCTCCGGGTCCCATCTCGCAGCTTTCTCCCATTCCGCCTCAGTCGGCAATCTTCCGCCCGCCCATTTGCAGTAGGCCTCTGCTTCGTAGTATGTCACGCCTACAACAGGATGCTCATCCGTTTGGATAAAGACGGGGTGGTTATACCCATGTCCGATCCATTCCTGTTCGGGTTGCCAATGCTCCGGCTGATTGCGTTTTTCTTCTTTGTTTGGCCTGACGGTTTGCCTAAATTCGCCGTGCATTCCTGCATAAACGATTACATCGCTCTCTTTCCATTTCCAACCTTCGGCAGACCAATACTTCGGATCATCATAGCCACCGGCCTCAATGAACCTACGGTACTGACCGCGCGTTACTTCATATTTGCCTATCTGGTAGGTTGCAGGGCAAACAGAGTGCTGCGGGAATTCCTCAGGAGCGTCAAATCCTTCGCGGCCATTATTGCCCATCAAGAAACTGCCGGCAGGAATGGTCACCATTTCTCCAAGACGATCATCGGACTCGACTGGTTCCGTTTCTTTATTGTGAACAAAACTTCTTGCGCCACAACCGGCCGGAGTCAGCGATCCAGCCAGCAAGATCAAACAAATCAATGCTCTCCACATTATAAATTGCTCCATAGAATAGTACCGCGTTTCATAAATGGGACGACTATAAGGCAAATGGAATTTGGCTGTTTGAATAGATTTCTCCGCTCGCTTCGCTCGGT
>CAYGZM010000409.1:0-2274 GCA_964354365.1 uncultured Pirellulales bacterium
TGCTGACGAAAGAGGGTATTGACTGTGTGATTACCGAAAAGGCCGATCCGATTGCCTCGCGGTATCATTCAATCCGCGCCCACTTGGCCAGTGTCGCCGTTCCGAGAGAAGATGCTCCGTGGGCACGGTCGTACCTCACAAAATGGGAGCAGACCTGTAATGGTAATGTTGGGAAGCTCACAAAGTCGCTGCGGCCACACTTTTTTCGTTCGATCGCCGTCACAACGGTCGTTGCGGCCATTTTCTCCCTTGCAGGGATCCTCACGGAGAAAACAGGAATTCTCCTGATTGCGATTTGGGCGGCGGTGTTTGCATTGCTGGCCAACCTCGATAGAATCTTCAGAGCGCCCAAAAACGGCTGACCGGACCTTGTGCCCCGCGGGGCAATCGGGTAACATTGCCACAACGAAAGGATTCCGATGGTTGGCGTTGTTTCCAGGCCTGACACGCAGCAGAAATTAGAGATACTGAGCGCCGATTCTCAGTACGACCTGGCGTGCGCCTGCGCAACCGGCAAAGACGAGCACCGCCGCAGAAGCAGTGACGGGCGATGGGTGTACCCGGTGACCCTTCCGAACGGCGGCACCAGCGTCCTGTTCAAGACGCTGCTCTCGAACGTCTGCACGAATGATTGCAGGTACTGCCCCCTTCGGGAGCAAGGGGATGTTCACAGGTGCAGCCTCGGCGTGGAGGAAACCGCGAACGTTTTCCTGGATTACTACAATCGCAGGAAGGTCTATGGCCTGTTTTTAAGCTCAGGCGTGATGGGCTCGCCCGATGCCACGATGGACAAGCTCAACGGCGTCGCGAAGCTGCTCCGCAAAAAGCACGCCTTCAAGGGCTATATTCATCTAAAGGTCATTCCCGGCGCCAGCGACGCCGCCATTGAGCAGGCGGTTTCGCTTGCCAGCGCGGTGTCGCTCAATATCGAGACGCCCGGCGCAAAGAACCTCGCAAAACTATCGAGCAAGAAAAGGTATATCGAAGATATTATCGAGCCGATCAAGCTCATCAGCAGGCTGACCGAGCGCGGATCGAGATACCAGAGGGTCAAGCAGACAACGCAGTTCATTGTCGGGGCGGCCGGTGAATCGGATGCCGAAATCGTCAAGTATATGTTCGGCCTGTACGAGAGATTGAGGATGCACAGGGTGTATTTCAGCGCTTATCAGAAGGGATTGGGTGAGGATTCTCTCGATGGCGAACTCGAAGGCGGGGAGAACCCGGCGGACGTTCTAATGCGCGAGCATCGGCTCTACCAGGTGGACTTCTTGCTGCGAAAATACGGCTTCAAGGAATCCGATATCGTTTTCGAGAAGGGCGATAATCTGTCCCTGACCACAGACCCGAAAGAAGCCTGGGCCGTCGGGCATCCGCAGATTTTTCCCGTAGATGTCAATCGCGCATCGAGGCCGGCGCTTCTCAAGGTCCCCGGACTTGGGCCTATTACGGTCAATAGGATTCTCGAGCGGCGAAAGCAGGGACGCCTGAAAAGCATCGAAGACATCGGAAAAGTGGGCGCTCTGCTGCGAAAAGCAGAAAGCTATGTTACCTTTTAACAACTGGTTTGTGAAATTAGGGGTGGCCTATGAAAGCATTTTATCGAACGGCCTTGCTTGCTCTGCTGATTTCTTCGGTTGCGCCGGCGCAAGACGTGCAAAAGAAGGCTAAGCCTTATTGGGCCGATGCTATGGTGCAGGTGCACTCAAAGTTTTCGGGCCAAAAGGGGACCTTTGCCCATTTCGGCGACTCGATCACGGTTACTTTGGCCTTTTGGACGCCGTTATTGTACTCGCGAAAGAACGCCCCGCCCGATATGGAGCAGGCGTATGAGCTTGTGAACGGGTACATGAAGAAAGAGTGCTGGCGCGACTGGAAGGGCGGCCAATTCGGCAACGAAGGCAGCATGACCATTCGCTGGGCGCACGAGAATATCGACAACTGGCTGAAGCGCCTGGATCCGGAGGTCGCCCTGATTATGTTTGGCACAAACGACCTCAGCTCCGTCGGGCTCGATGAGTACGAGCAGAAGACCCGGCAGGTCGTCCAGAAATGCCTGGACAATGGAACTGTGGTGATACTCAGCACAATTCCGCCCCGGCACGGCTTTGCCGAGAAAGCCGCGGTCTATGCCGAGGCTGTACGGCGGATCGCTCTTGATTTGAAGGCGCCGCTCATCGACTTTTATTCGGAAATCCTCAAGCGCAGGCCCGACGACTGGGACGGCGCGATGGATAAATTCTCCCAATATGAGGGATACGATGTCCCGACTCT
>CAYGZM010000410.1:0-2272 GCA_964354365.1 uncultured Pirellulales bacterium
CGCTGGGACTACGTCGATCGCGACACCAACATCGCCCACCATATCTGGACCTGCTTCCCGGACGGGCGCGACCCTCGCTCGCTCCACGGCAACTACCCTACCCAACGCGAAAGCCGACCCTGGATGGAAATGAGCATCCGCGCAATCCCCGCCTCAAATAAATACGTCGCAACCGCCGCCAGTCACCACGGCCACGCATTCGGATCGCTTGTATTGATCGACCAGCGGACAACCGACGACGGCGCGATGTCCCAACTGACCCGCTTGACGCCGGACGTGCCCTTGCCGGAGGCTGAAAAGGACATCAAGCCGATAGCCGAGTGTATGGCCTATGGCACAGCCTGGCCCCTCAGCGAAGACGACTACCTCTGCGTTTACGATGCCCAAGCCAACAACCGCGGCATCTACTGGATCGACCGCTTCGGCAACAAGGAATTGCTTTACCGCGACCCGTCGATTTCGTGCCTTAGCCCGATTCCGCTGCGCTCGCGTCCTAAGCCGCCCGTTATTCCTGCAAGAACCGCACAGACAGCCGATGGTGAATATCAACAGGAAACCATTACGGTTATAAACGTCTATAACAGCGATTTCCAATGGCCGCAAGGCGCAACAGTCGCGGCGTTGCGGATCATTCAGGCCCTGCCGAAGACCACACCTCCGCCAAATGAGCCGCGCATCGGCGTCGCCAACCAAACCAATGCCCGAGCAGTCCTCGGCACCGTGCCGGTCGAGCACGACGGCAGCGTGTATTTCGAGGCCCCCGTCGGCAAAATGATCTACTTTCAGGCCCTCGACGCGCGCGGTATGGCAATCCAGTCGATGCGCTCCGGCACTTATGTGCACCCCGGCGAGCAACTGACTTGCCGGGGTTGCCACGAGCCAAAGCATCGCGCGCCGAGCCAGCCCGACAGAAAGGCACTTGCCCTGCAGCGCCCGCCCTCGAAAATCCGGCCCGATGTTGACGGCTCAAGCCCCTTCAGCTACGTCCGCCTGGTGCAGCCGGCCCTCGACCGCAATTGCGTGAGCTGCCACCAGGAGAAAGGAGCACTCGACCTGAGAGGCGTGATTGAGGGCAATAACGGCTGGACCCGCTCGTACAATAATCTGGCCGAGAAGTACGGCTTCTACTTCCACGTCTCAAACGGCTCGATAAACCAGGGCGTCCACGGCGGCAGCAGAACCACGCCCGGCGAATTCGGCGCAAAAGCCGCCGCACTCCTGACGTATATGGACGAGCGGCATTACGGCGTCAAGCTCCCGGACGAAGACTTCCACCGTCTGACTCTATGGCTCGACTGCAACTGCGAATTCTACGGCTCGTACGAGAACACCCTCGCCCAGGCCCGTGGTCAAATCGTCCAGCCGACATTAGACTAATCCCAATCCTGCGCTCCGAAGTTCGCCCGGCCGCCTCTCGCTTGACCCCTATCGCCCTGATGCGACGACTCCGAACGTGATCAGCAGGCCCAGAATCGCAATCGCCAGCCCCAGAATGATGTAGAAGACCCTCGCCCCGCCCCTGCCCAGCCAATTCACAAACACCTGGGCCTTCCTGTTGTTCATAAACCATTCCCAGTCAAATACACCCCCCGCCATCGCAAAAAGCCCGGCAAGCACCAGTAATAGCGCCGCAGGTTCTCTCATTTCTTCTTCCCTTTCCTTATCTGACGTCTCTGTTCACAAGGCCCAACGCCCCCCCTGAGCCTTTCCACGGACCAAACAATAGCAAAACATCCCCTTTGAATCGCAACGGCCCAAAGCCTAAATAGTCATCCCGCCGGCCTTGAAACGGCGATCCGTCCTATTGTATTACCCGCCGGGTTGTTCTGGAATTTGATATTTCCCCGGATTTTGTTTTATCTTCCGGCCAAGACGCGCTATAATATAATGCAGGGATTTATTTTAGCGACTGTCGCCGCGAGGCGCGCTTAACCCGTTGCGAAAAGTTGGATTATTTTTTTGAAAGGACACGAAAATGAGAAAGACCATTCTTGCACTGCTGGCGATTCTGGTGGTATCAACGCTGGTCCTGACCGGCTGCAAAAGCAAAAAGGCAACGACCGACGTCAATGACCAAAAAACCACACAAACGCAGCCGGCAAAAAAGTAGAGCGGCCCCGAGCCCGAGAAAGCCGCCGTCAAGTGCGCAGAAGCCCGGCTCGTACTAGTACCCCGTAACAATCGAAACTGTGGGCATCATCGTGAGGCGCTTCGGCGCCGGAACAGCCTCTACCTTCGAGGGGTAGGAGATTGCCACGTCGGCCTTCGGCCT
>CAYGZM010000411.1:0-2271 GCA_964354365.1 uncultured Pirellulales bacterium
CCTTTGAGAATGTAAAACGTATAATTATCGGCTGAAAAATGCCTTATTCACAGTAAAGACTTTAAGGGAGGCCGAAGATGATGTCTGATAAGATGCGCCTTTTCATTACCGGGACCTTGCTTTTGCTGGTGCTTTTTGCGCCGGGGTGTGGCCGGTCAGCGAAGCAGACTTCAATGACCGACGACAAGGTCGTAGAGATTATTGACACCGGCAAAAAGCCCGAAGCAGAACCGGAAAAGACCGTCGTAACAAAGGTCGAGCCCGAAAAGACCATAGAAACGAAGGTAGAGCCGGAAAAGACTGTCGAGACGAAGGTTGAGCCGGAAAAGGCCGTCGAAACCAAGGTCGAACCGGAAAAAGACAAGCCGACAGTCAAGTTGGCATTGAAGTTCACGCCGGACGACTTAACGACCTACAAAGTAACGAGCGAGGCCGAGAAGAGCGTCCTGTGGGAGGGTCCCCCGCCGAGCAAGCCCTCCGCCTTCAAGGGAGGCAGCACCAGCAACAAGATCGAAATGACCTTCGCCCAGCGGATCAAGAGCGTCGATGACAAAGGCGCCGCCATCGCAGAAATCACCATCAAACAGTTGAAATACCTTGCTAAAGTCCGTGATAGCGTCGTTCTGGATTTCGACAGCTCGAGGCAGGCCGACCAGGACAGTCCTCTAAACAAGCTGATTGGCCAGAGCTACTCCATAGAGGTTACACCGTCCGGGCAGGTCTCAAAGGTCATAAGCATCACAGAGGCGCAGGCTGCCGTCAATGGCAGCAGCCAGGCCCACAAAGCGGCGCAGTCATTACTCTCGGGCGACGTTGTCAAGCAGCGTCATACGATCCCGGCTTTGCCGATGGGCGAGACGAACCAATTGAGCAAAGGCGACAAATGGAGCAGCCTAAAGACCTTTGACTTCGGTATGATGGGGTCCAGGTCATACGAGAGAGTTTATGAGTTTGAAGGGGTCCAGGATTCGGACAAGGGCAAGGTCGCAGTCGCCAAAATGAACGCTGTGCCCTCATCCGAAAATGCGGCTGAGCTCTACAAAGAGCAATCGACCGGATTTCTCTCGAAGCTCTTCGACAACACCGAAGAATACACCGGCCGGCTAAAGCTGGACCTGTCGGCCGGCAAAGTGGACGAATATACCGAGGAGTTGAAGGCGCAATGGCTTGCCGTTGACCCGGAATCCATCCAGAAGGACGAGAAAGAGCCTGCCGCGCTGAAGATGTCGGCGGTTCGTTTTTACCACATCAAAAGAGTGGACTGAAATTGGAAGGATTAGAATTGAGAACCGCACTTATGATGCTGACCCTTGTCGTTCTTCTCGGCCTGGCCGGATGTACGAGCTCCGAGAGGAAAACCTCGAAAGAAAAAGGCAACATACTGACCGTTGATTTCGAGCAGGGCAAAACCCTCCAGTACAGGTTTGTCACAAGGAGGGAGGTGAACATTGACTGGGACCCGGAGAAGAAGATGTCCAAGGCGGCCAGCAAGTCTTCCGAGAATATGGTTGAGTCGCTGGATATTGTTATGGCTTACACTCCGACCGAAGTGGATCCTTTCGGGTTGACCGCTATCGAGGCGACGTGCAAATCGGCAAAAGTGACGCGAAGCAAGCGTCCCGGCGGCTCGGGCGGGAAAGACGCCGTTGAGTATTTCACCGGCAGGAGCTTCACCTTAAAGGTCGGCCCCACGGGCAAAATTGAAGATTACTCGCAATTGGATGCGCTAATCAAGGAGGTTGGAGAGAAGGCGTTCCGCCCGGGAGCCGACCCCGGCAGAATCAAAGAGCCGGATATGATATCCGATTTCGTCGCGACCCAATGGTTCCTCTGGGATTCGGTATCGAGCATAGACACAGCCGCCGGCGGCCTTTCCCCCGGGCAAACCTGGAAGTCACAACTATCGGCGCCCGCTCCTATGGTAATGAGAAAGGCAAGAGACGTTGTCTATAAACTTGATGAAATTCGCCAGTCCGAAAAGGGGCCTGTCGCCGTCATAAGCAGCTCATACAGCCCTGCCGAGACGGTCCCGGCAACCTGGCCTATACCCTATTCAGGAACATTCCAGGTGAGCGGAACATTCGGATTCCTCAGCGGGTACAGATTTTTGAGTCTGCAGGGCAGTGGGCAGGAGCTGTTCAACGTCGAGACCGGGCAATCGGAGCAATACAATCAGCAGTACGAAATGAAGATTCAAGCCGTCATTCCTTTGGGCATCAGTGCAAAACCGCTGCTGACCATCAAGCAAAGCATAACGGCAAAGCTGCTGTA
>CAYGZM010000412.1:0-2268 GCA_964354365.1 uncultured Pirellulales bacterium
CTCGCTGCCCGCAACGGTGGAGACAATCGCGATGCCGGTTTCGGCGGTGAACTGTCTGCAAAGCTGCTCGGCCGGCGGCACAAATGAGTTGCCGCACAGAACCACCAGCTCTTTGGGTCTGCCTGGCTCGTCCTTCTTCCCGCAGCCAATGCCGGTCATCAGGCCAATAGCTCCAAACAGCGTCAATGCCGCCATTACCGTTCCGTATTTGCCTTTCATATCCTGTGCTTTCTTCATATTTCATCAAGGCTTCTGCAAAATTGCAGGTTAGGCCTACTTAGAAAAGAAAAAATCGTTTGTTGATTTTTTCTTTTCGATGGCAACGTATTGTCTCGTAATCGCTTAGGTAATTATTGAAGAAAATCATAAACGAGATTTTCTTCAACAATATAGGTCTAACCTGCAATTTTGCAGAACTCATATCTCATCCCTTCCAAGACCGCTCCAGAGTCGGTTGTCGCCCGGGCCCCCGATTTCAGTCAGAAACTTCTCCACCGGGCGCCTCGTAGCCGGATCGATGGCGTATCCGAGGTCCTCGTAGCCAAGAGCCTCGGCGTGACCGTCCAGGAAGGCGACACTGGCCTTGCCGCCGTGCCTGGCGTCAGCCGGCGAGTACTTCAGCGGCCCAAGTGAGGCTTCTTTTGGCGCGAATTCCCTCGCGCCTTTGCTGACCGCCATTTTCGGCGGATCAACCAAATAGGCATGCTCACCGTGCGGTATATTACACCCGCGACTGTCGCAGAAGGCGACCGTCTGGGCCGGAGATTTTATCCGTGAGGACCACACCGGGTAATTCGCGCAGCCCGTGCCGTCCGGATGCGGCCTGGTGTTGCCAAGGTACTGATAGTTGTAACCGTAGGCGCCGTTGCGTTCATTGCGCGCATATTCATAAGACTTCAGAGACGGGCACATATAGTAGTCGTTATCCATCTCTAAGGCGGCATTGAACTCCGCTTCGGTTGCGTACTTGTACGGATTTATGACAAATCCCATCCCCTCGTTGAGAAACCAAATCCACCGCGGTCTGTAACGTTTGTATGGCCCGACCGCTATATAGTCCGTCGCGTAGCGCATTCTGTCCGGCGGAAATCTGTCGTCATAATTGTCTATATAGAGCTTGATGGAAATACTCAACCGCCGCATATTGGCCATGCACACCGTCCTGCGTCCAAGTTCTCGCGCGCGATTAAGCGACGGCAGAAGGATTCCCATAAGCAGCGCGATGATCGCTATGACCACCAGCAACTCGACAAGCGTAAACCCGCTCCCTGATCGATTGTCCCGTCTGATTTGCCTTGTACAGCTCATACTTTTCTCCTTGTCCCCTGCGTTACTTTTTGTGAAACTCCACCCAGACGCCGTAGTTGACATCCTCGGCCCCAGGGGGTTTCGGTCTGTGAATTGTGTATTCTGCGATTCCCAGGGCGTTCATAATGCCGCGCAGCTCATCGGCGGTTTTATCCACATCATATTTCACCTTGCCGCCGCGTTCGGATCGTATCTTCCTCGCCGTTTCGACCGGCAGATTTGGCGAAAAACCGCGCCCGATGTATGCCGCGGCACCTGGCTTTAGCACGCGATATATCTCTCTGAACGCCTGTTCCTTTTCCTTCCAGAAATGGAACGACCCTCGAGAGACAATAATATCCGCGTAATTGTCGCGAAATGGAAGGGCGTGCGCATCGGTCAGGACTGCGCTAACCCTGTGCCCGAAACCGCGCCTCTCCGCTTGTCTGTAAAAATGCGTAAAGAAATGCGGATTTATATCGGCATTGATCCAGTGAAGCCGTGTGCGCTCGCATAACTCCAGGATGAGCGTCCCCGGCCCGCTTCCTAAATCGATCCCTACGCCCTCTTTCTCGCCTATCTCGAATCTTGAGACGATGTGTTCAGCCAGCGGAGCATACACCGCCGCAAGTGATCCGCGGCTCGCCTTTATCATCCCAAGTGCGGCTTGCTCTGTATATTTCTCGTCCGTAGGCAACACTTTCGGCGCACCATTGAAGCAACCCGCACCGCAAAGAAGCAATGTCAGGGCAGGCAAACCAAATCGCCGCGATAATCTCATCATCGAGTCAATCTCCATTCACAATTCTTAAGCCGGCTGCGTAACGCCAATGCCGCCTGTACGCAATAAAGCATATCACCCTTGCGGCCCACTTTGCGCCGAAGCAAAGACCCTCTGCTCCGCGCCGAAGCATACAACCTGCCCATCTTCGAGGGTCACTATTACGCGGCCATCGCGGTCAACTGCAAGGCCCCAGGTGA
>CAYGZM010000413.1:0-2265 GCA_964354365.1 uncultured Pirellulales bacterium
CTTCCAGCTTTACGACACTTACGGCTTCCCGCTCGACCTGACGCAGCTTATGGCCCAGGAACGCGGCCTGAAAGTTGATACCGAAAAATTCAAAGAGCTTATGGAGGCCCAGCGAGCACGCGCCCGCGCAGCCCAGAAAAACGATTCGCTGGTCGCCTCTTTGGTCGATACTGAGCTGCCCACAACCCAAGACGTGCACAAGTACAATGCCGACACCTGCGATAGTAAAATCCTCGGCTGGATCGACAACGCTGGCTTTAGCAACGCCGGTCAAATTCCAACCGGCGCAGAGGTCGGCCTTGTTCTCGATAGGACCTGCTTCTATGCCGAGGCGGGCGGACAGGTCGGCGATTGCGGCCTGATCGAATCAGACAATGCTCAGTTCGTTGTCGAAGGCGCCATAAGAATTGCTAACTGCGTCGTCCACCGTGGCAAAGTCACCCGCGGCTCCTTCATCGCCGGCCAAAATGTAAAAGCCGTGGTCGGCAAAGACAGAAACGCAACAAAGAAAAACCATACCGCCACCCATCTTCTCCAATGGGCCCTGCAGTCCGTCCTCGGAGGATTCGGCGGCTCGGTGGCCCAGCAGGGAAGCTACGTCTGCCCCGGCTACCTGAGATTCGACTTCACCTATCCCAAGGCGCCCACCGCTGCCGAATTGGAGAACGTTGAGAACCTGGTCAGAGAAAAAATCGCCGCCGACCCGCCCGTAACCTGGGCCGTTATGCCCAGAGACCGGGCCGAAAAGCTCGGCGCAATGGCTTTGTTCGGCGAGAAGTACGGGAACGAGGTCCGCGTAGTCTGCCTCGGTGCAGCCGACGAAAGCCGGATCGGCGAGGCCTTCAGCCGGGAATTCTGCGGCGGCACCCACGTCGAGAGGCTCGGCTCTATCGGCGGCTTCAAGATCATCAAAGAAGAGAGTATCTCCGCCGGCGTCCGAAGAATCACCGCACTGACCGGCCCCGCTCTCAACGACTATCTCGAAAAGGCGAGTGACATAGTCGATGAGCTCTCGGTTATGCTGAAAGTCCCCTCCGAGGCGCTTCCCGAAAGGGTCGCACGGCTTCTCGACGACAACAAAAAGCTCGCCAAGCAATTGAAATCCGCCGCCCGCCTCTCCGGCTCCGACGTTATGGCCGAGGCCAAACAGCTCCTCGATAACAGCGAAAAAATCGCCGAGGCGCATGTAATCACCGGCAGGCTCTCCACAACCTCGCTCGACCAGGCCCGTGAAGCAATAGATATGCTTAAAAAGAAAGCCAAATCCGCCGCTATAGTCCTGGGCTTCGAGGATGACGGCAAGGCGACGCTCCTGGCCGGCGTCACCGACGATTTGATCAAGAAAGGCCTCAAGGCCGGCGACATCATCAAGGAGATCGCACCCATAATCGACGGCGGCGGCGGCGGGCGGCCCCAAATGGCGCAGGCCGGCGGCAAGGACCCCGCCAAAATCGGCGACGCCCTCACCGCGGCCGCGGAACTGATAAAAGAAAAGCTCGTAAACAAATAGCAGGTTCTAACGTGTGGTCCGAGCGGTTGGGATTGCTTTGGCCCTTCGTTCCTCACAATGACACTCAGCATTATATCTGTTCCGGGGATACCTGCTTTCGCAGGTATGACAAGGTGAACCGGTCAGTTTGAGTAACTTAGTTGTGTTGGGCCCTGGTTTTGAATAAACTCGACTGCTGTGCGTATAATTTATTGGGGCGAAGCGGTACATCAGCCCTTGAATGTGCCCGTGCCGCCAGATGCCTGATGAGCCGAAGTGCCGGCAGTTTCGGACAGAAGAAGCCCTATGATTACTTTTAACTGCGGCAACTGTGGCCAGAAATTCCACCTGCCCGAGAGCCGGGCGGGCAAAAAAGGCAGATGCCCAAAATGCAGGAACGTAATCATCGTCCCGGAGACTCAGATAATAGCCGACCTGCTCACGCCAAATCCCCCCGCAGAGAAATCTCCATACAACCTCACTTTCCTCGACGCACCGCAAGAGACCGCACCTACAACCGAGCCGGGCGAGCACCACGGCGAAAGTCCCACAGATGTAGAAAGCCGCGATATGCTCCTGCTCGGATATCGAAAGCCCGAACCTGAACCTGTCCGCGAACGCAAGCTCCCGTGGGTCATTGACATTTTCCTCTATCCGACCAGCCTGCTGTCTTTGGCGATTCTCATGCTTTGCTTGACGGTGCCTCCCATAGTCCGCATTCTGCTGCTGGCCAGCGGTTCGTTCATCTTAATAACCTTTTGGTTTGGCTGGATCAT
>CAYGZM010000414.1:0-2259 GCA_964354365.1 uncultured Pirellulales bacterium
GGCCTTAAAGCCCGCCTCTTGTTGAGCCGAACCTATTGCTAAGGAAGCGCTGCGAAACTCAGCGCGCCTTCACGGAGAAAGTGCAAACGATGGCCAACAACGAGCAGCGACATAGAAGATTGCGCCTGCTTGCCAAGAGACTGAACAAAGACCGCAGGAAGCAGGCGAAGCAAATAGACATACTCTGCAATGACTTTATTGCAGCACAGAGGGACTTCATAAAAAAACTCAACGCCGTCAGTTTTGCAGCGAGCTTCTACGAGTCGATCATTGGCGCAACCGACTTGAGCAGCCTGCTCTACGCCGCGGTCAGGCTCGTCAAAGAAGATATCGACGATGCAAATGTCACCTTCTTCCTGCGTCGGGCGGACGATTTCGAGCTGCATATATTCGAGAGCTCCACGCCCATCGCCTTTGAAAAGCAGAACCTGGAGAATTGCTTCAATCCCGATCTGATGGACAACATCTGCAAGGCGAACAAAGTCTGCGATCTCAATGATATGTTTGCAATGGGCCTGCAGGGGAATTTAGTCGGGCTGAACAAGATCTCGGCAGTTACCGTTCCTCTGGGCCGGCTCGGCTCATCACTGGGTTTCATACTTATCTATCGCTCATCTCAGAACAAGATCGCCGACGACGGGTTGAGCAACGTCTGCGCCGTAACGTCGGGCCTTTCCCGCGCGATACAATGCTGCCAGGAGCTTCTGCACCCGGCTGACTGATGGGCCGCTGCGATTTTCAGAGACAAGGCGGCTATTGCTTCTGTTGTCCGGGTTCTTTGACTCCGGCGGCCGCGGCCGTGGCGCGAAGCCTGTCGCCCGCCGGGCCGGGAGACTTATTGAACAGGACATCCAACAATCCCGGATACTCCCCCAGGCAAGCCAGTGCCCGAGCCCAGCGGTCCGCGTCTTCTCGCCGGAGCGAGTCGGCCAGACCTAAGCAAATCGCCAGGTAGGCGGCGCGGGCCCGCTGCTCTGTCGTGGCCTCATCGGCGAAACCGGCCTTGATTTGCGGCCCCAGCTCCGATTGAAGAGCACTAACCTGCTGCGACAGGCTCGGCAGCGCTTCGACATTGCCGGGCTTCTGAACCCGGATGTGGTAGATGGTTTTGCCGTCTCGGCTGATTTTTCCCCCGCCGTTCTCGGTGATAACGCGACCGGCTGCTTCAATGATGCGATCAGCGAAACTGGTAATGGTTTCATCGTCAGGCATGCCCGGCCGAGTAATGTTGTGATATCGATCCTGGATTTTCCAGCCCTGCTGCTGCATCCAGCGGTAACCCTTGATTACACCGACGATGGTGGCGGCAGTGGCGGCGTTGTTGTCGGCGTCCCAGCCGAAATTGAAGGCGTGCCTCAGCGTCTCGACGAAATCCCCCCCGCCGTAGAGCAAAGCGGCAACAGTCGCAGCGGTGCAGAGTTCGTAGCCGTTCTGGTTGCGCGTTCTGCTCTCGTAGAGCGTGTATTTGTCCCTGATCAGGCCGCGGGTGGCGCGCCAGTCTTTAGGGTGTCGCTTGTGCCAGCCGCGAACGTCCGCGATAATCGGGCCGAGCTGGCTCTTGCGGTCGATAGAGGCAAGGCCCGCGTCAACAATTTCCTCGATGTTATCCGTGGTGAATGCGGTGGCGATCATAGCAGTAAATAGTTGCGTTGCCTGCGCAGGTTCGCCGTCGATGCTGACGTGAGTATAATGCAGGCCGATGCGCCCGGCCGTCTGCGGCATACCCGGAGAAATCAGCCCGAACGTCTCACACACGAACTGGCCCGATATGTTGAAATTGCCCCAGGGATTCAACGCAAGGCTGCCGGTCAGCGGCGGGTCGAGCCCAATATCCATAAGCCGGCGAACGTACAGGTTGGAGCACCAGATGTGCTCGTTGATGTGCTCTTTCCATAGTCGCGTAATATCCCGTGGGGCAAGGAGGGTGGTTCCGCTGCGCTGCATCGCGGCGATATAGACCCACTCAATATCCGTGTCATCGTCCGTCCGGGCGCCGTCCGGAAGGGCGGGCGTGTAGTCCGTAACGTTGCCGGGCTCGTCGTAGTACCTGTTCTCGTGAGGCAGTCCGTTGAGGTTGCCGAGCAGTTGACCGAGCAGGCCGCCTCGGATCTTGTCCTCAACAGTCTCGGTAGGCAGCTCAACAAACCAGCTGCTCCGCCCGGCGGCGCTGCGAGCCGCAGGATTTGCCGCCGGAACCGGCGCCCCGCTGTCCGGAGCCGGCAACAAAAACGCAAAAAGCAAAAACAACAATCCCCTGTG
>CAYGZM010000415.1:0-2244 GCA_964354365.1 uncultured Pirellulales bacterium
TTGATCCCGGTTCTGTGCGTCGGCCTTGTGGGCTTTTGCGCACTTCTGACTTACGCCGGCGAACAGAAGAAGACCAGCGAGTTCCGCAACCAGTTCGTCAAGGACTTTGATCGCATCTCGATCAATACCACCATTGGCGACGCGATGATGCTGCGAATCCTCGTCGAAAGCGCCCGCGCCAAGCGCGGGGTCGAAGTGGGGTCAGCCACGGGCTTTGGCTCCATCAATATGGGGATAGCGTTCGAGAGAACCGGCGGCCACCTTTACACGCTGGAAATCGACCCGAAAATGTTCAACGCCTGCAGGGAGAACGTACAGAAAATCGGCCTGGAGGACACTGTCACCTGCATCGAAGGCGACGCCCTCAAAACGCTCCCTACCCTTGAAGGCGAGTTCGATTTCGTTTTCCTCGACGCCCTGAAGCAGGATTATCTCAAATATCTCAAACTGATGGAGCCGAAGCTCAAACCCGGCGCCGTTATCGTGGCCGACAACGTCATACGCTCCGAAAGGGCAATGAAGGACTTCCTCGACTACATACAAACCAGCCCCAACTACGACACGGTCATCATCCGCGCCTCTATGGAGAAGAACGACGGAATATCGGTCAGCTATAAAATCAAGTGACGTGCTCGACTTTCTACGACGCCGTTCTTCTTGAGAAGCCCTCACAACCGCCGTTGACAGATTTGCGGGGCCGGCTATGAACCGACGAAGTCCTGGAAAAGAATCCGCCTGCGGTCGCTTTACTTTAGCCGCCCTGTTTGCGGTAGTCTGTCTCCAACCGGCGGCAGCGGCCAGCCAGCAGGAAAATGGTATGATCCTCATCCCTGCCCGCCGGCTGACGGTCGGCACGAGCGCGCCTGAGAGGGCGGAGCTTGCCAAACGGTTCGACTGCCACCCCACCTGGCTGGGCGACGACCTGTCGCAGCGCGAAGTCAACCTACCACCCTTCTGGATTGACCGATACCCCGTAACCAACGCTCAATACCTCGCTTTTATTGAGGCGACCGGCCATCGGCGACCGTCGTGGTGGCGGCAATGGGATGGCCTGTTTCCAAACGAATATGCCGACCACCCCGCCACGGGGGTAAGCGGAAAAGACGCAACGGCCTATGCCAAATGGGCGGGAAAGCGTCTGCCCAGCGCCGAAGAGTGGGAGACGGCAGTCGCAGGGCCGAGCCGATCCGTTTTCGCCTGGGGCGACGCATGGCCGGGACCGCTGAAGCTCCCACGCTCCGACCGCATCTCCTGGGAGCTGCCGGGGACACGACCCGTTGGCGCCGGCGATTGTGGCCGAAGCGCTGCGGGCATCGAGGATTTTGCCGGCCAGGTCCTCGAATGGATCGCCGACGTGCTGCCGCATCACGGCGTCCAGTTCCAGTTGATGAAGGCTGCAAGCTGGTTTCACGAGGACCCGTTGAGCTTCCGAATCGCATCGGGCTGGTACGCCTACGAGGATTGGCAGTCGTCCTTTACCGGTTTTCGCTGTGCCCTTGACGGCGACCGGGCACCGCCCCAGGCGCCACAGTCCAGGCCCCCGAAAACGCTCCTGACCGCCGCGGCGATGCAGCAGCTCCAGGCAGCCAGCGCCGGCGGCCCGCCCGAGCTTGCCGCCCACGGTGGGACTTCACGACACATTTCGATCCACGTTCCGAATTTCGGACGCGAAATCATCGGCCTGAGCGCACCCGAGACAATCATCTGGAACGGTTCGAGCGTCATGACTTGGCGTAAAACGCCGGACATCACCTGGCTAGCGCGAACACCCCAGCGCGCAGCCTACGAGATGCGATTCGCCGATTTGACTGTCGAAGCCGAGTTCCTCGCCCACCGGGAGTCCGTTGAGCAGCGCTTCACCGCTGCCAATCTCACCGCTCAGCCCGGCAGCTTTGCAACAAGCTCCTGCTTCAACCTGCAGAGCTGCCCGATGTTTTACGATTGCGAACAACTGCGGACCTACGTGTACACCGCAGAGGGCAAGTTTACGCCCATGCGCCGGCTCTCGCGCGGGGGCGACTGCGTGCGGTGGATCGCAGGGCCGAGCGCGGATGAGCTGGGCAAAAATCCGCGATGGGTGCTCCTGGCGGTAGTCAGCCGGGACAACCGCAGGATCATCGCCGCCGGATGCGCCGCCTCCGGCGCAGGAATCTCCGTAGCCACCAACACGCTCTTTACCTGCCTCCACGCCGACTCGACCGTACAAGTCCCGCCCGGAGAGAAAACCTCGACACAGCAGTTCTT
>CAYGZM010000416.1:0-2217 GCA_964354365.1 uncultured Pirellulales bacterium
CCGCCTGTAATCGTAAAACCGTCGAGCACGGCTGTTTCATTTGTTCCGCTTCCTGTCACCACGTGATAGTTATTGTCCATCCTGCTCGGTTCGCTCGGCAAAAAACACGGGTCACTAACATCGACATCGTTGCCTTTTATGTCGCCGGTCAGGATAGTCTTGTACACCTCAATATTGCGATTATCAGGGTCCGGCTGCCCAAAACCCGCGTACCCGCCTTTAATCGTAACACCGTTTTTCAGTTGGAATGTTATGAGTCTGTCGTCAGGCGTGTCCCTAACCACCCCTTCGTTGGGTTTGTAAATGCCTTGAGCCACACGAATCTCATTCCCACTCGACGCAGTAAGGATTCCAACCTGAAGATACTTAAAAGCATCTTTCCATGATGTGCCGTTGTTAATCCCAGTGGCACTGTCATCAACATAGATAATACCCGGCTCTTGACGTCCATACTCGTATGCACCTCTGTCAACAGTGCCATTTATGATGCGCGGGTTGCCGTCGAGGTCGCTTGACTGTTGAGGGACGTATTCATTATGGCCGGTATCAACACAGGGAGAACCCCAAAACAGGTGAAGGTTGTCATCTTCGTTCCCAGGGACATTATCAGGGCCATCAGCATCTATGAATAGCGGATCGGAAGTAGTGTTACCCTGTCCTTTGATTTCGGGGGGGATAACCTGGATGCAGCAATGAGTAACATCCTGCAATTCGCTTACGTCAATGAGATAAATCTGTGAATAGGGGTCCGTCCGTCCGTTTTTGTCGGAGTTGGCCCAGATAATTGTGTTGGCCAAACGTCGGCCTTTATATGAATAGTTGTCGTAACAGACACCGCCGCCCTGGCCTGCTGCGGTATTGTTGGATACGGTGCAGTTAATAAGGGCGCTGCCGCCGTCGTACTCGTCACACAATGCGCCGCCGTTTTTGCCGGAGCTGTTTCCCACAAGCAGGCAACTATATAGTTGCGTGTCGGTGAATCCATAATCGCATATTGCGCCGCCGTCGCCAGCCGCGCTATTGCCTATAAATCTGCACTGGTAGAATGTAGAGTAGCTTCCGCAGGTGCAGCCATCAGCATAGATTGCGCCTCCCTTATCGCCTGAGGAGTTAGCGACAAAGGTGCAGCGTGTAAATGTCACCTCCGTGCCGCTTGCATCGAGATAGACAGCGCCTGCGCTTTGCGCGGCGTAGTTACGGCTGAAGATGCAGTCGGTAACGGTGGTTTCGCAGTCTGAGCCCAGGTTTAATGCGCCTGCATAGCCATCGACTGCTGCGTTGTCGGTGAAAGTGCAATTGACGACCTCTGCACAGCCATAGACGCCGCCGCCACTGTTAGCGGAATTGTGGCTGATGGTGCTGTCTTTGAGCAGTGCTCCCTGTGAATGGGCGGCATGTTCGAAATATATCCCGCCGCCGCTGGAGACAGCGGAGTTAGCAACAATCTTGCAGAGGCTGACCGTGGGTTTGCCGTTGTATATTCCGGCTCCACTTAGCATTGCGCCGTTGCCGTTACCACCAGTAATTGTAAGACCCTCGAGCAAGGTTGTCCTATCACAACCGCTTGCAACGATGACATTGCAGCTATTTTCTGCGCGGGTAGGTTCCGAGAGCAGTTCCGTTGGGTCGGCAACTTCTACATCGTTGCCGTCGAGGTCGCCGCTCAGAATGGTTTCGTAGCTGCGGATGTCTCTAACATCCGGGTCAGGGGCGTTGCAGCCGGCATAGCCGCCCTTTATTGTTAGGCCATTAGCCGGTTGGAAGCTCGACGAGCGGTCGCCGGGAGTGATTCCCTGGCCTCTGTCGGGCCTGTAAGTGCCCTGTGCAACCAGAATCTGGTCGCCGGTTGACGCAGCAGTAAGGGCATCCTGGAGGTAACTATAAGCGTTGAGCCAAGATGAGCCATTATTTGCACCAGTGGCGCTGTCATCGACGTAAATGGTCTTGCCTGCAACCGCCGATACGCCGGAAAAGAGAATTGAAATGGCTACTGACGTGATAAAAAGTGATTTTATATTCATAGCTTCAACCTCTCAATTTCTTTGGAATACCTTTCGCATTAACCTCAAAAACGTTATGGATTATTTGCGGCAAGCCAATGCATGGCCATAATTGCAAGGTCAACAAGGTTCACCCTTTTGTCGTGGTCCAAATCGCCGGCTGGCTCGGTCCGGAGGAACGGATAGGTCTGATTTTCGCCAATGCCCCAGATTTCGA
>CAYGZM010000417.1:0-2200 GCA_964354365.1 uncultured Pirellulales bacterium
ATTCGACCAACATGATTTTGGCAAATTCATCATGTTATTTTGTTACGAGGCCTTACGCTGCAAATATCGGGTCTATGTGCCCAAGAATCGCGTTTATCGCCTTTAGGCTGCCAGCAGGCAGAAGGCCAGCCCCGGCCCCCACAGGCTTGTTCTGCTGGTGGCCGGTAAAGCGCAAAACGCAAATTCGGATTCGCCAAAGTGTCCTTGAAGCTGATTTGATCGCTCATATTCGACAGGGCTACCGTAACTGCTTATGCAACAAGAGATTATTGTGCTTGCTGCCAAAATCCAAGTAGCGTTGTAGCATTATGGTGGCGCGCCGATATAATCAAGCCCATGAAAAATGCGATTCTGAGCGACCTGTTCAGCCAAATGGCTGACGTTATGGAAATCCTCGGCGAGGACCCGTTCCGTATCAGCAGCTACCGCAAAGTCTCCCGGATTATCGCGGATACCCCTGCCGACGTCGAGACTCTCTTGGAGACCGGCCGGCTTGCAGAGATGCCCGGCATTGGCAAATCGAGCCTCGCCAAAATCGAAGAATTCGTTAAGACCGGCGGGATAACCGCGCACCAGGACCTGCTTGCAAAGATACCGCCCGACCTGTTGGACCTGCTGCGGATACCGGGAATCGGGCATAAGGGCGTGAAGGCGGTTTATGAGCAGTTGAAAGTCGCCAACATCGCCGACTTAAAGCGTGCCATCGAGACCGGCTCTCTTGCCCAACTGCCCGGCTTCGGCGACAAAAAAGCCGCCATAATCGCAAGGGGCATCGACTTTCTCGAAAAATCGACCGGCAGGATTCGCCTCGACCAGGCCCTCGATGCCGCCGAAATCGTCGGCGCGATGCTGCGGGCCTTGCCCGGGAATTTGAAGGTCCAGGCAGCCGGCTCGCTCCGCCGCTGTGCCGAGACTATCGGCGACGTTGACATACTCGTCGGCGCACCCGGCAAAAAAGACGCCCCCGCTCGGGTCGTTGAGGCCTTCACCAAAGCCCCCTTCGTCCAGGAGGTCCTTGCCTCCGGGCCGACAAAAGGCTCGGCCATTATCCAAACCGCCGCCGGAGGCATCCACGTGGACGTCCGCGTCGTGCCAAAGGCCAGTTTCGGCGCCGCCGCCCAGTACTTCACCGGCTCGAAACAGCACAACGTCCGTTTGCGGGAAATCGCCGCCAAGGCCGGCCTGAAGCTTAACGAATACGGCCTGTTCAAGGGCGAAAAGATGATTGCCGGCGCCGCCGAGGAACAGATTTACAGAAAGCTCGGGCTTGATTATATTGTCCCGGTCCTGCGGGAAGACCGCGGCGAAGTCGAGGCTGCAAGGGAGCATCGACTCCCCGAGCTCATCGAGTTGAGTGATTTCAAGGGCGATTTTCACGCCCATACAGCAGCCTCGGACGGCCACTGCGAGATTAAAGAGCTTGCCGAGGCCGCCGGAAACTTGGGCTATAAATATATCTGCATCACCGACCATTCGCGCTCGTCGGCCATTGCCAACGGCCTGGCCCCCAAACAGCTCGCCCGCCAGATTGAGCAAATCCGAGAAATCAATGATAAGACCAAGGGCATAACTATATTGGCGGGCAGCGAGGTTGATATCCTTGCCGATGGCTCTCTGGACTTCGACGACGAGCTCCTCGCCGAGCTTGATTTTGTTGTCGCCTCGATACATTCCGCTATGGGCGGGGCGCGCGAGAAGGTGACAATGCGGACGCTCAAGGCAATGGACAATCCATACATAAACTGCATCGCCCATCCGACGGGTCGGCTCATCGGGCAGCGAGAGCCGATGGACCTCGACATCGCCGCGGTAATCGACCACGCCGCCCAAACCCATACCGCCCTCGAAGTCAACGCGAACCCGCAGCGCCTCGACCTCAAGGACGTTCACTGCAAATTGGCCGTCGAGGCGGGCGTCAAGCTCGCCATCGGCACCGACGCCCACAGCGCCGCCGCCCTCGGACTGATGGGCTTCGGCGCCGCAACCGCCGCCAGAGGCTGGGCGACAAAGAGCGACGTGCTCAACACCTTCTCACTCTCGAAAATCAGAGAATTCGTCAGGGCCAAAAGACCGTAAAGGGACAAATACGAAGCACGAAGATCGAAATACTAAACAATCTCAAATGACCAAAATCCAAATGACCCAATCGGGTCGTCTTGAGCATTTGAATTTTGGATTTGTTTCGGATTTAGGATTTCGA
>CAYGZM010000418.1:0-2154 GCA_964354365.1 uncultured Pirellulales bacterium
ATTTCCGGCGAGCCTTACGCTATAACCTACCGGACGAGCGCTACATTGACGGTAGGCGGGCCGGGCATCATCGGCTACAAGTACTCCGTGAACAGCCCGACCGGTCCCTGGAGCGCGGAATTGTCGGTGGACGCGCCAATCGTGCTGAGCGGCCTTGCCAACGGCGCATCTTATACGGTCTATGCAGTCGGCAAGAACTCGGCGGGCGTCTGGCAGAGCGAGGATAGTCCGACCGCCTCACACACCTGGAGCGTTGACGTTACCCACGGAGATTTGCTGATAAATGAGGTATTGGCGCACACTCACGGGTCCGATCCGGACATAATCGAGCTGTACTACGACGGCCCCGGGCCGATTAACCTGGCCGGTATGAGCCTGAGCGACAACCCGACCGATCCCGGCAAGTTTGTATTCAGCTCCGGGAATGTCTTTACTACTATGATGAATCCGGGCGATTATATGATCCTCTACGGTGATTTGAATACCGGCGTGAGGAACCACATTGGATTTGGGCTGTTGGCGGACGGCGAGGCGTTGTATCTGTACGATAAAGCCAGGCCCGATAGCAGCCGTGACTTGATCGATTCGGTTGAGTTTGGGCCTCAGATAAACGAGTTCTCTATCGGTCGTGTTGGCTGGGAGCGGTCCTGGAAGCTCAACCGGATGACCTTCGGTATGGCCAATATTGTCCAGCCGTTGGGCGATCCGGACACTCTGAAGATAAACGAGTGGCTTGCGAACGGGCAGGTCCTGTTCGACGACGACTTCATTGAACTGTACAATCCGCATTCTCTTCCTGTGGCCCTCGATGGTATGTACCTTACGGACAATCCAATAACGCAGCCCGGCAAGCACAGGATCGTTCCGCTGAGCTTCGTACCGCCGCAAGGCTATACGGTTTTCCGGGCGAACGACGGCAATGAGCCTTCGGAGGTTGATTTCAAGCTCTCTGCGGACGGGGAGATGATAGGTCTGTTCGACGCGGACTTGAATCTGATAGACCAGGTCCTGTATGGTCCTCAGACGACGGATGTATCTCAGGGCCGCGCCCCGAACGGTTCCGCCAGCTATGAGTTTTTCGAGTTGCCCACACCGGGCGTTGCGAACACGTTCGGCAGCACGATAGTGACGACGAGCACGCTTGTTCCGGAGAATTCGGGCAAGAGGGTGAGAGTTCCTGTTTTAGCCGGCGACGTTGGCGCCACGTGGAATTCCGACCCTGATTTTGCCGACTCAGGCTGGACGTTGTGCACAGGCGGTCCCGGCGGCGTCGGCTACGACAGGACCAGCACGGATTATGACAGCCTGATAACGCTCGACGTTGAGGCGCAGATGTACAATCTTCGGAACACCTGTTATGTCCGCATACCGTTCACTGTCAACGCCGATGACCTTGCCGATATTACGGGTCTGACGCTGAAGACTCGCTATGACGATGGTTACGTGGCGTATATAAACGGCGTCATAGTCGATAGGCGTAATTTTGCCGGGACTCCCGCTTGGACCTCCGGCTCTGACAGCGGTCACGAGGCCGACGGCGACAACTTCGACGTTATAGTCGATATCTCCGACCACATCGGCGATTTGCGGGCGGGTAAGAACGTCCTTGCAATACACGCGATGAACAACGCCGGCAATCAGTCGGACTTTGTTATCTCAGCCGAGATGGATGTTACGATGACGAAGATAGATGAGGAATATCCGTTCTTTGATGATCTGGACATTTTGGCCGGTCTTCGTATTACCGAGCTGATGTACCACTCGCCTTCGGGGAGCAACTTTGACTACATAGAGCTTCAGAACATCAGTGATAAGACGCTGAATCTTGACGGGGTGCAGTTCCTTGAGGGTGTGGAGTTTGTATTCCCGAATATGGAGCTTGAGGCCGGCGAGTACGTGGTTGTGGTGAGCAGTCTGGCGGCGTTCAGGTCGATGTACGGTATGGGTCCCAAGGTTGCAGGCGTGTACTCCGGCGGTCTTAGCGGGGGCGGCGAGGACATTGTTCTTACGCTCCCCTGGCCTTTGGATGCTGCGATAATGCGGTTTGGGTACAGTGACAGGTGGTATCCGACGACGGACGGCGGGGGCCAGTCTTTGCACATTATTGATGCGACTGCTCATCCTGCGACGTGGGACGATGCTGCGAGCTGGCGG
>CAYGZM010000419.1:0-2146 GCA_964354365.1 uncultured Pirellulales bacterium
AGATGACAAAGCTCGCCAACCAGATTATGGTCATTCACACGATTATGAGCATCGCAGAAGGCCTTGCCTTCGCTGAAAAAGCGGGCCTGGACCTCGAAACCACGTTAAAAGTGACCTCTGCCGGGGCCGCCGGCAGCCATTCGCTAAAGGCCCTCGGCCCCAAAATAATCGCCGGAGACCTCAAGCCGGCTTTTATGGTCGATCTGCAGCAAAAGGACCTGCGCCTGGTCCTCGAATACGCCGAACAGCTAAAACAGCCCCTGCCCGGCGTCGCTTTGGCCAAGCAGCTGCTCGCCGTCCTCCAGGCCAGGGGCAGAGGCAAGGACGGAACCCACGCCCTGATCGACGTAATCCGCCAATTAGGGGCGGGAAAAGCCTGACGGGACTACCCAAATTGAGCGATTCGCAGGCGATAATGGTTATAGGCTCCGTTTCGACAAGTGAATACGGCAGGTTATCATTCCCTCGACAGGTTCAGGACGGTGTACGAACGGAGAGCAGCGCTCTCTGTCATCCTGAGCGGAGCGAAGCGGAGTCGAAGGATATGGCCTGTGAACACACGGATTTTACAATTCTAAGAGCCTATCCGAATAACTTGGTCGTCATGAGGCTGACCGAACAGCACCCACGAATTCAACTGTGAGTGGCTACGAGGGCAGAACACACGAAAGACGAATTTCCTTATGCTTACACCGAAAGCCCAATCCTCCGTTCGGGGAAAAATCGCCCCGCGCAGCTTGTTCTGATAGCTCTCGAAGAAGATTTATCAGACTATGTGTAACCCCGGACGGAATCCGGCCACTATATTGTGTAAAGGAACCGGGTGTTAAAGGCAACATACGCCGGGCGCCAACGGCGCAAAGAATGGATTTCACAGGAATCAGCAGCTATTATGGTTCGCTCAATCCGAGTTGATTTTATATCTCGCAGTGATATCATATCGTTGGTATAATTTGGATATTTGGTCGTGAGAACCAAGAAACTTATTTACTAACATTTTTTCAAAGGAGACTAAGTATGTTTAGGCGTAGAATCATTTTTGGCTTGGCAGTGTGTGTTGTGGGTGCGCTATTGCTCAGCGTGGCATTGGGACAGGCTGGGGCGGGGGCCACAAGAAGTGATCGTGCCGGTCAGGGTGGACAGCCGGCCACGTCTGGCGCACAGCCGGGCGCGCGTGGCGGCCAGCCGGGCGGGCCCGGCGGACAGCGCTTTGACCGGGCGCAAATGCGCCAGATGATGGAGCAGCGCATGCAGGAGCAGCTTGCGTCCAGCGCTGAGGAATGGAAGACTCTCGGACCTCGCGTCATGAAAGTCTATGATTTGAACCAGCAGCTTTCGGGATCCGGCCGCGGCGGAATGTTCGGCAGCACACGGCGCGGCCCCCAGGCCGACCAGCCCGGCGCCGCACAAGGCACACCGCCCAGGGAGGTGTCGGCTGTGGAAAAAGCCTCGGACCAGTTGCGCACCACGCTCGATGACACTGCGGCAAAGCCGGAAGACATCACCAAGCAGCTCGCCGCGCTGCGCACGGCCAAACAGGCTACCAAGCAGCAGCTCGTTACCGCACAGCAGGAGCTGCGAAAAGCAGTGAAGGTGCGTCAGGAAGCCCAATTGGTATTGATGGGCATGTTGGACTAAGACACGCAAGGCCCCCGAGCGCACCCGGATGGAATGGTCCAACGGGGGTCGAACGATGAATCCGCGGCCCGGGCCGGAAACCAGCGGGTTGCCTGCCTGCAGTCGGCTTCCGGCCCGGGCTTCGCGGAGAAGATCAACCAGCCCCTGCCCGGCGTAGCACTGGCAAAGCAGCCCCTCGCCGTCCCCCACGCCAAAGGCGGAGGAAAAGCCGGAACCCACGCCCTAATAGACGTTATCCGAGGTCTCACAGCCGAGTCCTGATGCCTTACCATTGCTCACCGCGACAGTCCTGAGCTTGCCGAAGGGCCGAGGACGTGGAGAACGCGGAGTTTCGGTTGACGAAAGAGCATCACGAGCATTTCGGGGCGCGAAAAAGACGTCGTAACTACGGAATTTTGGCTGCAAATCTGCCTTTTACCGGGGTTTTTCTTGACTTTACGGTGCGCAGCACGGTAGCCCGACTTCGCGGATTCGAGGGTTGGAACCTGCGTGGCGTGGTCAAAATCGG
>CAYGZM010000420.1:0-2144 GCA_964354365.1 uncultured Pirellulales bacterium
ACTTTTTGGTTGCGGCTGAGGGCCAAAGGCCCGAAGCCGCGCCAAGAAATCTGTGGTTAACAAGAATTAACTTGACACCCAACAGTCTGTGATGTATAATATGCATCTAACAAATAGAGGACTCTTGATATGGAGAACGAACCTACAACTAAAACGCCCATCCCGGCTCATCGGGAATCCCTCTTCTGGATTCTGTCTCCTGTCTCCAGTCTTCTGTCTCCTGTCTCCTGTCTCCTGTCTTCTGTCTCCTGTCTCCTGTCTTCTACCTAAAACGCCCATCCCGGCGAAGCCGGGATTCCGCAACTTTGCACTTTGCACTTTGATTTTTGCATTCTCAATCAGGCTGGCGCTCTACACTTGTCGAGACTCCTCTATAAATCGCCCTGTTTTTTCGCAAAACAAACCCAATTTTCGCAAAGTCAAAACCAACGCAACCTCCTGCACACCCTGTCATTCCGACCGAAGGCACGCTTCCAGTGTGCCGAAGCGGAGGAATCTGCTTCAATACTCTCTCTACATCCCAAGCTGCCTATTTACCCCAATTTACCAAGAAACCACGCCCTGTATTATGCAAAACAAAGCCAATTTCCTAAACGACAAAACCAATGCAACCTTCTTTGCCGCAAAGGATTATGAAAACAAAGCACCCTCGCCCGATTCGAAAAAACAAACCCAATCAAACCCAATTCCCCCGCGCGATACGCAATACGCGATACGCAATACGCAATACGCAATACGAGATACGAATCCCCCGCGCGCAGTCCGCAATCCCGCCACGCCGGGACGACATCCG
Organism: uncultured Pirellulales bacterium; assembly: GCA_964354365.1. Lineage (GTDB taxonomy): Bacteria > Planctomycetota > Phycisphaerae > Sedimentisphaerales > Anaerobacaceae > CAYGZM01. The sequence goes on from CAYGZM010000420.1 coordinate 794, forward strand.
ACATACCAAATACGAAATACGCCTGCCCCGAGGGGGAGATACGAAACCAATTCCGCGTTTTACTTCTCCGGCGCAGGCTCGCCGAACATCTTCTCTTCAACAAGCTCTCGCAGAGCCTTGATCAGATCTTCGGCATCTGCTCCTTCCGCTCGGACCTTCAGCCTGGTCCCAAAGGTCGCCGCCAGCATGCTCATCTGCATGATACTCTTGCCGTCCACATTTGTCTGCCCGTTGCTGACGGTCACCTCGCTATCAAACCGGTTTGCAATATCGACAAACTGCATCGCCGGACGCATGTGCAGCCCGTCCGCGTTCTTTATTTCAACTTCCGTTTCGCAAACCAGTTTGTCCAAGACATTCATCCCCTTTTCGGGTCCTCAAGCTTGCCTGCCCCCGCGTCTTCCGACGCGAGTCGGGGCGGCGGGCCGCCCCGCCAATATCCGCAGAACACCGACTCATAAAGAAGGGTCCTCGTCGGCCTCCCTCAGAAGATCCTCAATCTGCTCGGCCCGCTGGCACTGGCGCAGAAACTTGCGGAACTTCTCCTGCTGAAGATGCTTGAAAATCTTTTCCATCGCCTGAAGATGCTTGTCCGGATACTCGGCAGGACTTATCAAGAGTATCACGGAATAGACGGGTTGTTTGTCGAGCGCCGAAAAGTCAATCCCGGCCGACCTGCAGCCGACCGTGGCAACCACCTCCGTAACCGCACGGTGCTTGACGTGCGGCACCGCAACGCCTTTGCCCATGCCCGTACTGGCTTCGTTTTCCCTGCCGATCACCACCTTCGTAATCTTACTGCAGTTGCCGACGCCAAGCTTGCCCGCAGCATCCAGCGCCGAGACAAGCTCGGCTATCGCCCCGTCGCGGTCAACAGCCTTGAGCTTGGGAATTAACGCTTCAAAACACACAAAATCCGCAAATCTCATCGCATCAGCTCTAAAAAAATACCTTCGGCCTGTCCGGCCGAACCAAATACAAAAAGGGGCCACATAAAAGACTGCCCCACTACGTCGTCTCTGCCGGGCCAGGATGCTTGTTGTCTCTTTCCTTGCCCTTAGCCCGTCTCAACTGCTGCTCGAGCTTATGAACGGCTGCGTCAATGCACCCGTAAGCATCCCCGCCAATTTCAGTCCCGACGAAAACCTTGCCATGCTCGGCCCGCGCAATCACCTCAACGCTTACCTTGCCGCCCTCGCCGCCGTCGATTATCACCTCAACCTGATTGATGCTGTCGTAGTACCGCGGAAGCTTTGAGGTCTTTTCCTCCGCGTGGACTTTCATTGCGTCGGTTATATTTACGTGTTTGCCGCTAATCATGAAAAGCAAAGCTATTCTCCTTAACTGTCTT
>CAYGZM010000421.1:0-2129 GCA_964354365.1 uncultured Pirellulales bacterium
CGTCCAGGAAAGGCGCATCGAGTTCTGCGACATCTCCAGGCCGGATGTTGCAACGCCGCCGGCGTTTGCAGCCTTGGCGGGCCCGTAGAGTATCTTCCTGGCAAGGTATTGTTCGATAGCATCGGGCGTGCTCGGCATGTTTGCGCCTTCGGCAACAAGACGGCAACCGTTCTTGAGCAGGGTCTTGGCATCTTCCTCGTCAATCTCGTTCTGGGTTGCGCTCGGGAAGGCACAGTCGCATTTGATGCCCCACGGCCTTAATCCATCGAGATACTTGGCGCCGAACTTATCAGCATATTCCCTGATGCGCCCGCGCCGCACGTTCTTGAGCTCCAGCACGAAGGCGAGCTTCTCATCGTCGATCCCGTCGGGGTCATAGATTGTGCCGTTGGAGTCGGAGAGGCTGACGGCCTTTGCGCCAAGCTGGTTGAGCTTCTCGACTGTGTATTGCGCCACGTTTCCAGAGCCGGAGACGGTGCAAATCTTGCCTTCGAAGGTATCGCGGCGGGTCTTGAGCATCTCCTCGGCGAAGTACACGCATCCATATCCTGTCGCTTCCGGACGAATCAGTGAGCCGCCCCAGTTCAACCCTTTGCCGGTCAGGACACCGGTAAATTCGTTGCGAAGCCGCTTGTATTGGCCGAACAAGAACCCGATTTCGCGCCCCCCGACACCGATATCGCCCGCTGGGACATCGGTATCCGGCCCGATATGGCGGAAAAGCTCGATCATAAAGCTCTGGCAGAAACGCATAACTTCACTGTCGCTCTTGCCCTTGGGATCAAAGTCCGACCCGCCTTTACCTCCGCCCATCGGCAGAGTCGTAAGTGAATTTTTGAAAACCTGCTCAAACCCGAGGAATTTCAGGATGCTCGCATTGACGGTGGGATGGAATCGCAGCCCACCCTTGTACGGACCAAGCGCGCTGTTGAATTCAAACCGAAATCCGCGGTTGACGTGGATATTGCCCTGGTCATCCTGCCAGGGGACTCGAAACATTATCTGCCTTTCCGGCTCGACTACCCTGTCGAGAATCCTGGCATCGACGTACTCCGAGCGTTTCTCCACTACCGGGACGAGTGAGTCAAGAACTTCCTTAACGGCCTGTTGGAACTCGGGCTCGGCGGGGTTCCGTTTGAGCACCTGTTCGTACACAGCTTGCACAATAGTCTTTGCTGCCACTTCAATAACCTCCACAAAAGGTTAAAACTTTGGTTTTACGCGACTAACGAAATAAGTTACACTAATGACAAAATAACATAATTGCATTGAATGTTACGATTCTATAGTATAACCTATAGTGAAGTCGTTGTACAAGGGGCTAAATGATAATATAGCCCATTAGGGCAGCTTATAATGCACATAGAAACGCTTAAGATGTTCTGCGATCTGGCTGATTTGCGAAGCTTCTCGAGAACCGCAGAGAAGCACTTCATGAGTCAATCAGCCGTTTCACAGCAATTGGCACAGCTCGAAGTTGCACATAAGTGCCAGCTAATCGACCGGAAGAAAAGACCCATCGAGCTTACCAAGGCCGGGCAGGCGCTCTATAGTGCCGGCCGGGACATGCTCGACAGATATGAACAGTTGAGGAGCGAGCTAAATGCGCTGAAATCGTCGGCGGGCAGCAGAATAAACGTCGGTGCAATCTTCAGTATCGGGATGCACACTCTGCCGGACTACATCAAGAGGTTAATGGTCAGCCATCCGAACGTGAACGTCCATATCGAATACTTCAGCGCCGACAGGATTTATGAGCTGGTTCTGGCCGGTGATATTGATATCGGCCTTCTGGCGGTTCCGAAAAAGGATAAGCGGCTCGACGTGTACGACTTTGAAAACGAGCCGTTGGTCCTGGCGTGCAGTCCAAAGCACCCCCTCTCGCACGAATCGCAGGTCGATATTCACAGACTCCAATTTGAAAAATACATCGCATTTGAGAAGAATGTTCCCACGCGTCTCTGGATAGACAGCATCCTGGAGCGCTACAACATCACCGTCAGACCCGTGATGGAATTCGACAACATCGAGACCGTCAAGCGGGCCGTGGAAATAGATGCAGGCGTAAGTATTCTTCCGCAAACCGCAATGCTCCAGGAGCTCCGCGACGGGACAATAAAGGCCGTTCC
>CAYGZM010000422.1:0-2120 GCA_964354365.1 uncultured Pirellulales bacterium
AGGAGGATTATCCCATTCGGCGACGAGCCGCAGGTCAAAGAACATCTGGAAATCCTCTTCAGGCCAGCCGTTTGCGTCAAGGTCGGATGCAGTAAAGGAATTACCGCTCGTATCGGCGTAGTTTGTCAGCTCTTTGGCGAGGTCAACAAACTGGGGGCCCGTATTGACGCCGACCTGGCCCGGATAAATCCTGCCGAAGGCGGAGGTCGTGAACGACCAGATATCGCCCTGCTTTGTGCCGAACACGTTGTGTTCATCGATTCGCCAGAAGTAGGTTGTTTTTGGCGCAAGTGTGTTGGGGTCGTACTTCGCGGCGGCTTGATTTGCGACAAACGGAGGCGGATTGGCCGTGCCAAAGTAGATGTCATGAGATGCAGCGGCGTAGCCGCTGGTCCAGGTCAGAACCGATTCCGTACTGGCCGCGGGGGCGGCGTTTGCCGGAAACGGATTCTTTGCCTTGCCGGAGTCGGTGGAGAATTTCCAGATTGGGCCTTTCCAGAAAGCGGCTAAGTTCACTTCGTCGATACGCCAGAAGTAAGTGACATCGAGAGTAAGAGCGGTCTGCTGCTGCGAGGTCGTGGTCTGTCTGCCTTCATAGACGCCCAGCGGGCTTGCGATAGATGCGTTATTGACATCTGATTCGCTGGTGCCGAAATATACGTCGTGGCCGTTTATGTCGGCGGCATAAGCCCCCGCCGCCCAGGAGAGGGTGACATCAACCGCAGGGTTGGTAAGCTCGCCGATAACAGCGCCGTATGACGGGCTGGGATTAGATGCAGCAGTGCCTCTTGTCTTGAATGTCCAAATATCGCCTGTGACGATGCCTGAGGCGTTGTTGACTTCGTCGATTCGCCAGTAGTATCGTGTAAACAGTGCAAGGGCGCCCGGGTCATAAAGATTTGGGTCTTGTCTGCCTTTATAGACGCCGAGAGGATTTGCAGTGGTAGCAGCGAAAACGGCTGCACGGTCGGCGCCGAAATATACATCGTGTCCGCCGTTCGGGCTGTAGGCGATGCGCACCCCGGGCATCCAGGAAAGGACGGGGTTGAGAGGCACGGCATAATCGCCATCCGATGGGTTGGGGCTGCTCGCCTTTGCGCCGAGCGTTGTGAACGACCAGATGTTGCTTGCCCACGGGCTTGCCGGGTTGGCCTTGTTGACGTCGATGATTCGCCAGTAGTACGTGGCGTCCTTCGTTAGTTCCCCGCCCATCCCGAAGTTTGGCTCGGTCGGATACCAGTCGTTGAAGTCGGAGCGGTAATGACCGTAGGTGACGCCGAGTGCGGACATAATGTTCCCGTTTTCGACCTTTGTGCGGTCGGTATGGATAAACAAATGATGGCCGTTGCCGCCTCTCTCCGGGTTGTATGGGGCGACGTAGTCGGCGCTCGTCCACGTCAGCGTCACATTGGTTGAGACGGATTGTGCGACATCGGGAGGATAAGGATTGTCGGGATAGACGCCCGCAAACGCGGGTAATGCAGAAACTATAAACAACGCCAGTACCGCCGATTGGATTCTCTTGTTCATCACCATAAGCCCCTTAAAATCTGCCAATTCTATTCTAACAGAAACGGACCATTATTGCAAGCATCGCCGCCTCTGACGTGATACGATAAAGGCGTTATGTCGGAGCTTTTCTGTTTTCTTGGCAGAATTTGGCCATAAGCATCATAGCGCGGTTCATCGCCTCCGCGGAGCCATCCATTTTCGCGTAGGCATCGACAAGCTCAAGCAAATCCGGGTCCGGCTCGACCGTGCCGTAATGGTGGGAGACGTTCACGATGCCGGCATCCAGGCCATATTCCATCGCCTTTGCGACGTAAGCCCGGCAGACGCCGATTTTCCGGCTGGGCAAATCGCGGACGGAGTTGCTCACGCCGAGCGAACAGTGCACGCCCTTCATTCGCGCATCGCTTTTAATTTTCCTTATGGTCTCGAAGGCACGGTATGTATAGCCGGGGACATTCGGCTCCATCGGCATATCTATTGCAAGAGGAAATACGGTCGAATCAAAGAAGAGCTCCGCCGGCTTGAATTTGTACTTGCCGACAGCGGTCTCAAAAATCCGCCTCGCAAGCGAACATAGTTCATCGACCGAATGTGAGCCGCCCGGCCCG
>CAYGZM010000423.1:0-2114 GCA_964354365.1 uncultured Pirellulales bacterium
TTGCAGCGGCCCGAGAACCTCATGTGTGTTCTTCAGAAAAACGTCAAGAGGATGCATACCTTCAGCCCAGCCGCCATCACTGCGAGCATAACATGAGCGATCGGGAGCCTGACCGCCCTCATCTCCTTTGCCCTGGTCTGCAGATGATTTCCAGTAAAGGTGATCCGGGAATGAGTGGTAGTGCAGTGGACGAGCACAGAAAACGTGATGCGCGACATATTCTGCTGCCTGGTCGGCGCGATAGCCGTACTTACCATAGCATATCTGACAATCGTGATAGACCATCTCAAAGAAAGGAATAACTGTAGCTCCGAGTTCTTCTGGTTTGAAATTGTGATAGTAATGGCCTGAAACGCCCACCAGACCCTCAAAGAAGTCGCTGTGGGGAAGCGCCCACTCGCGTCCACACTCACTGCCGAAAATGCCAAATAGCCCACGGGCGTAATCACTGAGACGAATCTTCCACGCAATATCATCGTTCCGGTCAATAGGATGGTTTGGATCGCCGCATTCACGAGGCCCGACGGCGTACGTCGTGTCGATAAAATAGCTCCAAGGCTGGAACAACTCATTAATGGCTGGCAGATTTTGCGGCCGTTTCGCCAGTTCCAATTGTTTCGGCGCACAGACCATATATGCTCGTCCGCCCAGCCACCTGCCGCCTGCAATGAGCGAACCATCTGGATGCTTTTCGATAAACGCCGGATCCCAACTCTTTGCATCACGATACATGTCTTGAACGTTATCGTGCAGGGAGGCTACGTAGCCTAATGCCTGTACTCGCTTGATAGCATCTGCCAGATCCTTATTGCCGCCGCACTCAGGATTAGCCGGCAGATTGTCGGGGTGACGACAGTCGTATCCACCTTCACTCCAACCTCCAATGGTAAACAGGCAACGCTCGATACCCACATCTTTGCTCAAGTGCTCGGCGATTTGGGCTGCTTCGTCGAACGTCCAGCGCACATTGACCGACTCCTCTTCTGTACTGTCTTCATTCATGCGCCGCGCAAGGCATGTCCACAGCTTGGCATTAGCGGCGCCAATCATCAATTCGACATGTGGATCACGGCGTATCTTCTCCTTCAATGTTACCGCCAGGCCTTTCTTCTCGGCATAGCGTCTATAACCTGTAGCTACGGTATTGAAGTCGCCTTTTCCCAGCGGCATCAGACGCAGTAAGCTCGCGCTGTGCTGCAGTTCGAACATTGCAGTAAGCCTTTGACGATATCGTTCACCGCTGGGTGTGCTGCTCTGGAGTTCCGGAAACACATAAGCATTATCCCAAGTTACGATCAGGGCCGAGCCACCCTTGACAAAGCCAAGCATGTTCATGTGGCAGCCTTCATAGTCGGATGTGCCGAACACGTGCTTGAATGCCTTGCCGCTATCGGCGGGAACAAGCAGCCCCTCGCGGCAAGGGACGATGGCATAGCCGCCCTCAACATCGGTAATTGCCAACGCATCATCAAGCACCCGGACCGGACTATCCTCCTTGCCCTCATAACGAAGCTCCAGGGCATCTCCTTCTTCGATCAGGGCAAAAACCACGGTGGCGCCGCTTTTCCAGTGCAGACGTACAGAGGTCTTGTCTATGGGTTCAGTTTTCTGCAAGTCGCCCTCCAGCCACGTTGCGGCGCCCGGATGAGCCGTCCCACTTGAGGGCCATTTGGTCCCTGAACGCTTATCCAGCAAGGCCCATCGGCCCGTTATGTCATCAACCTCAACCATCAGTGAGCGGCTTTCCAGCCTTACAACGTCGGCATGAACTCTTGGCCATATCGGCAGTACGAACATTAACGCCACAATGAGCTTACGCATAATCGTGCTCCTTTTTCAGTCAAGACACCACGGCTAATAAATTCCATATGCGGGCTCATTCCGCGAGCCCTGTTCTTGTGTGCATTTTGATTGCCGGGCATACATCTTTCAACAAAATAGACAGGATGATTGAAAATTCTTTTGCGTTGTAATATCCTCCTCGCGCGCCACTTACGTCAATTCGACGGTTTCCCACAAAACATTTTCTTGCGCTTTTTCTGCAATCGCGCTACGCTGGATATTGGAAATGTTCGACTTTTTTGAAAGGGTAGTGTGATGACTTTGACAATTCG
>CAYGZM010000424.1:0-2095 GCA_964354365.1 uncultured Pirellulales bacterium
GTTTGAAATCGAGCATGCCTTTATGGTAGATTTTGTCGTCGAGGACGGCGTGGCCTGGAGATCGCTGCTCCATAAACTCCGTAAAGACGCCCGCCTCGAAGGCCCGATGCCACTGCGGGGTCATTGCCTTGAAGAGCTTTTCGCGGAGGGTCCTGCCGGACCAGAAGGGTATGATTTCGTTTTCATAAGTCTCTCTTACCTGGTCCGAGACGATGAAGGATGTCTTCTGGCGGCTGTTTAGTATGCGCAGGTCTTCGAGGTCGTGGCAGCACAGCTCGGGATAAGTGGGCGCGGCCTTGGGCGCGGGGCCTCGCTCGCCCACGATCAGCTCTCCGTCGTTGATGCAGATGGTCTTATTCTCCACAAGGTATTTGAAGGCCAGCGCGCGGGTAACAACGACCGACTCCTGCGCGGGCACGTCACTCTTGTAGAACTGGGTGATAAGCTCGGCCCTTTCGGTTGAAATGTACGGCCTGGTCTCGACGCTCTGCTTGCGGAGCTTTGCAACTCTTTCGTTCATAAGATTCAGCCCCCTATCTTGACTTCAAATCCATATTTAGCGAGGAGCGCGGCGATAGAATTCATTTTCTGGTCCTTGGGCGTTTCGATTCGTATGATGTCTATGCCCGCGGCAAGCCCGCCGGTTCTTGGGCGGGCAAGCCGGGCGGCTTTTTCATTTCCGCCACGGTTGTAGGGCAGGATGTCTATTCTAATGACGCCCGGCAGCGAGGCGGTGAATTTGCCCGTTGCTTCGATGTTTTCGCGGTCGTCGTTGAAGCCGGGGATGATTGGAATTCGGATAATGATTCTTTTACCCGCCTGCGAGAGGCGTTTTATGTTGTCGAGTATAAGGGTGTTTTCGGTGCCGGTGAGGCGGCGGTGAGCGTCACTGTCCGTATGTTTCAGGTCGCAAAGAAACAGGTCTGTCTTTTCGGCGACTGCATCAATGACGTCCGGCTGCCCGCAGCAGCTTGTATCAACAGCGGTGTGTATTTGCTTCTTGCGGCATTGATTCAGCAGCGCCAGCAGGAACTCCGCCTGCATTAGCGGTTCGCCGCCCGAAAAGGTAGCGCCGCCGGCGGACTGGTCGTAGAAGATGATGTCCTTTTCGATCTCGGTCATAACCTCGGCGACGGTCATCCGTCGGCCGATGATTTCGCGTGCGCCGCCGGGGCAGGTTTCTATACATTCACCGCAAAGGGTGCATTTTTCGGGGTCTGTAAGGGGCAAGCCCGCCGCGGCGGGCAAGTCATCGCTGAGCGAAATTGCGTTTTGCGGGCATATCTCCACACATCGGCCGCACCTCAGACATCGGCTGCGGCGCAGGGCCGGCTCGGGATTGTCTTTCCAGCTTTCGGGGTTGTGGCACCACTGGCAGCGCAGGGGGCAGCCTTTGAAGAATACGGTTGTGCGAATGCCGGGTCCATCGTGTATGGCGTACCTCTTTATGTCGAAAACGAGTCCAGGTGTTTGGAGTTCGGATTGTCCGGCTTCGACAGCCGAGCGAAGGGTCAATTGACGCGGATTGACAATCTTTTTATTGGACACAGATTTCCCCGGACTTACACTGCTTATTCTATGGCACGAGTCGGCTTATACAGAACCGTATCTTCTTTTAGCAGGATACCAGATTTGGGCCCAAAATGCAATAAACCGAGAGCGTAACTCGGGTAGGGTGGGGCTTGCCCCACCGAACTGGTGGGCTAAAGCCCACCCTACCGGTGCTTTTGAAGTGCTTTGGACAGGGGTATTATGAGGATTAGCTTTATGAGAAATGACAAAGGGACCGGCAAGAACAGGGCTGTCACATCGGCTTGTGCGGGCGGTTGCGGTGCGGCTCGCCCGCCGGCGGCCAGGGGTCGTATGAATCGGCGGGAATTTCTTGCTTTGACGGCGGTTGGAACGGCGGGCGCTGTGGTCGGGGGAGCCGGTCTGCCGGTGATGGCGGGGCCGTTTGTGCGGGCTGACTTTGAGCAGCTCGTTCCCGCGGACAAAAAACTCAGCCCTGAATGGATTCGTTCGCTGTATGAGCGTGGGTCACGGACGGTGTATCGCGGCGGCGAGCTGGAGAAGATCGGGATGCCGATCGGCGGGA
>CAYGZM010000425.1:0-2091 GCA_964354365.1 uncultured Pirellulales bacterium
TCAACGTAGATTACTTTGGCGCTGCAAACCGACACACCCGCCAACAACACAGCCAGTACTGCCGCAGTTACTCTTGCGTTTCCAGTCCACATTTCCAATACCTCCCAAGAAGGCGCCTATTGATTGTAGTTCTCCAACCAGTGCAGGGCGACGAAGAAAAAGTCTCTGAAGTCTATTTCGCAGTCGCCGTTTATGTCTCCGGCGACGATGGTCTTGCAGGGCGGCTTGTCGAAGTATGACTTGCTCGCCTCGGCTGTTCCGCCGTAGGCGCCCATATTGACGATGCCGCCGTTGGGGAATGGTTCCAGACCGATTGGGCCGAGCGGGTCGCCGGCATCAATACAGGAACTCGTCACCTCGTCTATCGTCCATCGTCCCTCGGTTGCGTTCCATCTGCCGCCCTGGGACTTCAAGTGGTAGTCTCCATCTACCCAGAAATCGTCATTTGCATCCTGCGGTGTTCCACTTAGGTCCCAGTAACCCGGTTCAGCAAAACACGGGTCAGTTTCGATATTACCCTCACCTGGCCAAGTGCCTTGGACGTCGCTGTACGTAACATAAATCTTTGAGCTGTCTCCATTGAATATCTCATCGCCGCCATTCCAGAATATACAGTTTCTTATTTTGATGTCGCTTACTTTATCAGCCCCGCACCAGTCGCAGGCCAGGCCACTTCCTTCGTTTGCCCGATTTCCGCTAAAGGTACAGTTACTCAATGTCTGTTCGTACGCACAGTAGTAACTTCCTCCGCCTTTGCGTGCCGAGTTTCCCGAGAACAGACAGTTAGTCACGTCAGCGCCTCGATTCCAGCCGTTATACATCCCGCCGCCACAGTAGGCGGTGTTACCACTGAAGGCACAGTTGGCTACCACAGTAACGTTGTTTGGATGCTCGTACCAACCACCGCTGTTAAACAAGCCCCCGCCATCGCCGGCTGTGTTGGCGATAAATGTGCAATCTTTCAGCGTGGCTCTACTGCCGAAATAAACATATACCCCGCCGCCGGCAGAAGCCTTGTTGCGATTAAATGCACAGTTGATTAAAGTAAGGTTACCGCATAAGACTCCGCCCCCGTAAACATAAGCTTCATTATCAGCAAAAGTGCAATCGATAACATTGCCGGCTGCGAATAATATTGCCCCTCCGTTGTCGTTTGCGTAATTACCAGTGAACGTGCACCGTTTAATAGTTGTATTGCTATCGGTGTCGCCATTGCACACAGCGCCGCCCGAATGCGCCCAATTGTCAACAAAAGAGCAATCTGTAAGTGTGGGGCTGCTCTGGAAGTTGTATATCGCTCCGCCGTAATATTCACTATCATAACCTTCTGCGATGTTATTTTTGAACAGGCAATTAGTCAGCGTCGGGTTGCTACTGATATTGCACATTCCGCCGCCGTAGCTGCTTGTATTACCGCCAAAGACAAAATTTTCTACGAACTTACAGTTGCGCAGCGCAGGATTGCTGTTTGAATTGAACATTCCAGCGCCATGAGGGCTGCCGCCTTCGTCCGAGCGGGCCGAGTTTCTGTAGAAGGTGCAGTCGATTATCGTCGGACTTCCGCAAAAGTTTACCATTCCGCCGCCATCTATGTGTGTATCGCAGGGGTCTGGATTGTTCGAATGGCCTGCCGTAATCGTAAAGCCGTTTAGAACTGTGGTGCTGTCCGTGCCACTGCCGGTTACGACGTGATAACTGTTGTCGGTCCGGTTGGGATCGCAGGTAAAGTCAAAGATATGTTGCCATTCAGAATATTCCCATTCGGAATCGTTACCATCCAAATCGCCGTTGAGGATGCTCTCGTATTTGTCCGCATTCCTGTCATCAGGCAAGTCTGACTGGCCAAGCCCGGCGCAGCTGCCTTTGATAGCCACACCGTTGAGAAGCTGAAACGTGGCTTCCCTCTCGTCCGTCCCGCTGGGGTGCAGAGTATCTTCATCCGGCCTGTAGGCGCCCCCAGCAACTCTTATTTCGACCGGCTTGCCCGCGGAATTCGCATCAGCCAGTGCATCCTGCAGATATTTGTATGCATCCGCCCAGCTTGAGCCATTATTTGCACCTGTTGTGTCAGCGTCAACGTAGATTACTTTG
>CAYGZM010000426.1:0-2071 GCA_964354365.1 uncultured Pirellulales bacterium
GCGTCGATGAGCTGGATGTTTGACTGCATGGACCAGCGGTTCTTCAATATCGTCCGCGAGCCGGCCATCCGGAGTCTGCTTTATGGCCGGGAGGTGAACGCGCCCGACGCTCCCGCTCTGACACTTGAGCAAAAGGCCACCGTGGGGTTCTATGGCCGAATTGCCACTGGCATGGTCCTGCTGGGCTGGGCGGTTGGCGGGTTCTTCTTCGGACTTCTCGGGGACCGCATCGGACGTGTAAAAACGATGATGATTACGATCTCCATCTACGCCGGCTTTACGGGCCTGTCGGCGTTGTCGGTTGCCTGGTGGGACTTTATCATTTACCGCTTCTTGATGGGTCTGGGCATCGGCGGACTCTTTGCCGCCGCCGTCTCGTTGGTTGCTGAGATCACCCCGGCCCCGGCCCGGCCTCATGCGCTCGGCCTGCTGCAGGCCCTCTCCGCCCTGGGTAATGTGACCGGCTCGGCCATCAGCATTTACCTCAAGCCACAGGGCCTTCTGTTTGGAATAGAAAACTGGCGGTGGATTTTTCTTGTGGGCGTCCTTCCTGCGCTTCTGCTCGTTGTCATCCAGAAAACACTCAAGGAGCCCGAAAGCTGGGAGCGGGCAAAAACCCGAGCGTCCAAAGATCTCCAGAAACAGCTCGGGGCTTGGCGAGACCTGTTTGCCCCTGGGCTTCGCCGCAATACGCTTGTCGGCCTTTCTCTTGCGGTGGCGGGCGTCATTGGCTTGTGGGGAGTGGCGTTCTTCTCGCCCGAGCTGGTCCGTGACGGTCTGAAAGAGCTGCCCAAGGCGGCACAGGATAAATATGTCGGAATCGGTCTTATGCTCCAGGATGTCGGGGCGTTCTTCGGCGTCTATTTCTTCACAGTGCTCGCCGCCCGTGTCGGCAGGAAGCCCACCTTTGGGCTGTGCTTCATCTCCGCGTTCATCGCAACCGCCTGCATCTTCCAATTCCTGCGGCAGCCGAGCCACGTATTCTGGATGCCGCCGATACTCGGCTTCTGCACGCTTTCGGTTTTCGGGGGTTACGCGATTTACTTCCCTGAGCTTTACCCGACGCGTTTGCGCAGCTCAGGCGTAGGCTTCTGCTACAACGTCGGTCGCATCGTCAGCGCCGCAGCCCTTTTCGGGACCGCCTACTTAGTTGAAGTGCTGAAGGGGCGCGGGGTCGCTGAACCCTTCCGCATAGGCTCAATCATCATCACAGGCATCTACTTTCTCGGCATCGCGGCCCTGCTCTGGGCGAGGGAAACCAAAGGCAGGCCGTTGCCGGAAGATTGAGTTTGGGTATTGAGCAGCGAGTAGAAGTAGTCCCAGGTCCGGGCCTTTGAGCCGTCGGGCTTTATGAGCCAGAATCCGCGGACGTCGTCGTTATTTTTGACCGGCGGAGGACCTTTTCCGGGCCGCAGCTCGTTGCAGTAAAGCTGCCAATAGACGATGTATGGGCAGCCCCATTCCAGGGCCGTGTTGACGGCGTTGGGGATCGCTTTTTGAATTTGCCCGGCGGAGAACTCGTTTTCCGGCATTCCGAATTCGCCGACATAGACGTTCCGGTCGCCGAAATCGGGGCTGTCGGGCGCATTGGCGGCGATGAAGTCGAGTGCCCGGCGCAAGACGTTGGGGTCCTGGAAATGTTCGGTGGCGGAATCCCAGGCGGAGTATGAAACGAGATCCAATTTTGTGTGGGGCAGAACCACGTTGACCAAGCCGGGCCTGCCCTGTTGCATCGAGGCGACGACGCGGTTGACCTCGGCGGCGTGATAGACACGGACACCGGCTTGCCCGCCCAAGCGCCGGCGGGCTTGTCCGAGTTCCTGCCTGGCCTGGTCAACGCCGGCCTGGCGGGCATTGAGCCAGTCTATCATCCCCTGAATCGCTTTGGGCTCAGGGTCAACGTCTTTATTGAAATTGCCGCGGATGAGCCAGTCGCCTTCCCAATGCTGCAGGATGAATGTTTTGCCGGAGGTTTTGTACGTTGTGAGGAGGTATCTGGCCAATTCATAAAACTGCTTTTGTTCGTCCGCTCTGTGCTCGTCGGTCAGGCCGTTTCTAAAATAGCCGCCGG
>CAYGZM010000427.1:0-2055 GCA_964354365.1 uncultured Pirellulales bacterium
CTGGATACCTGCTTTCGCAGGTATGACAAGGCTTTCGCAGGTATGACAAGGCGAACCGGCCAGTTTGAGCATTTGAGATCCTTCCCGGCCATTCTTCCAATTCAAGCTGCATCGTGATATTATGGCGAACTTGCAGCGCGAGCCGTTTTGGCCCTATTCGCGGGCTGTTTCCCCACCCAAAACGCAGTTTTTTTTCTGTCATTTTGCCGGAGAATATGGTATAATGCCTGCGATTATCATAACAGGAACCGGCTTGATTGGAGGATAAAAAAATGAAGATCTCCGGCACCAAAAACAGTTCAGCGACTATCTTGCTTGTTCTCTCGGCCTGGATTATCACCGCATACGCGCAGGCTCCCCGCCCGGCTCGCGCCACCGCCTCGCCGTCCCTGCCGGGGGTCCGGGGAACAGCCCGGTCGGGCTCGCTTACGGTCGGCCAGGCCGACCCCAACTTGAAGCCCGCCGAAATCTCCCCGATCCTCAAAAGAGTCCTCGGCGTCACGGACCGGACGGGGACAGAGGCCGCCGAGACTCCCGCAGCCGAAATAGACCTGCCGGGCCCCGCCATCCAGGGGACGTCAAAGGCCAGAATGAGCACCATAAGAACCGTCGATTTCTACCTCAAGGACGGAAAGCTCATCTTTGGAAAGCTCATCGCCGAAGACAGAAACAAAGTCACCGTGGAGCAGGTCGAGGAAAGCACGCTCATCGTCGGCACTTACAGCAAGAGGGATATGGATGCCAAGACGCTGCAAGTCAAGACAATAGCTGAAAGCAAATACTACGAGGACCTGGCAGAATACTTCGCCGGCAGGACGTGGGACTTCAAGGACGACCCCGACGATTTTATCCAGGCAATCCGCTGCTACGAAAGGGCCAGGAAGCTGATAACCGGCACATCCGAGCTTGACGCCGAGAGAACCAAGCAGATGGGCGACAAGGCGGCTCAGCTCGAAGCGGACCGCATAGTCTGGGAGAAACAGGTTCAGAGCCGGGCGAAGCTCAAAGAGCTTGAATTCCAGGCCGAGTTCCAGACACGGTTCAAAGAGCTCGCGGACAAGATTGACGCGAGCAGCCAGAAAATCGAGCAGACCGTGGCCCGGCTCGACAAGGCCGTGACCGAGGTGCAGCAGAATCACGATAAGCTCGAGAAGAGTCTGCCTGCGCTGGAGCAGGATTTGCGCCGCCGGCTGGACGTCCTCGGCCAGGAGGTCGAGACCAACAGAAGGCTGCTTGACCCCTTCAACGCTTACCCTCGCCGGCCTTATGGCTACAGACCGGGCTATTAGACTCTGGACAAAGCCCGGCAAATATGATAGACTGTTCTCTGCGATCGTCGCGGGAACACATCTGCTGATTTGTCCTTGTGCGTGCCGTCTGTAGCGAGAATAGGCGGCTTGGGTGCGATTTTGGATGCCTGGAGGACATACAAATGGGCAGGTTGGCCGGTATTAGAATGTGGGGGACGCCCTCAAGACTTGCATTGGCGGTTCTGTGCTGCCTTTATCTCGTACAACCAGCCCCCGCTGCCTGTCCATCGGCCGACCTCACCGGCGACTGCTTCGTCGATTTTGAGGACTTCGCCGTGGTGGCCGCTCAGTGGCCAACGACCGACTTTAACGACATTGCAGTAATGGCAGCCGACTGGCTGGCGCCCGACCCCTGTATTGCGGACGATATGGTGTTCGTTCCAGGCGGGACGTTCCGGATGGGCGATTCGTTCGCAGAAGGGAACGCTGACGAACTGCCCGTCCATACGGTAACTGTGGATTCGTTCTATATGGGCAAATATGAGGCGACCAACGGGCAGTATTGCGATTACCTGAAATCCGCTAAGTCGCAGGGTTTGATAACGGTTACGAGTGGGAGGGTCTATAAGGCAGGTTCGGGCACGAGTTATCCGTACTGCGATACCTCAACGAGCAGTTCTTACAGCCAGATAGCCTACAGCGGGGGCGTCTTTAGCGTCGGGACCCCATCCGCCGGCCGAGATATGTCAAATGACCCAGTGGTCGAGGTGACCTGGTACGGCGCAGCGGCGTACTGCAACTGGCG
>CAYGZM010000428.1:0-2049 GCA_964354365.1 uncultured Pirellulales bacterium
GGTCGGCGTCGGGGGCCTGCCAGTCATAGTGGCTGAAGTGCGGCTGTGAAAAGGACACAAGCATTCCAGCGTCGTCCGCGGCCCTGAGTATCTCCGAGAAACTTAGATGCGAGCCCGGCTCACAACCGTAGTTGTGGGTATAGACGAAGTTGATTCCAAAACTCTTGAGGCGCTCCATGCTCTCCCGTGCGGCCTCGTAGGTCGCCGCCGCGGCACCGATCTCGGCGTTGTCGAGCGGGACGGCCGACAAAAAGATGCGGCTGCCGTTCAGGTAGAAGTCCCGGCCTTCGATCCAGAATTCGCGGAACCCGAAGCGTCCGGCAGGGACGACATCCAGCACTTTACCCCCGGCGTCCAGCAGCGACAGACGCAGCTCATACATGTTCTGGGGCGTGTGGATGTCCCAGAGTTTTTCAGGCTTCCATTTTTCAGTGAATGTAAATCGCCCCTCCTTGAGGTTCTCAGCCTTGAACGCCGCGCTCCTGAATTCCTTAACGTCGCGGCCCTCCGCCATAACCTGGGCAACCAGCGAGTACAGCTCGCCTCCCCTTGAATTTTGCAGAGACGCATTGCACGTAATCTCCCACTTGCGCACAGAGGTATCTACCCTTACGTCGGCGAGGCGCGCCCCCGCGGGCGTGCTGACCAAAAAGACATCGCCGCAAAGACCCCGTCGCGCCACCGAGCCCCTCACCTCCCTTGCTGAGGCCGAATCGGTGTATGAGAGCATAACGCCCTTCAACGGCAGTGACACAACGAGCAGCGACAAGAGGTGTGTGCCCCCGGGGCGGAACATGTCCGTGGCGTCCACCTCTCCCACCGGGAACAGGATCTCGCCGGCCTTCTTTCCGTCAACATAAACGGCTGCGTATGAGTTCACGTATTCAGCGGACACCACGATGCGCCGGCCCGCCCATTCCGCAGGCACGGCGATCTCGCGCTCGTACCAAGCCGCAGTGACGTCGCGCAGGTTCACGTCCTTCCACTTCGGATGGGCGTGGACCGTCTGGCTGTCTTTCTGCATATAGTCGGTGGTTCCAGGCCAGCACCCAGGCACTTTGAAGTAACCCCATCCGTCGGCGGGCGCCTTGTCCGCGGCATTGGAGGCAGGCTGCCAGCGCCAAAGCCCGTTGATGCAAATCCGCTCGCGGGTGGGAGTCGTCTGGCGGTATGCCTTTGAGATGTCCCAGACGACCCGTGCTCCCTCCAGCAGCCGGGCGTCCTCGGAGCGGGGTTCTCCCGGGGCCGCGGCGCCGACGGCTGCCAAACAAGCCGTGCAAACAACTATCCATCCAACGTATCGACCAAGTAATCGTCCCATATTGTCTTCCTTCCATTGGTGGAGCTGTCCGCCCTCCGAAGGGAATGGCAGGACAGGTCATTTCAAAACCGTCAATTCACTCACCGGATACCAGCCATCTTCTGATCTTCCTTTGATTCCGAGCCTTACGATCGGTTCATTTGAATCCTCACCGACCACTCCGATGGCGAGGCGATATTCGCCGGTTTGCATGTCGCCAGGCAACACGATGCGGTCGGCGACCTCGACAGTCTCGCCGGGCGGAAGATCAGGCGGCTGCTCGAAGAACTCCTCCGTGAAAGTCTCGACGGAGCCGGGCATCCATTTGTCAACGGTGGCCGCCCCGACCAATATCCTAACGTATCCACTTTTGTTCGAGATCCTGTATGCGACCCGATAGGGTCTGTAGCACGGTGCTGAACCGACGTTTTGCCACTTCATCTTGAGCTCGAGAGGCGAACCCGGTTTCACTTGCCTTGGATGCTGCAGCTCTCTGAGCACAAGGCGGTAGCCGAGCCGACGAAGGAATCGCTCGATTTCGCTGCGAACATTGTCGCCTTCGGGCAGCGGTGCGGATTTATTATTGACATAAGAACCATGGAGGGCAAGAGCATAGTTGAAGATATATCGCAGCGGCCATTCGTCTTTGACCCAGCGGCGCATATCCCAGCAGGTCTCCCAGGCAACTGGAGCTGTCTTCCAGACATCCTGTGCGTTCGATTCCTGGATGAGCTGGGGATACGCGTTGC
>CAYGZM010000429.1:0-2036 GCA_964354365.1 uncultured Pirellulales bacterium
ACATCTAACAATATAGGAGGTAATCAACATCAAAATCGAAGCCAAAACCGCAGCAAAGCGCACATCCCGGCGCGCCGGGAATCCATCGGGAATCCGTCTTCTGCCCTCTGCCCAAAATTCCTATCCTGCCCAGCCTACCAAAGAATCATGGCCTGTATTATGCAAAACAAACCCAATTTCCAAAACCCCGAAACCACCGCAACCTCTTTTATCGCAAAGGATTACAGAAGAAAACCGCCCCTACCCGACTCGAAAAAACAAACCCAAACAAACCCAATCCCGGCGCTCCGGCAAAAAACATTTGCCCGCCGTGTTCGGCGCAATTAACATACTCAGCAGAAGCGCCGGGCCGGTTTCGCCCGGCTCAAAAGGGGGCTGCTTATGGACGTATCGGCAAACGTGAATGTCGCTTTGTTGCTGACGCTGCTCGCGGGACTTTCCACGGGCATAGGCGGCGGCATCGCCTATTTCATCAAGAAGCCCAGGGTAGCCTACCTGTCCTTCGGCCTGGGCCTGTCCGCCGGCGTGATGATATACATATCCTTTATGGAGCTGCTGCCCGGCGCTATCAGAAGCCTCGGTGAGCTTTGGGCCCTGGTCGCCTTCTTTGTCGGCATAGGGGTAATAGCCTTGATAGACTTGCTTATCCCGGAGCCACAAAACCCGCACCATTACACAGGCCTCGACGAGCCAACCGCCCGACCGACCGGCAGCAAGCTGATGAGGACCGGCCTGATGACGGCGCTGGCCATCGGGATCCATAACTTCCCCGAAGGCCTAGCCACCTTCGCAGCGGCGCTCGGCGACGTCAGGTTCGGCATATTCATAGCTATCGCAATCGCCATTCACAATATCCCCGAGGGAATCGCCGTCTCGGTGCCGATCTTCTTCGCCACCAACAACAAGAGCAAGGCGTTCTTCTACTCATTCCTCTCCGGCCTATCCGAGCCGGTCGGCGCAATAGTGGGCTACCTGATACTGATGCCGTTCCTCTCACCCGCGCTGCTCGCGGCGCTGCTGGCCTTTATCGCGGGAATAATGATATACATCTCCCTCGACGAGCTGCTCCCAATGGCCCACCGCTACGGCCACGGACACCTCGTCATCGGCGGAATAGTCGCAGGAATGTTGATAATGGCAATCAGCCTGCTTATGCTGTAAATCAGGCTGACTCAAGAGGATTCTCTGCTGTCTCGGCAGAATTTGCCCATCAGGTCCATCGCCCGAATCATTGCCTCGGGCGAGCCGTCGATTTTCGCGTAGGCATCGACCAATTCGAGCAGGTCTGCCGCCGGCTCGACTTCGCCGTAGCGGTGCGCAACGTTGACAATGGCCGCATCTAAGCCGTACTCCACAGCCTTGGCGAGGTAAGCTCTGCAGATGCCGATCTTCCGGACCGGTAAATCGCGGGCGCAGTTGCTCACGCCAAGCGAGCAGTGCACGCCCCTCATTTGCGGGTTGCTTTTGATTCTTCTGACGGTCTCGAACGCCCGGTAGGTGTAACCCGGCACACCGGGGGCCATTGGCATATCAATCGCCAACGGAAACACCGTCGAATCGAAGAAGATTTCTTCCGGCGTAAAGCCGTGCTCACCCACCGCACAATCGAATATCCGGCTTGCGAGAGCATACAATTCATCCACCGAGTGCGACCCGCCCGGCCCCGTCGCCGCATCTTCGCTCACTAAAAGGCCCACGAACGCAAAATCGAATTCCTTCTTCAACGGCAGCACCTCGGCCATCGTATAGACCTTCACCGAGTTCATTAGAGGCCGGCCGACAGGCTCCCCGCCGGCATACCACTCCTTCAGGCCTGCAATCAGAACATCATCATTGCTGCTGTCGATGCAAATCGGCGCGCCGTTGCCCCAATTGCGAACGAGGCGAGCGTATTCGACCATCATATCGACCGCCGCCTGCGGCTCGGCCTCGCCGAAGGCATCGAGATTGACCGCTATGTAGTCGGCCTCATCGCGCACCTGCGATTCGATTAGCGACCTGATATAGTCCAGCGGCTCGCTGGCCGCCGAATAGGC
>CAYGZM010000430.1:0-2025 GCA_964354365.1 uncultured Pirellulales bacterium
GACTATCTTCTGCTGCAGAAGGCAACGCGCGTGTATAGCCACGGCAACTTCGGAAGGTAGAAGGATAGCCACTAAGGCGCCAAGACACAAAGCATAGAGGCAAAAACAGGGGACAACCTGTGAGTGATGAACTCGACAAGATTCTAATCTCGTCATCCGGCCCGGAGTGGCACGAGAGACTGCGCGAAATTCACGCAACGGTAAGGCTGGCGACTTATTTTGAAGATGGGAGCGACGAAGACAAAGAACTGAATAGAATCCTCAGCGGTGTCAAGGAAAGCAAAGACAGAGCCATCCAAGATTACACTAAAGAGTTCGACGGGGTGACTCTGACTCCTCAAGGATTCAGAGTTTCGCAAGAAGATCTCGAGACGGCGCACGCCCAAATCGACAAAGAGCTTCTCAAATCAATCCGCAGGGCCATTGAGAATGTCAGGAAGTATCAAGGGGAAGTTTTTGTCGGCAACTTCAATCATCCCGGCATTAAATATACTCCCATCAAGCGCGTCGGGGTTTGTGTGCCCGGCGCTTCTGCGCCATTACCATCGACGGTGATAATGACGGCGGCGCCGGCGCAGGTAGCAGGCGTGGAGGAAATCGCTGTGGTGTCGCCGCCGAGATATAAGGGCAGCATTCATCCGGTAATACTCGCGGTCTGTCACGAGCTCCGGATCGGCGAAGTATATCGGATTGGCGGGGCACAAGCGGTGGCGGCCCTGGCATACGGCACGCAGAAAATCCGCCCTGTCAGCAAGATTGTGGGGCCGGGCAACCAGTGGGTCCAGATGGCCAAGCGAAAGGTTTTCGGAGTTGTCGATATTGACTCGATAGCGGGTCCAAGCGAGGTTCTCATAATCGCAAACAACGAAGCGAATCCAGCCTGGGTGGCAGCGGACATGCTAAGCCAGGCAGAGCACGCACCGGGAAGCGCAGTTGTGTTCACCGACTCGCGGAATATTGCACAAGAAACACTTGGGGCATTGAAAGAACAGGTGAACAAATTAGGCAGAAAGGAAGCAACGATTAAGTGCTTGCTGAAATTTGCTGCCATCATTGTATTTAAGAACATCGATGAGGTGATCACGCAAACTGACTTCTTTGCCGCCGAACACCTTGAGATTCAATGTGGTGAAGAAAGCAAAAAAATCGCAGAACAGATTCAAAATGCAGGGGCCATATTCATCGGGGATTACTCTCCGGTGGCGGTAGGGGATTATTGGGCAGGGCCAAGCCATACACTTCCTACGGGTCAGACGGCCAAGTTCTTTAGCCCTTTGAGCGCCAACGACTTTATCAAGTCAACGAGCATCATCGAGTACAGCAAAGAGCAGTTGGAGGCGAGTGCGGAGGATATTATTCGGCTGGCCGAGGCTGAAGGGCTGGACGCCCACGCCAAGAGCGTGCAGATAAGGCAGCAAGGGTAACCACGCCGAGTCAGATATCAGACTTCCCAATTGAGCTTTTCCTGATACCGGAAATAGAACCTGCCTAAGAGATGACCGGCCACGAGGAGCAGGTAGTAGAACCCCGCAATGGAGGCGTAAGCGAGGATTCGCGATTCCCTCCACAAGAGCCCGATTCTCGTAAGGATCCAGCCGAGCCCGAAGTAGATCACGACGAGAGGGCAATATGGTATCAATGTGCTGAATATCGAGCCGATCAGGAAGATGGGATTAAGGCCGGAGAAGGAATCAAGAACGGTTATGGCCAATAGGCCCATTGGAAACAGGAAGACCCCAACGCCGAAAAGTAACCAGAAGACTGTGCCGAATGATTGTGTACGCTCCAAATAAATGAGCATTGGCAGAAAGAAAAAGAGCAAACAGACAATCGCCCTGAAGAGCTGCCAGAGCATTTCCCAAAGGCTCGGTACGTCAGTCACGGCGTTCGGGGCGCGCAATTGGCCCTCGGCGCTTTGCCGAATAACCGAAGAGAAATACCAGTACGTGTAAACGTAGAGCATTATGACTATGATCCAGCCAAACCAAAAGGTTATTAAGATGAACGAACCGCTGGCCAGCAGCA
>CAYGZM010000431.1:0-2024 GCA_964354365.1 uncultured Pirellulales bacterium
GAAAAAGGAAAGAGCCACATAAGTATTAGGGAGAGCCTCCCCTTCAGGCTCTCCCGTTTTTATTTGTCTGCTCAGTTTGCCTAATCTGCCGCGACGCTGCACGCCGGGTTTGCCTCGCCCGCTCAGATTGTCCAATCGCCAAAATCGGTATCTCCCTGTGCATACTATATCTCAGCGTGGGAAGGACGATTTGTTTTCGGTTGCTTCCACGTGCACGGTCGAGTTGAGAGGTCATTTTTTGAATACGATGTTGCCGGCGACAATGGTTGCATAGACTGAGCGGTCGCGGTCGAGCAGGATCAGGTCGGCATCTTTGCCGACCGCGATGGAGCCTTTTTTGTCTTCGAGGCCCAGCAGCCGGGCGGGGTTCTCAACAGCCATCCTGATTGCGGTCTCGAACGGGCAATTCGTATAAGTTGCGAGCCTGTCGAGCAGTTGGCTCAGGCCCAGGGCTGTGCCTATTAGAGTGCCGTCTTTGTATCGTGCGGTGCCGTTTCTTGATTCGTATTCGATGCCGTTGTAAACGTATCTGCCGTCCGCAAGGCCGATTGCCTGCATGCCGTCGGTGATCGGTAGAATGCGGTCCGGGCCGAGCACGTCGAAGGCGAATTTGAGCACGGCCGGGTGAATATGAACGCCATCGGCAATGAGCTGGGCGGTTATGTGCTTAGTCGCAAAGATGGCGATTAGCGGGCCGGGCGAGCGGTGGTGAATTGAAGGCATTGTGTTGAACAGATGTGTCACGTGCGAGATGCCGGCGTCAAAGCCTTTGAGAGCCTGTTCGTAGGTGGCGTTGGAATGGCCAAACGAGGCTACGATGCCGGCATCAACGAGGCGGCGAATTATCTCCAGGCCGCCGGGCAGTTCCGGCGCGATTGTCATCATTCTAAGGCGGCCTTTTGTTATGCCGAGGATTTCGTCGAGAACCTGCTCGGATGCAGGGCATAAACATTCGGGCAGAATCATCCCTTTTCTTTCTAGAGAGATAAACGGGCCTTCGAGATGGATGCCGAGCAGACTGGCGCCGCCGAGGTCGCGGCCAACGTATTCGGCGGCAAGAGCCAGGTGTTTGTTTTCCCGGCCGGGCCTGAATACCGTTGTGGCAAGAAAGCCCGTTGCGCCAAAACGCGCACAGGTTTGCGATATTGCCTGGAGGGCCTGGGGCGTGGCGTCAAGCACGTCGGCGCCTCCTGCACCCTGAATGTGAACGTCAATAAAGCCCGGGGCCGCTATGCGCCCCTGTGCGTCGAGTATGCTGTCGCGGTCGGCAGAGGCGTTGGTTTGGCCGATTTTTGTGATTAGGCCGTTGCTTATGAAAATAGAAGTGGTTCGCTCATTTTCAGCGGCGTCGAACAGCCTGCAATTGGTTATTAGAAGCTCTTTTTTCATACAGGTTTCTCCGGTCAGGTTGCAGCAGGATAATTGATTGAGGGCATAAGTGCAACTGCGAGATTTGCCGAACTGGAGTGAGGGGCGGGGGAATTGGGTTTGATTGGCCCTTCGACTTCGCTCAGGGTCGAGCAGAGCTCGAGTTTTGGGCTTGAATTGGGTTCGATTGGGTTTGTTTTCCTGGGGCGGCGCAGAGCGGAATATTGGTGTAACTCTTTGCGGCAAAGAGGTTTGCATTGGTTTTTGGCATGAGGAAATTGGGTTTGTTTTGCAGAAAACAGGGTGATTTGTAGAGGAGGCTCTACAAGTGTAGAGCGCAGGATGATTGAAAATGCAAAGATTAAAGTGCAAAGTGCAAAGTTGCGGAATCCCGACCTCGTCGGGATGGGCGGGTAGGGCAGGAGACAGGAGGCAGGAGACAGAATCCAGAAGAGGGATGCCCGATGAGTCGGGATGGGCGTTTTAGTCGTAGGTTCGTTCTCCATATCAAGAATCCTCTATTTGTTAGATGTATATTATATATCAAAGACTGTTGGGTGTCAAGTGAATTTTGCATTAACCACGGATTACCTGGCGCGGGCTGTGGCCGCAACCAAATCCGAAGCACTAAATCCGAAATCCTAAACAAATCCGAA
>CAYGZM010000432.1:0-2023 GCA_964354365.1 uncultured Pirellulales bacterium
ACTTGTCGCCGTAGCACCCCAAATCGGGGCTTGTATCCTCGCAGCTCACCCACAGGATATTCGGCCGTTCGACCTCGTTCTTCGCGCCGGCGCCAAACGAAATCTCCTGCAACATCATCATCGCCGCCGCAGACCCCGCCGTCACCCGCAAAAACCCCCGCCTGTCAATACTATTCTTAAAATCAGCCATATTTACTACCTCCATAGACTTGTCCTTCAACGTTACTTTTCGAGTATTTCTTGTGCTATATTCAGTGAAAGGGAATATGTATTTGCCCATCCGGGCCCTTGTGAGCTATTTCACGCCAAAGCTTGGCGGCTAACTCGTGACGCGCACACAGAATGAGAACATAAAGAGGATGTCGCCTGTAACATATCCGCTGGTGCTCAAAATACTTGTAACCCAAGTGTGTCTCGAGTTGGTTTACATAAAGATTACGCAGCCGCTCAGCCCGGCGTTCTGCTGGCGTCTCATCTAGCAGAGACCGCCAGTCCGCACCAGGGCCTAAGCATCGGTCCAGATTGGATTCGGGATTGTCAAGATAATTGCGTTCCCAGTTCCTAAGAGCGTCGAGATGGTCTGGAAAGAAAATGACAAGGTCTGCCCGAATCGCCGACAGGCTTATCAATGTGTCATACTCGAGGTGGAGTCCATACGGATCAAGAAACGCTAGAGACAGACTGCCCTTCTTGGGTATTCGCCCGACAATCTCATCTACATTCTCGTTGGCATCCCCGTGTATGATTTGCGAATCAGGTCGAAGCCGAGCCAAGCGGGACTTGAGCGCATCGAACTTGCGTCTATTCTTCTCACAGAAATGCAACGCGTGGAACGGGAAAGGAGCCTGGGCCGCTATCAATGGAGAACCCCAATCAAGGTCATTGGAATCTTTGAGCCTCTCAACTCCGGCTCCAGCAAAGAGGTCTATGTAATGCAATTCCCACTTATCTCTCATAGCCGTCGTAAAAGCATCCACATAACGGCGGAGGAAGTAGTGCTTGTCTTTCGACTGTTCCCCGACTTTTCTGGGGATATACAAGCCATCATCTTCGGGTGGTGGCAATTCAAACATAGCAAGGCTCCCTCAAAACTCGCCCGTCCGGCATATCGTCCCAAATCCTGCCTTGGAGGATTCTGCCGGTTTTTTTTCTGTTAGTGCCGCCCCACTGTTTGAAGAAGAAGGGGACGTCCGCATCGAGGCACTGGTCGCGGATCTCGGTCGCCCATTGGGGCTGCATTGGCCGAGCACCGGGGCCGGACTCGCCGCCGACGATTGCCCAATCGATGCCGTCGAGGTCAATCCGAGGAATCGGGCCGAGGAGCGGCTCGAAAGAGACGAATTTTATCGCGGCATCGGTCCGCCGAAGGTGGTCCATACGGCAAGCGTAGTCGGCGGTTTCTACGCTAACGCCCATCCAGACGTTTTCCGGCCAGGGTAGCTTTGGGCTTAGCTCAAGCAGTCGCTCCGACCGCTTCGTGAGGACCTGGAACCTGTGACGCGAGGCCCTGCACATAACATCGAAGACCTTCAGTATGAAATCGGTCGGAACATTTTTGTGGAACAGGTCGCCCATAGAATTAACAAAAATGGTGCGGGGCTGCCGCCAGTGCAGAGGCACTTCAAGGACGTGCGGATGAATCGTGACCTTGAAGCCATTGCGATAGTTCGGCTGGCCCATAGCCTTCAGACGCATAGCCAGACGCTCGGCGTAGCAGTTGCGGCAGCCCAGGCTGATTTTCGTGCAGCCGGTAACAGGGTTCCAGGTCGATTCGGTCCACTCAATCTTCGATGCCTGCGCCATTTGCTCTCCGTGCGGTTCAGGCTCATACACTGAAAGCCTGTAACAAAAGGAGCTTAACGATGCTTGTCTTCTCTGGATTCCCGCCTTCGCGGGAATGACAGATGGCAAGGCTTCTCTTCATCAGGCGCTCTGAGAATAACAAGCGGCAGGATCAAAGACAAGGGATTTGTGAGGCTCAGGCGTTTGGTTCGGGCGGTTCGAATTTGTAGCCGATTTCGCG
>CAYGZM010000433.1:0-2003 GCA_964354365.1 uncultured Pirellulales bacterium
CCGGTGACCCCTACGGCAGCTACAGCGGGGAGAGTGACATCGACGGCGAGGAGCGTGTCAGGTACGGCCGGGTCGATATGGGAGCCGATGAATTCTACTGGAGCCCGGCGGATTTTAGTGAGGACGGGATTGTGAATTTCATTGATTATGCGATGCTGGCGTGGCACTGGCACGAGACGGACGCGAATGGCGGGTATGATGACGTCTTTGATCTTGCGGACAATAATGCTATTGATTTTGGGGACATACTGGCGTTCTGTGATCACTGGCTGTTGCAGGCGGGATGGCTGACGGGTCCGCTGCCTTTGATGGCCGAGCGGGGCGGAGCAGGAATGCTTGAAGGATCGGGTCTTGACGCCGGCCTTTCGGCGGTTGCCACTGCTGAGCGAGGGCCTGCTGTCGCCGAGCCGCTCGATATTCAAGCCATTATGAAGTGGCTTGCGGAGATATGGCTGGACCCGGAGGTGCGAAAGGCTATAGATGAGGATGCCTGGTCGGAGTTTCTTAAGTCATTGTGGGAGTATCGAGAACCAGCGCGGAGGTGAATTCCCGCTGGCCGTGTTGAAGAACTCGAGCTCTATAATCGGGTTTTTGTCTCGAGGAAGTCCTCAAGAATTTGTGCGGCGGCGACGGCGTCGAGGCGTTTGGCCGTATTTTTCCTCGAAAGCTCGGCGGGGGCGAGCTTTTCCCGGGCGCCGAAGCTGCTCAACCGCTCATCCTGAAAGTGGACAGGGATACCAAGACGCCCGGTCAGGCGGGCGGCAAAGCCGCGGACGAGCTTAGCCTGGGGACCCTCGGAGTCGTCCATATTCAGCGGCAGCCCAAGCACGATGGCGTCAACGCCCTGGGCGGCGACGATATCGGCGATTTTTTGAAGCAGGTGTTTTTGGCCCCGGATTACGGCGAGCGGAGATGCAATTGTCTCATCGCGGTCGCAGATTGCCAATCCGGTGCGTTTGGCGCCATAGTCTATTGCGAGGTATCTCATTTTCGGCATCGCCCAAGTACGACAGATTCCGAGTTACATTATTTGTGGCTCCATACGGTGTGGCAGCCTCAAATCCGAAGGATTTGGGGATGGTTGCACCGCTCTTGGAGCTTTCCCATCCCCAAGCCTTCAGCAGGCTCAGGCGGGGCGCTGCGCTTGAGGCTGCCACCCAGAATTAAAGCACGCCTCATTTTCGCAGTGCCAGGGGTCGAGCCATCGCGGTTTTTCAGAGGAATTTGGCTCCTCCATGCTCTTCAATGAGTTCAAGCAGCTTCTTTAACCTGTCGGTCCGGTCGGCGGAGCAAACCAACGTGGCATCGGGACTGTGGGCGACGACCACGTTTTCGAGGCCAATAGCGGCGATTAAATGGCCCTTGTCTTCGGTAATTACGATGCTGTTCTTACAATCGAGCAGCTCACTTACGCCTGCGACCACGACGTTATTGTTCTCGTCGGCGGCGATGATGTCGGCCAGGGCGGCGAAGGAACCCAGATCCAGCCAGCGGCAATCGAGTTTTATGCCGTGGACGCCTGGGGCTTTTTCCATAACGGCGTAGTCAATGCTGATTTTGGGCAATTTGGGGAACCATTTGCGGAGCGTTTGCTGCTGGTTTGGGCCGTCCCAGTCGGCCTGGATTTTTCTCAGCGGCTCGGTTGCCTCAGGCAGGAATTTATCCAGATTGGCCAGGATGGTTTTGGCCTTCCAGATGAACGTGCCCGAATTCCACAGATACTGCCCGCTGTCGAGGTACTCCTTTGCAGTCTTTTCGTCGGGTTTCTCTTTGAAGGCCTCGACGGAGTAGATTTTGTTGCGGCAGCCGGGGAATTTGCGCGAGTCGGCGCATTTGATGTAGCCGAGCACCGTGCTTGGGAAGGTCGGCTGGACGCCGAAAGTTATCATATTGCCCGGGTGGTCGTTGACAAAGGTAAGGGCATCCCTGATGGCCTGCTGCAGCGATTCGACCGGCTCGATTATCTGGTCGGCGGTTACAACGGCCATCGAGGCGTCGGGGTC
>CAYGZM010000434.1:0-1993 GCA_964354365.1 uncultured Pirellulales bacterium
CAGAAGACGTTCACGCAAGCAAAGACAGAGTGCAGTTTACGCGTCAAGTCGATCGGTATGGGCTATCGTATTGTTTATTGTTTTTGGTCTAACATAACGTACCGTTGGCTATATCGATCGTTCTTGCTCTCCTCCGGCTATTCGACACAAGGCCGCTTTATAAATCTTTCCCACCACTTTGAAGTGAAGACACATTTTGCAGAACATCATGACACTGCAGGCCCTGCTGACGCGTAAAATGCACACACTCTTTACGACCTTCCAGGCGTCTGACCGAAAGGTTTTTAACCTGGCCCTTCCACCCTGAAGGTACTATGAACCATGAAAAATACCCACCGGCTGAGCCTGCATCCGGAGCAGAGAACCCGCCGGCCAAGCCGGGCTCTGTTCAGAATCCACCTCCTGCTGTCGAACGCTCGAATCCCTTCATCTGGGTCAGTTGGCTCTCCAAGCTCATGGCGGGCGAAAAACAATGCGAATGGGCCTCCTGGTTCCGCGCTCATTATATCTGGGACAAGGTGCCCAGCGGCCTTGATGTGGCCAAGTGGACGGCGGATCACGCACAACTGCTTCGTGCCCGCAGAGCCGCTCTCCAAGCCGAGGGCTTTACTGTATACACTGAAGATCAGAATTCCTTCACGCTCATGGGTAAGACCGGAATCGAGGTGTCAGGCAAGCCGGACATCGTGGCTATCCGGGGCAAAGAGGCCTATGTGGAGGACTGCAAGACCGGCAGCCCACGGCACTCCGACCACTTCCAGGTCTTGGTCTATATGCTGTCGCTGCCCTACGTGGAAGGGCCCTGGAAAGGTCTGAAGCTCAATGGGCGTATCGTATACGGCAATACGGTCGTGGACGTCCCTTCATCCAAGATCGATACTGATCTGAAGGAACTATTCCGAAAGACCGTCCTGGCGATTGGCGAACCGGAGCCGACGCCAAAAATCCCCAGTTGGGGCGAGTGCCGATATTGCGATATATCCAAGGCCGACTGCCCGCAGCGAATTGACCGTCAGGCAGAGGCAGTCACCGACCACGAGCTGTTCTGATGTCAGCTATGCCGTCGCAGCGCGAATTGCAGAGGGACTTGGCAAATACGGTGAGGAGGATGCGCCCGGCACAGCGACATGTCCGCTGCCGCTGCGAGCGACCCTATCCCAATTGTACAGGCACAATCCATTCGCACCTATGGCCCAGAAAACACCGAGCCGATTGACAGCGGCCGGTTCTGAACCCCGCCAGCTCTTTTCCGGAACCTGTAGAACCGATCCAGCCGCGCCTGAAGGATGCCCTCAATCTCCCCCAGAATTCTGGCCGGCCAATCTCCCCTCAGCGAATCCCTCGTGAGAAACAACCCGTCGATACCGGTTTGATGGTAGACCTCGATCTTGTGTCCAGCCCGCCGGTCATAGCCGGCATCTCCTACCATACCGAAGTACTCGATGATCATGCCGTACTGAGGTAACCAGAAATCAGGATACCAGATCCGCGTCTGGCCACGGTCGATGACCGCCACGGGGTGCTCGTAACGATAATCCATCCGGTTGAGATTGAGAAGCCGGGCTATCTGCTCTTCACCCCAACTCTTATAAGCTGGACTAATGCTCTTCTTACCATTCTTTTCGGCTTGCCCCATCCCAGAGAGAGGATGCGATGCTTTTTAATCCTTTCGTCTTCCTGGGTAAACAACAGTTCCATCTGACCCAAGAGACCCCGTCGATAACCCGAAAAGCTGTTGTTCCGCCCCTGGAATGTTAAGATCGGCAATCTAAGGCATAAGTCATCTGCCTTACTGTACTTATGTCTTTGCTGGTGTTCCTGTTCCAGGGGTATTCACCACCGTTCCGCCCAAAACAACAACTCAAACCAAGTAAAACATCCATCCCCAAAATAACACCCACATAAATCTGCAACGCCAGCCGACTCTGCGAAGCAAACAGACTCTGCGAAGCAAACAGAACCTGCGAAGCAAACGGCATCTGTGAAACAAACA
>CAYGZM010000435.1:0-1974 GCA_964354365.1 uncultured Pirellulales bacterium
CGTCCATATCGCTATTGCCTGGTTGTTGCCGTTTATCAGTTTGAAGGCGAAGTCTTTGTCGCCGCCGAGGTCGAGCCTGCCGTCGATAGAATATCCGGGCAATGTCGATGACAGGGTCTTTGCCGCGAGATAGGCGGCTTTGGGCGTTAGGTCGTGCATTACCGTGCCAAAGTGATGCTCTCTTTCGTTGGGGTCGGTTCCATCGTTTTTCCAGTCGTACCAGACACTGACGGGGATTCTCTGATAGAGGTTTATGAGGAACTCACGGGCGAGGAACCGAGCCTGTTGCTCATCGGAGAGTCGGGCCTTGTCCCAGTTGATGGTGGAATAGCCCCACTCGCCGGAGATGATGGGGATGTCTTTTCCCTGCGGCGCGTAGCGTTTGATAAGCTCGCGGAGTCGATCGTAGTCTTTGATTACGGTTTCGGGGGGCTGCGGACGGTATGGGTGGACGCTCAAGACGTCGATCCAGTTGAGCAGGCCGTTTTTGAAACAAGCTTCGAGCCAGTCGAATGGGATTGTTGATGTGGCCGGCGCGACGACGAGGGCGGAGGGGTCGGCCTGTTTGACAAGCGGGGCGGCTGCTTCGACGAGCTTGCAGTAATCGTAGGCGCTGGGCTGGGGTGTCCAGAACTGCTTTATGTTCGGCTCGTTCCAGACTTCCCAGAGTATGCCTTTGCCTTTGTATCTCTTGGCAGCGGCCTCGGCGAATGCGGCAAAGGCCTTGCGTCCTTCTTCTGTACGGACGGACTGGTCGGATTCGTAGAGGTGATTACTGTAGTCGAGGATGTAGAGGATGCGGATGCCGCGTCTGGAGCAGCCATCGGTGAGGGCGTCGTAGCCGGTTCTCTCGAAGTTGTAGTTGCCTTTTTCGCGTTCGATACCACCCCAGCCTAAGTCCATGCGGATGAACTTGAAGCCGCCGTCGCGGATCAGGTCGAGGTCTTTCGGGTCGCCCGTGAAATGGATGTTGACGCCGAAGCCGCTGGGAACGGCCAATTCGGGCAGCGGCACGGCGGCCAGAGAATGCGAAACAAAAATGCACACGAGCAAAAGAACGCTGGAGACTCTTCTTGTGACGGATTTCGTGTGTGTGAAAACGGTTTTAGTGGCGTCGTCTGTGTTTTGATTGCTCATCTCAATTCCTCATTTCAAGCCTGCTTGTATTTCTAACAGCGTTTTTTCAAAAGAAGACCAAGAAGCTCTGATTGTGCGGCAGGTTCGGCCGTTTGTCAAGCTATCTGGCGTGCTCCCGATGAACGATGTACCGGGACAAGCCAAGATAGAAGTGCTCTGTCACGCGTGATTTGATGGGTTGTCATCCATTCGATAGGCTCAGGGCGAGTCCCTTGGCTGCGGCTCAGGATGGCAAGCAGTTTACGCAGATTCACCACTTTGCCGAGAATGACAAGTGAAAAGAGCAGTCTTGGCGCCTTTCGGTGTTAAGATGGGTAAGAATTTTGCGAAATTTCGACCAAAAACGCATGTACGCAAAAGTGAAAATTGGAAATTTGCAGAAATTTTTATTGCTTATCTAACAAAGATTTAGCTCGGCGGGGGGTGCGAAAACAGGCGGAATTTTCGACCAAAAACGAAGGTTCGTCCAATTGTAGAGAGGCGTAGTTAGGTGAATGAGTGAATGAGTAAATGGGTAAATGAGGGGATGAGGGGATGTGACGGTGAGAGGTTGCCGAGGACCGGATTGTTCGGTTTCGAATACGCTCAGAGGATCACAGAAACGGCGCATCAGGAGAATTAGGAATGGGATTTGAACTTGAGATATTCAAGAGGGCCGGTGAGGACGAGCTTGCGGCGGATTACGTGGAGTGGCTTGTCGATGAACAATCGGTGAACATTCAGAGGCATTTCGGGCGGCTTTGGGAGTACTACGCCAACCCGACCATCGAGGCGAGCGGCCCGGGCGCCTGCGAGAGGAAGGTCAGTGAATCGGGGCGGTGCTACGTGCAGGCGCAG
>CAYGZM010000436.1:0-1956 GCA_964354365.1 uncultured Pirellulales bacterium
GTCACATGGCCGCCCGGATGAACGTATTTGACCGCCCGCTCAATTAGATTGGTCAACACCTGAACTATTCTCTCGTAATCTGCATCAATAGGGAGCTGGCAGTGGGGCATAGAACTCCTCAATTCAACGCCTCTTTCGCTCGCAACCGATGACAAGGCTTCGATTGCTCGTTGAACCGCTGAAGCAAAATCGAATTCGGTCCGCTCCAGCTCCATCTTGCCGGCCTCTATTCTCGCAAGAGTAAGAAAATCCTCGGCGATATTTTTGGCCCGGTCGAACTGTTCATTAACCAGCGACGTCTTTATCATTTCCAGGGTCACGACAGTCAGCTCGCTGTCCTGCCGACGGCGTTTGCTTAATTCCATGTTCGCCGTCCTGAGCTCATCCTCCACAAGAGTCTGTTCTGAAATGTCACGCGCTATCCCGACAACGGCCACTTCGTTTCCCTTTGAGTCCTTGATGATCGACCGCGACAGCGAAACCGGAAAAATACTCTGGTCTTTTCGCTTGTGGTAGAACCCCACTTTCCAACTGTTTTCCGCAGCTCCCGCCTGCAGGAGGTTGCCGGCATCGGCGCTCTGGCCCTTCCCCATCCAGAGCAATTCGCTGTCCTTTCCAATAATTTCATCCTCCATATAGCCGTAAGTCTCGCAAAAGGCCCTGTTGACAAAGATAATCCTGTCCTGCATGTTGGTGATATAGACGCTGTCGTCCGTGCTGGTAACGGCGCCGGATAGCAGTTGGAGCTTCTCTTCCGTTTTGCTGTGCCGAATCGCGTTCTCGATGGTGATCGGAACGGTCTTGAGATAGTTGCGGTCGATATCCTTTATCAGATAATCGTACGCGCCGGCCTTCCACGCCTTAACGGCCACCTCCTCGTCGCCGGCCCCGGTAACGAGTATGGTAGGGGTGCGCCCTGCAATGTCGAGGATGTCGAATGCCGTGCCGTCCCCGAGGCGGTAGTCCGAGATAACAATGTCAAACCGCGCGCTCGCCAGCACGCCCCGGGCCTCCGTGACTGAGCCGGCTATAGTGCAGTCGTATGGAAGAGAATTCTGCTCAACCGCCCGCTTGAACGCCATCTGGTCAAGCTCATTGTCTTCAACAAGCAGAATTCTGTATTTGGTGCTCTCCATAGTCATACCCCCAGAAGGCTTCTGCAAAATTACAGGTTAGACGTAGGGTGGGCTTCAGCCCACCACTTCGGTGGGGCAAGCCCCACGCTACCGAGAAAAAATCGTTCCTTCGACTTTGCTCAGGATGGTGAACCTGTCGAACCATTGTTGATTTTTTCTTTTCAACGGTAATGTATTGTCTCGTAATCGCTTAGGTAATTATTGAAGAAAATCATAAAAGAGATTTTCTTCAACAATATAGGTCTAACCTGTAATTTTGCGGAACTCATATACCCCCAGTACTGTTGCAGAACGCCTATTCCTTTTCATCGGCTTTTTGGGCGCGCAAAATCCCCAGGACATACCTGGTTCTGCAGCTCAAAAACCCTTGAGCCGGCGAAAAAAACCAGACGCGTCAGAAGTGCAGGCCGCTTGTACACGTGTATGCGAGCACAGTCGAAAACCGCGTTTTTGACTACAAGAATGGGGTACACCCATCGGGGCCGCTCAACTGACCTTTTATGCACGAACCCCAAATCCGGCCATTGGTGACAAAAAATGACACTTTTCAAAAGATTTTGCTTGATTCTTGTAGCGAACGCCGTTAGAAACCATATCCAAGGAGTATATGCAACAGCCGCGATATCGGGCCAGCGGCAGCCGCAACACAGACGCACCCGGTGGTTACGTGCGAGGGTTGAGTGGTTGGTGAATCTCTGGGCGAAAGAACCTATGCCAGAGAGAGAAAACAACGGGAGGAAGACAATAGAGGAAGTTCAGCGGCTGCGCGCGCGTGTGGCGAAGTTAGAGCGCATCGCCCTGCGCAAGGCCGGACCCAAAG
>CAYGZM010000437.1:0-1930 GCA_964354365.1 uncultured Pirellulales bacterium
AAAAGAGATTTTCTTCAACAATATAGGTCTAACCTGCAATTTTGCAGAAGCCTTTGTCTTTCATCCAAGAAACAAATTCAATCTTAGCCGGCAAAGCACAAATCTGCAAATAAAAAAACGAGGCAGGTAAAACCTGCCTCGTTTGTCCTACGTTGTCAATCTGAGTTCAGCGACTTCTTATTTGCGACGACGCAGAAACAGACCACCCAGACCCAACAGAGCGAATGTAATCGGCTCAGGAATCTGATGGATAATCTGAGAGTCCAAGACCATGGTACCAGTATCATCCGTCAGTGTGATCGTCACATCCCCTAAGTCTTCGCAGTGGATCTTAATCAGGTCTATTACTTTGCCTGCGGGAATCGGAGGTATTGGAATTACCGATTTGGCAAGATCCAAAAGAAGCTGACCAACGCTCAACTCTAAAATGGTATCGGTGAGCGGCGGAGGGTTGTAAAGATTAAGCGCTTCCCTGATGTCGTAGGTGGCGGGTCCGCTTATGTTCATGAGGTATCCAGCCGATGGACTTAGTCCATCACTGTGCACATCAATAACCGCGAACTCGCTTGGCTTCAAAAAGACTTCGCTATCAGGCGGATTGACTATCCCGTTCACCGAAATGAGCAATCCCGCGTTCGCTACAGAAGCCATCGCTAAAACAGTAAACACAATCAATACATTCTTCATCATCGTTCTCCTTCCAAAAAACTTATTGTCTCGAATGTAAACGATTCAAACATTCGACATTCCATTAACAAAAAACCTAAGTACTATTCTGGCCTGGCAGGTTTACCACCCGTCGCCACAGCAAGCCCGCAATTACCTACAAGCCCGGTCGGCGGCGTTCCGGCCTTCTTCTTCCAGTTGGCGGCGAGAATATTCAAATCATCGGTGTAAACACGCCATCCGGTAGTGAGATACCCCTTGTGGCTTACATCCGCGCAGGCGTAAGCCGGGTCCGCGCCGCTGATCTTCTTTTTCCAGTTGGCGGCGAGAAGGTTCAAATCATCGGTGTAAACACGCCATCCGGTGGTGAGGTACGGCTGACCAGAAGCGTCACCATCGCACTGGTAGTCGCCAGTTGCTGCTGGGTCTACGAGCTTGTTGCACCAGCATTTCGGCTTCTTGTAGGCTACCCAGTCGGTATAGGTCGTGAAGCTGGTGGAGAAGCAATCCGGCGGGACTGTGTCGATACACACCTTGGCCGGAACCACTTCGGCAGCGTTTTCCATCACGATGTTGCCACGAATGGCATTGCCTTCGACGCACAACTGCTTTGTGCCTTCGCTGACAGTGACCGTGCAGAGCACGCCGCTCTTCGCGGGAGCCATCGTGTCATACAGCGATCCCATCTCGATGGTGATACCACCGGTGCCGAGACCGCCGAGCGCGCCCGGATCATCCGCGGGGGCTACGGGCGTGTAATCCGGGTCGGCCCAGCTATCCACCATACCGGTCGTTGGATTGACCGTGATGTGGAGGCTGAAGTTACCCGGAAAGATGCCGTAGCCGGCAATGTCATCGCCGACGCTATAGTCGTTGATGTCAACGATGTTGCCGTCGGTGGCGGTGACGTCCAGTGCAAGCGCTCTGACCAGCTCTGCCTCAGTCGTGGCATCGTAGCCAATCGCGAACTCGTTGTTGCCGAGGTCGGTCAACGTGATCGTGACGCCTGCCCAGGTCGGAGCCGCAAGCAGAACTACTGCAAGCGTTAGAATCATCTTTCTCATTGTACAACTCCTTTCTCTTCTTCTTTGCAGAGCAACACACTCTGCAACATCTTGGTTTCCCGCCTCTAACACTACCTTTCAGGCACGCACATCCAAGCTTTCTGAATTGGTCTTCAGACATTTGGACAGAGCGCTCCAACCCAGCGGGAGTGGTCGGACTTACTTATCGTCTCTTCCCAAAGCTCCTCCTTTCTTCGCCT
>CAYGZM010000438.1:0-1926 GCA_964354365.1 uncultured Pirellulales bacterium
TAAACCTGATACAGCTTGCCGCTCAAACACGACCGCCACGTCACCAGAGCCGTTCGCGGCGTCCCGGCACACTCGCCGCCCGCCCCGATGCCCCCGGGCAATTCCAAAGCCCTGACCAGCTCTATCCCGCTATTCGTAAGCCCCATTGCTACCAAACCTTCAACTGCGTATAAACGATCTCATAACCGACGGCTATCCCGCCGCCGCTTGTCCGTTCTTTGCCCGCCTTGAACACATCCATCCTAAGCTCGCCGAACTCTTCACCGCTGCCGATTATCAACGTGTGCGTATCGCCGTCCATATAGGCCGATATCGCCTCGATTCTGCCGTTCAGCTCCGCACGACTCCTCGCCCGCAACACGCCCGTCTGCTTTATCTGTCTGCCTCGTCCACCCATATCGATGCTTAGCACACCATCCAGCCCCGGCGCTGCCCGTTCTACGGAATCTCGGCTGAACGTGCCCGCCTCGATCTCCAACTGCTGCTCATCAAACAAAGCCTGTCCGTCCAAAGTGATGCTCATCTGTCTGCCCAATCTGCGATAATCAATAATCAATTATCAGTAATCAATCGTTAGTCCCGCACTAACTTCCCGGACGCCCCGCTCTTGGTGACATCGGCCAGGCCGTCCGAACCGGCATCAACGCTGAATCGGCACCGCTCCCTCGCCCTCTCAAAGAGCCTCTGATAATGCAGACTCTTCTCCCAAAAATTCTCGTCCTTCGATTTGCCGGCCAACATCGCATACACACTCGATATGACCGCAAAGACCGATGCCCGCCTCAAAGCCTGCGTATCCAGAACGTCTTCCACGTCTATGTCACTCGCCGGATTGCCGGGTCTGATGCCGAAATACTCCGTCAATTGAAAGGCTGCTTCGCTGGCCTGTGGCCCAAACGTGCTGATGCGATAAGATATGTCGTTACCCGCAGGCGGTGCTATCGCATCATCGTCCGAATCCGACCTGATTACTGAGACAGTAAGCTCCGTCGCCGAATCCACGGATACTATCTCATAGACGCCGTCTAATGAGCCGTCGCCCGACCGCATATATACCACTCCGCCGGTCAAGACCTGCGCGCTCACAAAGTCGGCGTCGGCCGCACTGAAAGTCGCTCCACTAAGCGTTCCGTCTGTCCCCGCCGCCAGCACCTGCCACGGCAGATGCAGCTCCCCGAACAGCATCGGCTCGTATTTCAAAATATCAGCATCGTTGGAGAAACCAATCATTGTCTCTTACTCCCTTCTGCCCCGATATGACTCTTCCCATCTTGTAGAAGGCAGGCTAAGTGCCCGAAGATTCGCTGCCCCTTCGGGCACTCCTGCCGGACGCATCGCTGCGTCTCTCCTGCGCCTCCGCGGCTTAGCTTGTGCTCAGGTCGCGGATAAGGCCGTGAGCCGCTTCGTTCTTGAGCTCCAGCGTGTATTCGCCGATCAGCTCGCCGCATTCATAATCGCCGCCGCTCGCCAGAGGCTTGAAGTGGAAGCTGCGCCCCGCCAACGGCAGCACGCTGATGCGGGATGAATCAACCAGCAGTGCTGCGTCCTGCGGCAGCCACCGAGTCGTGACAATTCGGCAGACCCCGAAGTCGCTCTCATAGATGCTGATCATATCGGTGAAAGTGGTGTCGTTCGCTCCGAACGCTCGGCTGCCGGCACTGAACGCATTTATCTTGCGTTTCTGAAATCCGCCGACGACTATCAGGTCCACGTTGCCGTTGCTGCTTTCCCAAATCTGCCGAAGAACATAATTGATTTTGTCTTCGTCAAGGCCCGTGCCGCTCGGAAACCCGCTGTCGCCCGTATGAAAGACGTTCGTCGAAAGGTGCTGAACTATCCCCTTCATCGACCTTCGCACCGAGCCGCTGCCCTCGGGATTGCTCGACGGCTGGCCGCCGTTGAGAACAGTATTCTCCAAATCCCTAA
>CAYGZM010000439.1:0-1916 GCA_964354365.1 uncultured Pirellulales bacterium
GCAGAGGTTATTTGGTGAATATCGACTCGGTCTCCACGAACCAGCTTTTCACCGATTGCCTGCTGATAGGAGCCGGCGTCGCCGGGCTCCGCGCCGCCATTGAAGCGGCGGAGCGGCTCAAGGTCATCGTCGTTTGCAAGGGCGCGCTCGAGGACAGCAACACATGGAAGGCCCAGGGCGGCATCGCCTCAGTGCTTGACAGGGAAGATACGTTCGAATCGCACATCGCCGACACACTCAAGACCGGCTGTGGGTTGTGCAATCAAAGCGTAGTTGACCTCGTTGTTCGTCAAGGCCCTGAACTGGTCCTGCAACTTCTAAATTGGGGAGCGGAATTCGACCGCACCGACGGCCATATCGATATCACGCTTGAAGGCGGCCATTCCCACGCGCGCGTCGCTCACGCCCATGGCGATGAAACAGGCAGGATAATTGCGCAGGCGCTGATAAGAAAGGCCCGGCAAAACCCGAACATTCGAATAGTGGAGAATTTCTATGTCATTGATCTGCTGACTACCGGCGATAACAAGTGCGCAGGAATAATAGGCTGTGACGGCCGAAGGGGTCCTCAGATAATCTGGGCGCCCAACACCATCCTGGCAACCGGCGGGGCGGGCAGACTCTATCGCGAAACGACAAACCCCGAGGTCGCAACCGGCGACGGCATCGCCCTGGCCTACCGCGCAGGCGCAGTGCTGTGTGATCTCGAGTTTATGCAGTTCCACCCGACCACCCTCTACATCGCGGGCGCCTCCCGCGCCTTGATTACCGAGACGCTTAGGGGCGAAGGGGCCGTGCTGCTGGACAATAAGGGCCGGCGGTTTATGAAGGAATATCACGAAGCTGGCGAGCTGGCGCCGCGCGACATTGTCAGCCGGGCCATCCTCTCCCAGATGCGAAAAACCGAGGCAACCCACGTCTATCTCGACGTGCGCCACTTTGACAGAGAATTCTTCGCCAATCGATTTCCCCTGATTAGCGAGCTGCTTGAGAGTTTCGACATAGACACCACAAAGGACCTTATCCCCGTGCGTCCCAGCGCACACTATATGGTAGGGGGCGTCAAGACCGACATCTCGGCCAGAACAAGCATCGATAATCTGTACGCCTGCGGCGAGGTCGCTTCCACCGGCCTGCACGGCGCAAATCGGCTCGGCAGCAACTCGCTGCTCGAGGGCTTGGTGTTCGGCAAGATAGCGGGCCAGGCAGTCTCAAAACGCACAAAAGCCGGCGCCTCGCACATAAAGCACCCTCTGATAAAGCACCAGATCCCACATTCCGACCGCACGCAGTTGGATACCGCCGACATTAGAGACTCTCTGCGCGCCCTTATGTGGCGAAACGTCGGCATCACCCGCGCCGACAAGCCGCTCGCGGAGGCCCAGGAAATAATCCGCTTCTGGCAGCGGTACGTTATGGACAAAATCTTCGATTCACCCGAAGGCTGGGAATGCCAGAACATGCTTACCGTTTGCCTGCTTATGGCGCAATCGGCCCGGCAGCGGTGCGAAAGCCGCGGCACGCACTTCAGAACAGATTTCCCCGACACGGACGACGAGAATTTCAAGAAACATATCGAAATTACCTCTTAAGAGGTGGAAAACCCGGCAAACTTCTGTTATAATGCTTCGTAGCAGACGGCGAAGTAGTGAATCATCAATAGTAAATGGTGAATGCAAAGAGTGGGTCGGGCGGTCGCCTCGCACCTATTTTGAGATGTCGGCTGGAATCCGCCGCTTGCGGCTTGCAGCAGCCCAAAGTGGCACGGCCATCCTGGCCGTGGTCTCATGGGCTTCAAGCCCGTGGTACGATAGTTTTCACGGGCTGGAAGCCCGTGCCACAACGCCGGACTCTCAAAATAGGTGCGGGGAGGAAAGTCCGAGCAGGACAGGGCACGGTGGTGGCTAACGGCCACC
>CAYGZM010000440.1:0-1879 GCA_964354365.1 uncultured Pirellulales bacterium
GGTGCTCGACAAATACTGGGCCGACCTCAACGACCATCATATATCACCATACGACCCGGCGCCGCTTGACGATATAAATGTCACCTGGCCGGACGTCAAGCCGCCGCAGCCCAAATGGGAAGGTGGAGTCGAGGTCTCCAACGAAAAGCACGCCGGCAAACAATCCCTGCTCGTCTTCGACGACAGAAACGACCTCAATGTCGCCGCCGCCTACAAGCCTCCGGTCAAAATCCCGCAAGGCGGACTGCGCCTGAAATTTCGGCATCGCACGGCCCTGCCTGAACACTCCTTCTTCGTGTCACTCAACCACTACGATGCCTCGGACAAATGGATTTACGGCGGCAACAATGATATCGCCGTGGAAGGCAACGGCCAGTGGTGGCAGCTCGACCACATCATCAAGACCTTTCCCGAAGGGGCCAAATCGGTCCGTCTGAGTCTCTGGGCCGCGCCGTGGACCGAGGCCGGCGAGCGGACGGGCCTGGTCTGGTTCGACGATGTCTCGCTGACAGACGCCGCCACCGGCGAAGAGCTGATAGAAGGCGGCGATTTCGAGCCGCCCACTCTGCCGGCCGTCGAAAACGAAAAGCTGCGGGTGAAGCTCGATTTCTCAGCGTGGGACAAGGCGATGGCGCGCGGAATCGACCATTACAGCTTCAACTCGTTTCGCCTGGACATCCCCGGCCTGGGCGGCGGCACCTTCCACGCACGCTACGCGCCTGAGCTGCTCGGCTTCAAAGAAGATACGCCGCACTACAAGGCCCTCTTTAACTCGTATTGCACCCAGGTTCAGGAGCACCTCCGCGCCAAAGGCTGGCTCGACGAGGCGTTCATTTACTGGTTCGACGAACCCGACCCGAAAGACTACGAGTTCGTGAATAACGGCTTCGCCAAGCTCAAGGATGCCGCCCCGGACATCAATCGCATGTTGACCGAGCAGGTCGAGCCGGGACTCGTCGGCGGACCGAATATATGGTGTCCGGTTACGCCCAGCTACAATCACGAAGCCGCCGAGCAGCGCCGCAGGCAGGGCGAGAAGTTCTGGTGGTACGTCTGCACCGGCCCAAAGGCGCCGTACTGCACGCTGTTCATCGATCATCCCGCCACCGAGCTGCGAGTCTGGCTCTGGCAGACCTGGCAGCGAAAAATCGACGGGATCCTCGTCTGGCAGACAAACTACTGGACCAGCTCCACGGCCTATCCCGACCAGCCGCAGAATCCTTATGAAGACCCAATGGGCTGGACGTCGGGCTACAGCACGCCTAAGGGCGAAAAGAGGCCCTGGGGCAACGGCGACGGCAGATTCATATATCCGCCCTTGTCCGCTGCCGACGCAAACCCCGCCGGACCCGTCCTCGACGGGCCTGTCGATAGCATCCGATGGGAAATGCTCCGGGACGGCATCGAAGACTACGAGTACCTCGCCATCCTCAAAAAGATTCTCGCCGGCAAGAAAGACAAACTCGCCGCCCAACAATCCAAAGACTATTTTGCCCTGCTCGAAGTGCCAGAGGACATCACCAAAGATATGACCACCTTCACCAAAGACCCTGCCCCCATAGAGGCCCGCCGAGACCAGGTAGCCCGAGCCATAGTCGAGCTGAACAGATTATGACCGGCATCGACGTACACAAGGAATCATACGCCGTCGCACTGTGGCTCAACGACACCCCCGCCATTGATTTCATCATGCCCGCTGATAATGAAAAACTCCTCAAATTGCTCGAAAAGGTCCGCATCGCCCTCAAAAGGATCGTCTATGAAGCAGGACCCACAGGATACACCCTGGCGCGTACCCTCCAGAAAGCTAATCTTCCTACAGCAGTAGTACCCCGTAACACTTGATTTTGTGGCCCTCGTCATTGCGAGGAGGCCGAAG
>CAYGZM010000441.1:0-1856 GCA_964354365.1 uncultured Pirellulales bacterium
TGCATGGAAAATGAACGGCTTTCGGTAAGCTGACTGCACCTGTCGGTACACTGAGGGGTTGGCTTTATGGAGTCAGAAAAGAACGGACTCTCGTCTCAGGAAGAAGGCAAATCATGTGCAAAGCTTCTTGAGAAACTGGGAGAACAACTAAGTTCATCCAATGCGTCGATCAGACGGCAGGCTGCCTTCAACTTATCCTGGATGCAGGAGGATGGGCTGGAGGTTCTAAAGGGCGCCCTGTTCAGCAGTGGCTTCACACGGACGAAGAACGCAGCCGCATACGGACTGAGAAAGATGCGCGGCAGGATGAAGAAAATGGCCTTCGACGTCTTGAGGCAGGGCCTGGAGCAACGCGACAGCGCTACCAGAGAAGTGTGTAAGCACGCTCTGCGGCTGGTCGGAGAAGACATAGGCGAGTCTGCATCAACCAGGAAACCAGCAAGGCCCGGAATCAGGGAGATCCCGGGAAAACGCAGGCCGCCGGGAAGGTCGGCTCTGCAACGTGCAAATCCAAGGGGCCATTGAAACCAAAGGTCTCTCAGAAGCCTCGCTGCCCCAAGGCTCGCCGTGGAACTGCTTCTTGCCCCATCAGCGGCACCGGATGAGCTGATTGCTGTCAACCTGGATGTGGGGGAGATTTGTCTTGAGGTCTTCAATGAAACGCAGGCCGTCCTTCCAGTACCCCGCGGTGGGCTTCAAGTCCGCGTCAAAGCCGGTGAAATAACGGTTCATATTGCCGACAAGAAGCTCCCTGATGTATTTGCTCACCATCGACGCCAGCGACACCGGCAGGAATCGGTCGTCGGCGCCAACCGTAAAATGCAGACGCATCCCTTTACCAGCGGCCCGCAGCTCATAACTGCTGACCGCCTGGCTCTCACGCAGAATCGTCAGTTCCATATTTGGGAACATTCTCTGCAGGACTTTCCGATAGTGAGTCCGTCCACCCTGCCTATCCACCAAAACCTGCAGGTCATCGCCCCCGAAATGACTGAAAGCCCGGTCTATCAATCCCGCCGTAGCAGTGAAAAGAACACTGGCCTTGTTCTTCACGGTGCTCACCATTTTGTTGTAGTATGCAACGTCAAGACAATCGCTCTTGAGCTCAAGCAGCCTCATACCGTTTGCAGACAGGTCGTCGGCAAACACCGCCGAGGCAATCCTTCCGTCGGCAATATCCCTTGATAGGCAAGCTTCGTCGATGCCCTTGTGCCATGGATAGCCTCTGAGCCGCTCGATGCACGTCGGGCACAGCACCATCAGAAGCTCAGTCAGCGTGGTCGGCTCGGCGCCGAGACATCTTAGGGTTCCAAGCACCGTTCGCTCCAGACCCATGATACCCACCGACTTGCTGTATGCCTTCTTGCTGTCGGCAATAAGCAATCGGCCTGCAAGGTGTTTTCGTCTGCTGCCGACGCTCTTCTTCAATACCTGCCACAAATCTGATGCCAAGAGCTGACGTGGAAGCGAAAAGGTGCTCGAAGATACAACCAGCGGCCCGAGAATAGGCCCAAAGCCGGCTTCATCAATTCCTACCAAAATCGCCATCCCTGCTGCCCTTGCCATCCATGCCCCGGCAATTTACAACGCCACCGAGGATTCACCCTCGGTTATACCGGTCGAGCGATATTATATCCTCCCCCATTCCCAAATCAACAACATTGTTGACGCGGACCGCCAGTCTCGCCACACAGCAGCCGACACAGCGGTCAAACTGCTGATATGAGAACATACATAGTCAGAATCGCAACAGACCAAGACCGGTCTGTCGTTAGGGCGCGCCGGGGCTGGGGGCGGCTGCCCGCCAGCTCGCAGCATCGTCCCACGTCGCAGGATGAGCAGTCGCATCAATAATG
>CAYGZM010000442.1:0-1842 GCA_964354365.1 uncultured Pirellulales bacterium
GTCGAGATTGCTTTCAATTCCGGCGAGAATTCCACGGTGGAGATCAACTGCCTGTTCGGCGGCTGGGGGCTGGCGAAAGGCAAGGCGTGGTACGATGATTTGCAGCTTGAGCTGCTTGCGAGCAAGCCTGCGAAAACGTCTCTGGAAATCAATGCGGAAAAGACGAAAGAGCCGGTCTCAAAGTATATTTACGGCCAGTTCATCGAGCACTTGGGCCGATGCATCTACGGCGGGATATGGGCCGAGATGCTTGAAGACCGCAAGTTCTACTTCCCCGTGGGCGACAAGGCCTCGCCGTGGAAGTCCATTGGCCCAGCCGATGCCGTCAAGATGTCCACGAAGGATTCTTACGTCGGCGACCAGACTCCGCAGGTGCTGTTGGTTGAAGGCGGCGGGCCTGCCGGTATCGCGCATGGCAAGCTGGCGCTGATAAAGGGAAAAGAATACGTGGGCCGAGTGGTCCTGGCAGGGACTGATTCGGCGAAGGTCAACGTGAGCTTAGTCTGGGGCCCGGGCGAGAATGACCGGCAGAGCATAGCCATTGAGAAGCTCGAGGCCGAGTATGTAAAGACAGCGCTGAAATTCACCGCCGCTGGTGACACCGAAGACGGCGGGCTGGAGATTGTCGGAACCGGCAGCGGGTCGTTCAATATCGGGACCGTTTCGCTGATGCCGGCGGACAATATCAAAGGTATGCGGGCCGATACGCTCAAGCTGCTCAAGGAATTGAACGCTCCGATTTATCGCTGGCCGGGCGGCAACTTCGTCAGCGGCTACGACTGGCGGGACGGCATCGGCGACCCCGACAAGCGTCCGCCGCGAAAGAATCCCGCGTGGCAGGGTATCGAGCACAACGACTTCGGGCTGCACGAGT
The DNA here is from genome assembly GCA_964354365.1 of uncultured Pirellulales bacterium. Lineage (GTDB taxonomy): Bacteria > Planctomycetota > Phycisphaerae > Sedimentisphaerales > Anaerobacaceae > CAYGZM01. The sequence goes on from CAYGZM010000442.1 coordinate 875, forward strand.
ATATGGCGTTCTGCGAAGAGGTTGGCGCCGAGCCTTTGATTACGGTCAATTCCGGTTTCGGCGACGACCACTCGGCGGCCGAGGAGGTCGAGTACGTTGTCGGCTCGGCGGACACGCCGATGGGCAAGTGGCGGGCCGCCAACGGGCATCCGGAGCCATACCAGGCCACGTGGTGGTGCGTCGGCAATGAGATGTACGGCGGATGGCAGTTGGGCAGTATGTCACTGAACCACTATGTCCTCAAACACAATCTCTTCGCAAAGGCGATGCGCAGGGTCTATCCCGACATCAAGCTCATTGCGGTCGGCGCGGTCGGCCCCTGGTCGGAAGGGATGCTCAAGAGCTGCGCCGATTATATGGACGGCATCAGCGAGCATTTCTACAGGCAGGAGAAAAAATCGGTGCCCGAGCACGTGCGTCAGACCGTCGATTCCGTCCGCGGGCAGGTGACGGCCCACAGGGATTACCGCAAGCGGATAGATACGCTTGTGGGCAGGGACATTCGTATCGCCATCGACGAATGGAACTACTGGTACGGGCCGCACCTCTACGGCGAACTGGGCACGCGCTATTTCCTCAAGGACGCCCTCGGCATCGCCGCGGGGCTGCACGAGATGATCCGCAGCAGCGACATCGTGTTTATGGCCAACTATGCCCAGACGGTCAACGTCATCGGGTGCATCAAGACTACCAAGACGGCGGCGGCCTTCGACACGACGGGCCTGCCCTTGAAACTGTACCGCGAGCACTTTGGGACGATTCCGGTCGAGCTGGGGGGCGACCAATCTCCGCTGGACGTGGCGGCGGCCTGGACTGCCGACCGCAAGGCCCTTACCATCGGAGTGGTCAACCCCACAGAACAGGAGCAGACGCTGCCGATGAAGGTCCAAGGCGCGACGCTTACAGGCAGCGGAAAGGTCTGGCTGATTTCGCATACCGACCCGATGGCCTATAACGAGCCGGGCAAA
>CAYGZM010000443.1:0-1824 GCA_964354365.1 uncultured Pirellulales bacterium
CTGTAATACAAAGGCGTAACATCTTGTTTTTTTGGCAAGCAGTTTTATGCGACGAGTTTCGCGACGTCTGCGTCCCGCAGTTTCAGAGCGGCTGTCATGATTCGCTGTCCCTTGGTCGTGACACGGTAGTAACGAGTCCCACTGACCTTGCGAATCAACCCATGCGCACGCAACAGTCGTAGCAGCCGGGTTACCCGCCCGGAGTCCCGCCGACGTTCCTGTGGATCAGCGAGCCGGTTTGCACCCAGGCGTTCTCGCAGATCGCGGTTGGTAAAGCCCTTGAGCGAGAATTGTCCGTTCATTACCGTCTCAAAGACTGCTGCCTCTTGCCGGCTGACCGGACGCAACGGCCGGTACGACCGACCCGCTTTCACCACCGCTCGGCTCACGGCATCGAGCAACTCGCGAGCCGGTGAGGGCTCCTCCACTATCGCAAGCGCCTCCAAATAGCGCTCATTGGCGGCGCGACTGATTTCCACGCGCCGAGCCAGGTCCGCCACGGCATGGCGCATCGGTATCCACCGCATGCGACGAACTCCGTTCCACACCGTCATCCGTCGGACCTTAAACCGTCTGGCATTATTGATGGTTGTCTCGATTCGAAGCACGCAGCCCTGCTTGTCGTACATCTTGATCGAGTTCTCCTCAAGCCAGTGCTTGACCCGCACTCCCTCCGCACGCACCAGGTAACTGCTCGAAACTTCCCCATTGAACCGACAGTTTGTCCGTCGGCCCAGGAATCGTAATACATCCTTGCTGCCAAATCGCTTGGTCGCGTGGTCCACCAAGGCCGGATACACCCGCCTCAACGCCGTCGCATCCTTGAACATCACATCCGTGGCGTACTCGCTCTCCGAGACGCTCCAGTAGTACGGGTGCAGGTCCAGCCCGCTGTCCTTCTCGAGCAAAGGATTGACCCGAGCCGCCAGCGACTTGAGCCATCGCTCCCACTTGCGTTTCTCCAATTCCTGCATCTTATGCTGCGCTTGCTCCAGGTCCTCGATCCGTACGAAGCAGTTCTCCCGCTGTTCAAAGCCGATCCCCGCCTGGCTCAGCCGCCGCGCCAGGTACTGGCGACCATTGAGACAGACGTGAACCCCAAACGGCAGCCACGTCGCCACGCGCACATGCATCAGTCCAAACTCCCGATCCATGTAGTAATAGTACAAGTGTAGGCACTTGCGTTGCTCAGCACGAAGCCGAAAGCCGCCTTTGCCATCACGGCGGATGGAAAAGCTCATGCACGGCTCCACACACCGTAGCACACATACCAGTCCCTCGGTAATCCCATCACGTTCGGCCATCAATTGGGCCGCGGCCTGTTTATCTTCGTTGCTGCTGGCCCGGTACTCGAACGGCCGGCCCGCCTCTGTCGCCACCTGCTCTGCGTGCTTCGTCAGCCGCTCCGACAAGCCCAACGCAAATCCCTTGAAATCCTTGTATCGCACGCCTACCGCTCCCAGGAAACGATCCACACCCTCCGTGTAACTGATCGAACGCAGCGTCCCACGAAATCGTATCCGGTCAAAGCCACTCAAAACTCCGATGACATCCTGCTGGTGTCGTTGTATAAATGCTTCCATGGCGTTGCTCCTTTGGAACGGTTGGTGTTCTTGTCATCCATACCGTACACCAAAAAGCAACGCCTTTCATCTATTTTGGTTGCGGCTGAGCGAAGCGAAGCCGCGCCAAGGACTCCTTGTTTTGAAGTCTGGTTTTGTTAGACCTCTTCGCTCAAAACACAAGGGCGAGAAACAGCAGCAGGGTGGCGATAATGGCGCCTGTGAAAGTGATTTTCGACCATTTCAGGTATCTTGCGTAAGC
>CAYGZM010000444.1:0-1802 GCA_964354365.1 uncultured Pirellulales bacterium
ACGTGACTGGATTCAAGGATTTCTGCATCGAATATGTTCTGCGTTTCTGGTCGAAGCAGTACGAACAGCGCACGACGGTTGAAGGCAACGTGATGCGGATGATCTGGTACAAATTCAACCGCCGCGGGATCGAGATCCCGTTCCCCATGAGCGGGCGCCTGCTCGAAAACTTCATGCAGGCGGTTCATGCTCAGCACTATGAGAAGCCGCTGGCATCGGAGATAGAGCGCATTGTGGATGATCTGCTCTGCAGCGACTTTGGGCGTAAGCTCATGGCCGGCCCGGATGGCGTCTGCATGCTCAGCCGCGACGAGCTGAAGGCTGTGGCAAGGGATGTGAAACGCACGCAGTTCACGTGCGGCGAAGTCTTGATGCGCCAAAACGATGATGGAGAGTCGTTTTACGTCCTGGTTCGGGGAAAGGTGCACGGGTGCATTGCGGATGCCGACACCGCCCGCCCTGTCGAGTTCGAATTGCAGCCCGGAGCGCTGTTTGGCGAGATGAGCCTCTTGACCGGCTTGCCGAGAAGCGCCACCATGACGGCCGCCACGGATTGCGAATTGCTCGAATTCGATCGGACTGCCTTCACACACCTTCTGTCCCTCCGGGAGGAGGTCCCGCGTGTGCTCTCGGATTTGGCGGCGGCCCGTGCAAGGGAGAATGCGGAGTCGCTGGAGAAGCTGCGTGCTTTTGCGGCGGTCCCGCCGGACCTGGCGTCTGACGGCATTCTGCATCGACTCAAACGTATGCTGGGCGAATGGCGGGCCAGACGAGCAAGATGAACAGTACGCAGATCATCCGTAGGCGGCGAACCGATCGGATCGCTGATCACGGCTCTTGTCGGCGCCGTGGCGTTTCTTTTCGTCGTCGGCCTGATAAGAAAGCAAGCATAGCTTCTCTTGTTCGCAGATGGAATAAAGAATCTTACAATCAACATACAAAGCCGAGAGGTAGCGGACATTGAATCCTGTGTACAATTTTTCACTTTTTCATAAAACATTGTACAGGACTTATGGAATGGACATTTTTGCGGAATTGGCAGATAACGGGTCGTAAGGTTGTATCCCGGTTGTAGTCGTCAAATCACGAAAAGGGGGCCATTTCACCTCTGCTTGAAGCTTTCTGCTTTACCCTGCCACACTCACCGCAGAACCCCGCCTCTGCCTGCCCCTCCCCCGCTTTTCAATATGTCTTTGATGTGCTACTGATTTATCTGGGCAAGATCCAGGTGTTCAGCGGGGAAAGCGACGCAAGAAGCGGCTGATGAACCCAAAGTCAGCAAGACCTTTTGATTCGTTCTTCACGCCAGCCAAGCTTCACAGCAAAGTATGGCCTATTCCACGGTGATTCGCCTGTTGGTAAGCGAATCGCTCGGAAGAGCGGTTTGGATTTGCTGTAATACAGATGAAAAACAGCAGAAGTCCGAAGGTAAATTTCGTAATATAACTCGGATGACCTCCATTGGACAGCCCATGCGGGGAGAATAACCGCTGAGCTCCTGACAGCACGAATCGCCGGCGGCAGTCCAGACTCATCCGATTCTCCACCAGACTGACGAGGCTCTGTTCGTGAATCGACAGGCGAGTGAGATCACTGGCCTGGGGTTGGGGTGGAGGACTGCCAGTTGTTGGGGTCGTTGCCGTAGAGGCTCGCGGCCTTCCGAGTAAGCGATTTGCCCCCGCCGTCCGTCTCAACGGGCCACAGGTCAACGCCGCCAGGCCCATCCTCAGGATGAGAACCGTCGCTATACCCCACCCTGTCAATCCGAATATAGTGCCGCCTGCCGTACTTATCTATATCCC
>CAYGZM010000445.1:0-1795 GCA_964354365.1 uncultured Pirellulales bacterium
AGCTTATGTCCCACGAACAATTCGAGAGGATGTGGCGATTCACCGGAATAGTCCTGCAGCGAGATGCCCTCGGCAGCATCTAACTCGATATTCCAGCAGTTGGGGGCCTCTGCAACTCACCCGCCGCGTAAGCACCAAACAGGGAACTTAGAGGCTCGATCAAACCGTTTCCTCACAATCGTGAGCCGCTTTGCGGGGCTGTTTTAATAGATTCCTCGGCTGCGCTCGGAATGACGAATTGGGTTTTGTTAGAGTGCCTTAGTAACTTTCTTCGCCGGCAGTGACATACTGTTGTCACAGGGGGACGGAAAAACTTGGCTAAATCGCATCGGATAGCCCATAGATAGGGAGATAGAGAAGATGAGGGTCCCCAGCGCAATAGTGATGTTCTCTCAAGACTGGGCCGGGCCGCTTCTTATCAAAGAGACAGCCCGGCCCAGAGAAGGTTTCGATTTCCAGCCAAGCGCCTGAACGAAGCTGCTCAACCGCCTTTGAGGACCACGAAGACTGCGAACTCGCCCTTCACAGGCACGCGGACAACATCCCCCTCGCATTTACCCTCGAAAACGGGCTTACCGAAGAAATCCTTGGGGTCCATCAGGCGAAATGCCTCTCCACTTCTCAGAAACGGCTGGACCGTGAATTCTACGCTCTCGGCCTTGTCCCAGTTATAGATCGCCAAATGGGCGCGGTTCCGGTCGAATCGGTTCGGCAGAAGAACGACCTTAGCTCCATCGGGCCGCTTTTGGCCTTCCTTGATAATAGTGTTACCGTTCTGCAGGGCGGTTTTGTACCGGTCAATATTCAGACCGCCGTTGACTATGAGATTATCGCGAATCTCGCAATTGTCGTTGTACGGGGCGTTGTACCCGATTCTCATATCGACGTTGTACAGGTAATTCCTGAATACGCGGATGTTGTTACTCGGCCTTCCTCCACCGATTAAGAACGGCCCCTTGGCGTAAAAGATGTTGTCCTCGACGAGGAAGTTATTCACATACGCCTGGTCTGAGCCGTATGCGTGCATCGTGTAAGTGCCGTCGTATTTGCAGGTCATAATGCAGTTGGAGATCACCTTAACGCCTTCGTCGTTTTGCGTGTATATGCAGTGCCCGTGTCCGCGGTCCGTGCCGAGCCAGCCGTTGCCGTAGATTATGCAGCCGTATATGAGCGGATTGATTTCACCCTTCCAGCAGCTAATCCCCTGGTTGCAGTTGTGAATAATCAGGTTGATGTATTTGCAGTCTTTGCCGCCATGTGTATGCAGCCCGCCCCAGGGGCGCTTCAAGTCTTCTGGGCTCGACCCCGGGCTGACTGGCTCAGCCGGTACCGGCTCGGACACAAATATCTCCAGATCGCGAATCCAGACGTGGGCGGACGGCTCCTGCACTGACAATCCCCCGTCTATCCGGACCCTTGCCCCCTCTGTCGGACTCATAACGATCGGTTGTTCCTCCGTCCCCGCCAGTCGAACCTCAAAAAGCTCGTTCGGACGCCGCCTGTACGTCCCCTCAAGCAGATAGAGCGTATCTCCAGCAGCGATTTTCTGCTTCCCATCCAGAGCAGACGCAATATCCCAAGGCTCCTCTCTCGTGCCGGCGTTTGTCGATTTGCCTTCAGGCCCTGCGTACCATTGTCCCGCCGAACAGACCGCCACATCTAATAACAAAATGCAAGCGAAAAGAGCTCTGCCGTACCTCATTATAAGCCTCCGATTCTTACTCAATGCGTTTTCTATAAAGCCTGGTCTGCAGGGCGTTTCTCCAGGCGGTCCAGTTCGAGTCGCCAAGCTCGT
>CAYGZM010000446.1:0-1794 GCA_964354365.1 uncultured Pirellulales bacterium
CCAATCAAACCCAATTCCCCCGCCCCAAAGTCGCCGCCCACCCGACCAGCCGGACGGCCTCAATCCTGACTGTATCAACATCATTCCCGTCGCGGGAGGACAATTCGGCTCACTTGAGGTGTTTGTCGGCAAAGTCCATATACTGTCGCCAGTCGTATTCAGTCAGGCCGTGTCCGCCGGTGCGAATATGATAGCCGACCCTGCCTTTTTGGACGGGACTGTTCAGAGGCGGCATCTCCTCGACGTCCAGACCCTTGAATCCCAAAAGCTCATAAACCGGCCCGGCATTCTTGCAGGAAAGGAACTCGCCGCGCGGGTCCGCCCAGAGGTCCTCGTCGGCACTGGCTACATAGACCGGCCGGGGCGCCATCAATGCAATCAGCAAATGCTGATCAACGGGCAACCGGCCTTCTTCGTCGTTGTACTTCTTGAAATTATCGCAGAACCAATGAGGAAAACTGCTGTTAATCCGCTTGACGGTTTCGCCGAAACACCTCCGCGATAACGCCGCTCCTCCACAGCCGGAGTCGTTGGAAATCACTAATGCGAACCGCTCATCGCTCGCTCCGGCCCAGAGCGCCGTCTTGCCCAGGCGAGAGTGCCCCAGCACGGCAACTCGCTTTTCGTCTATGTCGTCGTCGCTCTCGAAGTAATCCATAGCCCGGCTCAGGCCCCAGGCCCATGCACATAAGGAGCCCCACGCATCCGGCGCACGTTTGCCGTCGATGAGTTTGTCAAACAGCGGATGCACGCCGTTTTTGAAACCGTCGTGGAAGTCCGGATCAATGTCACCATAGTAAATGGTCGCCATGCCGTACCCGCGTTTGAGAATCTCTTCCACCGGATGACCGGCGGAGTCGCGGCCGCGGGACTCTTCTGTTGCCCGATTGCCCGCCACACCCGCCCCGCCGGGACGCATCCAGCTTTGCGACAGTTTGATTGCCGGATCGGAGCAAGTAGCATGGTTGCCGCCGAAATTCAGCAGAACGAATATCGGAGCAGGCTTGGCCCCGGCGTTGGGCAGATAGATCAGAATGTCCATCGCCGGCCCGTCTTTTTCCCCCGTGAAGCGCACCGACACTTGCTTGCGGGTGGCCAGACCGGACAGCGCCGCGCGATCCAGGTCGAAGACCTTGAAAGTCATGTCCGCAGGGCGACCGACGGGCGAGCGGCCATACACGTATGTTCGGAAAAGCTCAAGTATTTCCGGCCGCCGCTTCGCCCGCCACGTATGAGCGTCGGCCACCCGTGTCCCGTCGCACATCGCCAGGGGGTCGGGCAGGACGTATTGCGGGACACTGTCCTCACGATAGTTGGTATCGGGCCGCTGTTTCATTAATGCTTCCACCTGCTCAGCGGAAGCCTTCCAGCCCCTGCTCGTATCGACGGCGGCGCCGGCGGCGTGGCAAGAGAAGACATTAAGAGCTGCCAGCAGCGATACGAGTAATCTGTTCTCGGCCATGTCAAAAACCTCCAATATCAAATCCTTTGGTCACCGTTTCTATCAGTCAATAAGCAAATAGTCGGAAATTGCCAGGTCTAATTCCACAGCAGGCGCGCCATTGTTCCGTCGGATTTCCAGCGCACCCTTCTCCTGCTCGTGTAAATGCCCGTTGAAATGACCCGCTCTACGCAGGCTGCGCACCGATTTGATCTCGGGCTTATCTGCAAAACGCAGCAGCAGATTCTCGATAGGCCTATCGCGCCAGTTAATCAGGAGCACGATGTCCCCATAAGGCCCGCTGAAATACTGCGTTTCGACCAGCGGGTCGGATGCTTGGACCGGCTGGGCAA
>CAYGZM010000447.1:0-1783 GCA_964354365.1 uncultured Pirellulales bacterium
ATTGACAGAACGATCTCGTAGGTGGTGTAGTTGGCGTCGGTGCGGCAGTAAATGTGCTCGACGTTGTCAACGGCGCTGTCGGAATAGTCGAGCAGGTAATCGTTGTCGTGGTTTTCAAGGTCAACCGCCCAGAGCTCGAGTCGCAGGTTACTGTCATTTTCAGGGGCCGAGGCAAAGGGATACGCGTTGTTGTAGTGCCTGTTCCAGACGGCGGTAGCGGTGATGTGCTTTCCGCCGGGCTCGGGCAAAGTGATTCGGTAAACGCCCTGGGGGTTCACGCCTGCCTGGAGGGTGTTCTTGTCCCACCCGGTTCCCGGCGCGTCGCCGGGCATCGCGCGGCCCGCGGCCAGCTGGTCGTAAGCAGCCCTGGCATTTATCATCCCGGCGCCTTGGATGTAATCGAGCGGGGCCCGGTGGTCGTCGCTGGTTTCGAGGCGGCCCTTGTGCCAGTAGGGCAGCTTTGTAGCGGAGTTCATAACAATGGCCTTGATCACGCAATTGGCGCCGGGCGAAGGAGCGGCGGCGGTTAGTTCCGGCTCTTGTTTGGCTTTCTGGACGAGCAGGCCGATTGTCCCTGCGACGACCGGTGTTGCGAAGCTTGACCAGTTGCCGGCCGGGTCGTAACGATTGGGGTCACTGGCGTCAGCAACGAGGCAGTTGGCGGGTGCGACGATGTCCGGCTTGGAGCGGCCGCCGCCGGTCGGCCCGAAGCTCGAATGCTCGGGGCGCGCCAAAGCGAAGTTGGCGAGCTTTGCGGCGAGGTCGTCGCTGCTGATAGAGTCCACAACGCCGACGCCGATAACGTTTGCGCCGGCGGCGGGGTAGAGGGGCGGGTCGCAGGAGCTGGCGCCATTCCCAATGCTGGCGACGAAAATAAGTCCGTACTGTTCGACCAGCGCCTCGATGCCCCGTGTCCACCAGGTGTCGAATTCGTTTCCAATGCTGGCCGAGATTACATCCGCGTCAGGCGGCAACTGGGCAAAGACGTTGTTTATTATGAAGTGCCAGAATTCGTAAACGTCCGCATCCGCATCCGGGACAACGCCCTGAAAAGTGAACGCACCGAGGTCTTGAGCGAAGGCTTTCCGGTCTTGCCCGAAGAGAATTGAGCAAATGGCTGTTGCGTGCGGTGAAATGCCGGGCGCGAGGCCGGGCAAATCGTGGAAGGTCAATTGCGCGCTGTTAAAGCAGCGATGCTCGACGTTGGGGCGGTAATCGTTCTGCGGCTTGTCGTCGATGTATGTGATGCTTCGGCAGATAACGGCGATTTTGACGCCGGAGCCGGTCAGGGCAGGCTCCGCGTCGCGGAGGGCATAGATGCCGGCGTGATTCAGCGCAAGCGGGTGAAGCGGTCCGGCAGGCGCTTGCTCATCGCCTCGCGCGATCACGCAGAGAGCAAGCATGCAAGCCAACAGGACTGATATTAGCTTTTTGCCAGCAGTATTTAACATTACCCAACCCCAGATGCGGCGCAGAACTTACAAGCAGCCAAGCTGCTCCCCCGGTAGCCGACCTCATTAGTCCGTGCTCCGGTAGCGCCAATACTTTCCCTTATGATAGCAGAAATCAGATTGGATTTCAAGTAAATTATCAGGCTTGAGGGCACAATATGGTCGTTTTTAGTAGTGAAAAATGGGGTGCGAAAAGTTGGCGAGAAATGTTGCCTTTATCGGGCGGTGCTGCTATACTCTTGCAGCCTTGTTGTTTTGAGTTAAGGATTGTAGTGGATATGAAGGTTATACTGGATTCCAGGCAGATAGGCAAGATTATCGATGATTTGACG
>CAYGZM010000448.1:0-1745 GCA_964354365.1 uncultured Pirellulales bacterium
CTCCAGCAAAGCGCCCCGGGTGGAGAAACCGAGCTCGGCAAAGTCTTCCACGACCTCGTGCCGAAAATCCATCGCCGCGGATTGCTCATCATAATCTCCGACTTCTTCGGCGACATACCCGAACTGATGGCGGCCCTGGCGCATTTCCGCCACGCCCATCACGAACTGATAATGTTCCAGATATGGGACCGCGCCGAGCTTGATTTTCCCTTCGACCAGTGGACGCTATTCGAATCCCTTGAAGCCAAGGGTTTGCGTCACCTCGTGGACCCGGCCCACCTGAGAAAGGCCTACATCGAAAACCTCAACCGCTTCCGCGAAGAGCTTCGCAGCGGCTGCCACAACTATCGTATCGACCTTGTCCCCCTTGTGACCGACCAGCCCTACGCACAGGCCCTGGCAAAGTACCTCACCATTCGGAAGAAATACGGATGACGTTCTTGAATGCCATTCTCCTCGGAGGAATCTTAGCAGGGGCAATCCCGGTTATTATTCACATAATCAACCGAAATCGCTTTCGGCAGATTCGCTGGGGCGCGATGCACCTGCTCGAACAGATATTGCGCATCCAGCGAAGACGCCTGCGAATCGAACAAATCCTGCTCCTGCTGGTCCGAATCGCCATCCCCGTTTTGCTCGCCCTGTGTATGGCAAGGCCCGTCCTGACCGCAGCCAAGGCCCTGTTGGGCAAGGCCAGGACATCCCTCGTAATCGTCCTCGACAACAGCTGCTCGATGAACGCCTTTGGCGCCACCCAATCGCATTTCGACCAGGCAAAGACGCAAATCAACACCATCGTCAGCTCGTTGCCGAGGGGTTCGGAAGTCACCATTGCCTGGATGAGTGGCCCCTTGGGCCAGGCCCGCGCATCGTCACAATTAGGCCCGACCTTTGACCTTGCCAGGCTCCGGGGCCTGCTCTCGGCGAAGAAACAGGGCTTTGGCATGGCCGACCCGCCCGCCGCCGTCGAGGCCGCATCCGGCTTATGCTCCAAGGCGCACTACGTCGATCGCGACTTGGTCATAATGAGCGATTTCCAGAAAATAAGCTGGGGCCCGGATACTGCCCAGGCGCGCCAAAGAGCTGTCGATCTCGTCCGCAATCTGCCAATCGCCCCAAGGCTGACCCTTTTTCGCGTCGGCAAAGAAGTCACCGACAACGTCGCCGTTGAATCGCTTGAAGTCTCACGCCCCATCCTCGGCGTCGGCCAGAACATCCAGGTCCGCTCGGCAATAAAAAACTACGGCAAGGCCGCCTTCGAAGATATGCGAGTCTATTTCCGCGTGGACGGCGACAACCGCGCCGCCTCACAGATTACGCTCGGCCCCGGCGAAAGCGGACAGGTGGTCTTCTCCCACGCCTTTGCCGCGCCAGGCTCGCACGTAATCGAAGTCTATGCCGACGCCGACTCCCTGAAGGCCGACAACTTCAAGCGCTTCAGCATACCCGTCTGGGATAAGCTGCCCGTATTGCTCGTCTCCGGCGACACAAATCCCGAGCCACTGCTGGCCGAAACCGCTTTTTTGCAGATAGCCCTCCAACCCTTCGCATCCGCCGCCGTGACGCTCTCGGACCTGATAATAGCCAGGGTCATCACCCCAGACAAGCTCACCGCCCAGGAGCTTACGGAGCATCGAGTCGTTGTCCTGGCCAATGTCCCTCAGCTCTCCGACCCGCAGATAGAGACGCTGGAGGACTTCGTCAGCCGGGGAGGCGGCCTGCTCGTATTCCCCGGAGACCGCATA
>CAYGZM010000449.1:0-1737 GCA_964354365.1 uncultured Pirellulales bacterium
CGAATATGAAGCTGCCGGGGCAGGTCATTCCCGCCGAGGGTGTCTATGCCGGGTTCGTCGAAGTCTCGGATACCCCGGACCAATTGCTCGCAGCCAAAGCCAAAAGCCCCGCTGCCATCAGCATCGGCACTTCGGCTACATTCGGCAACAAGAATCCGCTGCTGATAGAGGCGCATTTGCTTACAGGCGGCGTCGGGCGGCTGTACGATAAGTGGCTGGCGATGGACTTTGTCAAGCGTATCCGCACCCAGAAGAAATTCAAATCCGAGTCCGAACTGTCCGCACAGATCGCCAAAGACTGCAAGAAGGTCAGGACGTTCTTGGCCGGGGAACCACATTCAGGCGACTGAGGGCTGCGCTTGTACATAGAGCCTGCTGTCTGGCTGGAAGCCCGTGCCACGGCCTCTATGATCGAACCAATTCCTTGTCACCAACTACTTGAGCTTCCTTATCGGTTCCGCCGACATAGGATTCTATGCGTTCGATACATTCGGAAATATGGATCAGATAGAGCTTGTCGTCTTTCATAACGGCCGGGCTTCTTTGAGGATTCGATCCCTGATATACCAATGGAGGGCGTTTTTTGTGACGACGTCCACCTTTCGATGGAGCAACTCCTGCAAATCCATCAGCAGCCCGCCGAGGTCGAACAGGCTGCGTCCCTCTTCCAAGTCAACGAGAAAATCCACGTCACTCGTCTCGTCCGCGGTGCCCTGAGCCACGGAGCCGAACACGCGCACGTTGTATGCGCCGTACTTTGCAGGGATGTGGCAGTCTCAAATGTTCTGGTTTGAATTGTTCCAGCAGGCTCAAGGTCTGCGATTACTTCCGGGGTGAGCGCCCGGGCAACTGCAAGTGCTCGATTTTACCAAGTAAATCGGTCCGGCGGATCGATTTTAGAAAATCGGCGACGGTCTTTTCATTTCTCGGCTGGTAGTATTGCAGCAGCGCCGCCTGAAGCCGTTTTTCGCTGCGGCCGCGCGGTACGTAGATTTGTCTTTTCTTAGCGTCTCGGCCGGAGACATACATAGCCGCAGAAAGCGTCAGAGGAATGGGGACAAAGTCCTGTATCTGGCGAGGGCGCCACGAACGAGATATAAGATACTCCGTCAAAGCCAAGGCGTCCTGTGTCGTGCAGCCGGGATGCGAGCTCATAAAGTAGGGCACCAGATACTGCTGCTTGCCCGCTCGACGCGAAGCCTCATTGAAGCGACCCTCAAATTCTTCAAATACGTCAAAATGCGGCTTGCCCATTAAATCCAGAACGCGCGAGCAGTAGTGCTCCGGCGCGACTTTCAGGTGTCCGCCGACAAAATATCGAGTCAAAATATCAATGTACTCCTTACTCTGAAGGGCCAGGTCGTGCCGGATGCCTGAAGCCACGTAGATATTTACCCTTTTGCCGCCGGAGCCTCGCCACAGCAGAACCGCTTCCATCATTTCCAGCAGCTCTCTGTGGTCGAGCCGCAGGTTCTTGCAGGGCGCTGGCAGCAGACAACTCGGCCGCCTGCAATCGCCATCGCTGCCGCACCGCATCCCGTACATATTTGCGGTCGGGCCGCCGAGATCAACTATGGTGCCGCTGAATTGATCGTGACGGCGGATAAGCTCCGCCTCGTTCAGGAGCGAATCGACCGAGCGGGAGATTATGTTCCTGCCCTGATGGCAGTTGATAGAGCAGAACGAGCAGTCGCCGAAGCAGCCGCGATGCGTAACAATCGAAAATTGAACCGGCTC
>CAYGZM010000450.1:0-1726 GCA_964354365.1 uncultured Pirellulales bacterium
CACTTCTGCTCTGACGCAGCACTGTACCGCGGTGTCCGACCTTCCAACAATGATGTCGATTCATTGGACAGAATCCACCCCATCACTTATCATAGACTGCAGGTTATACTTGCAGCATAATTCTGTTATTGATGGGGCCCGGCTGCTCTTTGGCTGCGGCAATGAACGCTATGCTTGGTAAAAGTGATCTCCTCAATCGGTTCGGCTCTGACGCCGGCTGGCAATGGAACTATCAGAAAGGACCCAAAATGAAAACACAAACACGCAGAGAATTCCTCAAAACGCTCGGATTCGTCGCCGGTTCAGCCGCCGGCCTATCGACACTGCAAAGTTGTGCAAGTGCCGCCCGCACTTCAAGCGCGCCCGCCAGGCAACCCAACATCATATTCATAATGACCGACGACCACGCCTCCCACGCGATGAGCTGCTACGGCAGCAAGATAAACAAAACGCCCAATCTCGACCGAATCGCCAATGAAGGAATGCGCTTCGACAACAGTTTTTGCACCAACTCCATCTGCGCGCCCTGCCGCGCCGTAATCCTCACCGGAAAACACAGCCACCTCAACGGCGTCATCGACAACGCAAAGAATTTCGACGGCAGCCAGCAGACATTCCCCAAGCTCCTCCAGAAGGCCGGCTACCGGACCGCAATAATCGGCAAGTGGCACCTCAAAACCGACCCGACTGGCTTCGACTATTGGAATATCCTGCCCGGCCAGGGACTCTACTACAACCCGGCTATGATAGAAATGGGCGTCCAGAAAAAGTACACCGGCTATGTCACCGACATAATCACCGACCACGCCCTCAAATGGCTGAAAGAGCGCGACCCCGAAAAACCATTCTGCCTGATGTTCCATCACAAAGCCCCGCACCGCGAATGGGAGCCGGGCCCAAAACACCTGACAATGTACGACGATGTCACTATGCCAGAGCCGGAAACGCTCTTCGACGATTACTCCGGCCGAGGAAGGGCCGCCAAAGAGCAGGATATGAGCATCGAAAAAACAATGACCGACCGCGACCTCAAGCTCGTCGCCCCTAAAAACCTCACCCCAGAACAGAAAAAGCTCTGGGACGCAGCCTACGACCCCAAGAACAAGGCCTTCGAGCAGGCCAACCTCCAGGGCAAAGACCTTGTCCGCTGGAAATACCAAAGATACATCAAGGACTACCTCCGCTGCATCGCCTCCGTTGACGACAATGTCGGGCGTCTCCTCGACTACCTCGACGCATCCGGCCTCGCCGACAACACCATCGTAATCTACACCTCCGACCAGGGCTTCTATCTCGGAGACCACGGCTGGTTCGACAAGAGATTTATGTACGAAGAGTCGTTGAAAATGCCCCTGCTCGTCCGCTATCCAAAGCAGATAAAGCCAGGCTCAGTGAATAGCGACCTCGTCCAGAACCTCGATTTCGCCCCCACCTTCCTCGACTTCGCCGGCCTTGACGCACCGCCTGATATGCAGGGCCGCTCCCTGCGAAGGCTTCTCCGGGGCAAAACGCCCAACGACTGGCGAACCTCTATTTACTACCACTACTATGAATACCCCGCCGTCCATAGCGTCAAACGGCACTATGGCGTCCGCACGAAAAAGTATAAGCTCATCCACTTCTACAATGACATCGACGAATGGGAGCTTTACGATCTCGAAAAAGACCCTCACGAGCTCAAAAGCGTGTACAGTGACCCCGCATACACCGGCATCGTAAAAGAGCT
>CAYGZM010000451.1:0-1714 GCA_964354365.1 uncultured Pirellulales bacterium
GAGTTCATCGTCAAGCTTCCATCGCCGATGATATTGCCTGAGGATCGGGATAAGCTGATCAAGCTCGACTACACCGGATCTCGTCGGGACACGTTGAAGTTCTGGGGCGACTATATCGCAGAGGGTGCACAATTCCGGGTTCCTGAGAAGGTGGTCAACGACCTGTTCCGTGCCAACCTCTGGCATGCCTTGCGTCTGCCGCGGCGCCACGGCGGCCCGGAGGAAGGCGTGAAGATAGACCTGCCATATTCCAACTTCGCCTACGACCAGCACGGCACACCCTGGCCGGTCAACCAGGCAGTGTATGTGGACTATATGATCTACGGCCTGCGGGGGTATAACGATATTGCGACGGAAGAGCTGCTGACGATGTACCGCAACAACCAGCAGCCGGATGGCCGTGTTGCCGGCTATGCAAACTGGGGTGTCTATACTCCTTCGATGATCTACGTAGCGGCAAAGAACTACCTGCTCTCCGGCGACCGGGAAGCGTTAGACCGATTACTACCATACACGCTCAAGGCGCTTGACTGGTGTCTTGGCCAGATACGCAGCGCCCAGGGAAATCGCGGTCCGGCAACCGGCCTGATAGGGTCGTCTTTGAACGACCTGACCGGTGAAGGTGTTTGGGCCTTCACTCAGGCTTACGTATATGCGGCGCTTGAGCAGTTGGGCAAGACCCTTGAGGAAATCGGACATCCTCGGGCAAACGAGTGCCTTGAAGCGGCTGCGAGCTTCCGCGAGTCAGTGGAACGTGCTTTTGCGGCCGCGGCCGTGCGCTCGCCTCTGGTGCAGCTGCGGGACCATACCTGGATGCCATACGTGCCGTGCGAGGCAACAAAGTCAGGGCGTCTGCTCGAACAGTGGTATCCAACCGACGTGGACACGGGAGCAACACATCTGCTGAGGCTAAAGGCGTTGCCCGCGGACGACGATTTGGCTGACTATCTTCTAAACGACCACGAGGACAATCTCTATCTGCATGGCTGGGGTATGGCCAACGAGCCGGTGTACAATCCACAGGCAATGGCGTATCTGCTGCGGGATGAACCCGAGGCGGTGATAAGGGCGTTCTACAGCTATATGGCCTGTGCGTTCGGCCATTCGGCGCTCGAACCGGTGGAACACCGCTGGGGCTGGGGACAATACTTCGGCCCGCCGAGCACGGACGGCGCCTGGTTTGAGCTGTATCGACACATGCTGATTCACGAGCTTGACGATGACACTCTGCTGCTCTTGCAGGCAACACCACGCAAGTGGCTGGAGGATGGAAAGAGAATCGACGTCGAACGCGCCCCGACGTATTACGGCGAGTTATCCATTAGTGTTGAAGGCAAGGCCGGCTCCAGTCAACTGGCCGCACAGATTAAGATGCCCAATCGCCGCAGCCCCAAGGAACTTGTCGTTCGATTCCGTCATCCGCAAAACAAACCGATGCGCTCGGTCAGCATCAATGGGCAGGATTGGGCCAACTATGATATCCAGAAGGAATGGGTGGTTATTCCAAAACCCGGCGGGAAACGCTACAGTATTATCGCCCGTTATTGAGGCAAGGAGAATTCTATGAGACTTACTACTGTACTGTTCGTGAGCACACTTGTCTTACCTTTGGCCGGGCGTGCCCAGGAGCAGGCCGTGCAGGTAACGGTGTCTCTGGAGGATCGCCTGGGAGCAATGGAGATTGACCGTATGGCGCTCGGCCAGGGAGGGCTTT
>CAYGZM010000452.1:0-1709 GCA_964354365.1 uncultured Pirellulales bacterium
AGGGCTCAGAGCATGGCTGTCGCCGCGATGGCCAGCGCCGTACCGGCCGTTATTGCAATAGCAATGTGCGGCTTCTACCTGCAGAATAGAATCAGCATATCAATTCGAGAGGGCGAAATAGCCGCTTACAAAGAAAAGACGGACAAGCTCTCCGACGCCGTGGCAAAGCAAAAAGCCTTGGAGCAGAATAAGACCGCTTACGGTGCGTGTCTGGCCGAAGTCAACACCGCTGTCGAACGCTATACTCAGTGGTCCCCCATTCTGGCAACGGTGGTAGGCAACATGCCCGAGTCGGTTGTCTTGACCGCCCTCGAGGTAAAGGAGCGCACCGTAAAAAGGAAAGTCACCAAGAAAGACGACCCTGAAACAACCACAGAAGTCTCGGTCCTCGTGCCTACGCTGCAGATGAATGTCGCTGCAACTCCGCAGTCGGACGGCGACAAGACCGTAAGGGCCTTCGGAGACAATCTTCGCTCCTCGGCACTGCTGGGTCCACGGCTGGAGGATATCACCTTCTCTCAAAAGGCCGATGAGCTTAACGGCCTTGCTGTAGTCTCGTATGAAATAAACTGCCTCTTCAAACCAAAATTATAGCGGGTTCTCTATGAAGTCTAATCGCAAGAAATGCTGTGCAACGGTCGGCCTGATATGGGCTGCTTGCATCATTGTCTTTTTCTTTGTCTATATGATTGTTCTGGAGCCGCAGAGGCGCGCCAAGAAAGACGTGGCCAATCAACTGGCCGAGCAGAAGCGGGCTTACGATTCCGCCGTCGAAGCGGCCGAAGAGCAGACCCAGGCCCGCCTGACGAAACAAGTTACGGATTTACAGCAGCGATTGAAGGATTTCGTCGTTGATTCGGGGGAATCCTCGAACTTGACGTTCGATATAAGCGAGACCGCGAGCGGGCAGCAGATTGACTCGTTCAGCGTCAAGAGCCAGAGTGGCGGCGGTCCCCCAAGCAATACGGAGTCTGATAGTATAGGCGAGAGCCGATTCGATGTCAGTTTTGCCGCCGGGTTCAACCAGTTCGCCGCGTTCCTGAATGCCCTGGAAAGACACAAGCCGGCCCTTCTTGTTGATAGTTTTTCGATAACTCGTTCGGATCAGCCCAACGAGGGCCACAAGGTAAAGTTGAATATAGCGGCTCTTGTCAGAAAACAGCCCGGCAATTGAGCCGGCCAGTGAATTCTCTGCATCGGTTTATGGTATGCAAATATGAGAACAATAGCGGTGGCAAATCAAAAAGGAGGGTGCGGCAAGACGACGACCGCCGTCAATCTTGCCGCGGCATTTGCCACGTTGGGCAATCGCGTATTATTGATCGACCTCGACCCACAGGCGCACTCCACGCTCGCATTTGGCTTTCAGCCTGAAAACCTGGACAGGACCATCTACCACGCTATTACAAAGGCTCAGATCCCAATCTCAAAGACCCAAATCCCGATTTCAAAGACCGTCCTCAAAACGAGTATAGAAGGGCTTGACCTCTCGCCAAGCAATATCCTGCTATCGGGAGTCGAATTTGAGCTGTCAACCCTCTTCGGCAGAGAGTACGTGCTGACTGAGCAGCTTAACCTCGTCGCCAGTAATTATGACATATCCGTTATCGACTGCTCACCGTCACTCAGTTTGCTGACGCTGAACGCCTTGGTCGCCGCCACCGATGTCGTCGTGCCCGTCCAGACGCAATACTATGCTCTTGAAGGTC
>CAYGZM010000453.1:0-1706 GCA_964354365.1 uncultured Pirellulales bacterium
TACTGTGAATAAGGCATTTTTCAGCCGATAATTATACGTTTTACATTCTCAAAGGCAAGCAATTTTTCTTTAATCGGCTTTTATCAGCGGTTAGAATACAATTTTGACGTTTTCAACCGGCTTTGCAAGTGTTTTTGGAGAATCAGGATTATGAGAAGTGATACGGTTAAAAAGGGCTTTCAGCGGGCGCCCCACAGGGGCCTGCTTCATGCGTGCGGCCTGACTGCGGCCGACATCGACAAGCCGTTTATCGGAATTGCCAACAGCTTCTGCGAGATAGTGCCAGGACATGTTCACCTCAACAAGGTCGCCAAGGTCGTCAAGGATGCCGTTCGCCGGGCTGGTGGTATCCCTTTTGAATTCAATACGATTGCGGTCTGCGACGGCATTGCGATGGGGCATACGGGTATGAAGTATTCGCTTGCCTCGCGCGAGATTATCGCCGATTCGGTCGAGACGATGGGGCGCGCGCACTGTTTCGACGGCCTTGTCTGCATACCCAACTGCGACAAAATCATACCGGGGATGCTGATGGCGGCGGTTCGCCTGAACATCCCGACCATTTTCGTCTCGGGCGGGCCTATGGCCGCCGGCAAGACAAAAGACGGCAGGACCGTTGACCTTATCAGCATATTCGAGGGGGTCGCCCGGTTCAACGCGGGCAAGATTGACGAAGAACAATTGGGCGAGCTTGAACGCTCGGCCTGTCCCGGGCAGGGAAGCTGCTCCGGAATGTTCACCGCCAATTCGATGAACTGCCTGTGCGAGGCCATTGGGATGGCGCTGCCCGGCAACGGGACTATTCTTGCTGTTGACCCGAAGCGCCTGAAGCTCTACAGGGCCGCCGGCAAACAGATTCTGACACTTATCGAGAAGGACATAAAGCCGTTGGATATTATCAACGAAAAATCGCTGGATAACGCATTGGTTTTAGATATGGCGATGGGCGGCTCGACAAATACGGTCCTCCATACCCTTGCGGTGGCAAGCGAGGCGGGCATCAAATACGACCTCGAACGCATAAATCAGATCGCCGGCAGATGCCCGAATATCTGCAAGGTCTCGCCGTCGAGCGAATGGCACGTTGAGGACGTTGATGCCGCCGGCGGTATAAGCGCGATACTCAACGAAATCAGCAAGATGCCGAACCTATTGAACACCGGTTGTCTCACCGTAACCGGCAAGACCATCGGCCAGAATATCGCCCGGGCCCGGATCAAGAACCCGCAGGTTATCCACACGCTCGACAACCCCTACTCCAAGACAGGCGGCCTGGCGATTTTGCGCGGCAATCTCGCCCCGGCCGGCGGCGTGGTCAAGACGGCGGGGGTGATGCCCAAAATGCTCACACACACCGGCCCCGCGGTCATCTTCGAGAGCCAGGAGGAGGCCTGCGAGGGCATCCTGATAGGCAGGGTCAAAGCCAGCGACGTGGTCGTGATTCGCTGCGAAGGCCCCAGGGGCGGCCCCGGAATGCAGGAGATGCTCAGCCCCACAAGCTATATTGTCGGGGCGGGCCTGGGCGAGTCGGTCGCGCTGATTACCGACGGGCGGTTCAGCGGCGGCACTCGCGGCGCCTGCATCGGCCATATCAGCCCGGAAGCCGCAGTAGGCGGCCCGATAGGATTGCTCAGGGACGGCGACATAATCCAAATCGACATCCCCAACAACGCGATAAACGTCAGGCTCTCGGACGAGGAGCTGGC
>CAYGZM010000454.1:0-1703 GCA_964354365.1 uncultured Pirellulales bacterium
CGGGGAAGAGCTCTTTGAATTCCTCGTAAAGCTGGGCGGCGAGGGTCTTGTTGTGGGATATGACCAGGACGGGCAGGTCTAATTGGGCGATGACGTTGGCCATTGTGAAGGTCTTGCCGGAGCCCGTGACGCCCATTAAGGTCTGGAATTTTTCGCCTTGGCGCAGACCTTCAATCAGGCGGTCGATAGCCTGCGGCTGGTCGCCCGCGGGCTTGAATTCGTTATTCAGCTTGAATATAGCCATTTTCTTGCCACTAAGGCACAAAGGCACTAAGAAGTATTAACCACCCCAGGGCACGGGGGCAGGCGAATTCGCACGAATTGTCACGAATTAAGCATAAAAGGCGCGAAGGTGTTAACATTTTCAGATAGTCTGCCTGTGGTATTCTACGCGGAATGTGGGTTAAACTCAAGTCTCAGAATGGGATACAAGAATATGTTGGAGGTCTGACAGGCAGACTTTTTGACTTGAATCGCCGTGTATGAGTCTGTAGAATGCGATTCCGGTGTCTGTGAAGGACATAAGATGAGAATACTTGAGAGTGTCAATTTGCTGGAGAAGGAGCGGGAATGCGTGCTTAGGGCTTCGGATGTGCTCAAATCGGAGTTGCCCATTGCGCGGGTGATATTGTTCGGGTCCAAAGCCCGAGGGGCGGGCAGTGCAGACTCTGATATCGACCTTCTTGTTCTGACGTTGTGCCCTGTCAGCAGAAGCCTGCGGGGAGCTATTTCGGAGCGACTGGCGGAAATAAACCTCGAGAACGACGTGTGCCTGGCGTCGGTAGTTGTGTCCCAAGAGGATTGGGAGAGCGGGCTGGTGCATTATACGCTGATTCACAGCGAGGTCGAGAGAGATGGTTGCGAAGTATGAATGCGGGTGAAGCTCAGGAATCACTGATCAGGCTGTGGCTGGACAAGGCTGGCGAAGCGATGGCAGATTTTAGGCGGGTTTGGTTAGCCCCGAAGCCCGCTTCGGGGTTCACCTACTTTCAATTTTTCACCCGCAGGCAGGCCTGCGGGCTAACCGGTCTTGTCGTGACGACGAACGTATTTGATTTTCCGTTCGAGTTGTTCGTCAGTGAAGCAGAAACGCTTGTCGAAACCGCGCGTCCATATCCTCTTTGTCAATCCCAATTTTTTCAGGGCACAGGTTGACACATTTTTATACCGGGACACAGTACTCTCTATGGATTCATTGCCCGAGCCAACCACAAGGTGAATATGGTTCGAGCAAACCGCCAGTGCAAGTATCTTCTGCCCGATTCGCTCTGCCTCTTTGAGCACCGCATATTCGACGACCTTTTTCTGCTCGGTTGTTAACCGAACAAGCCCGGACTTTTGTAGTTTTTTGTTTGCCGCTTCGAATCCTGTATCTGATGGCAGTATTTTTCCATCCCGCACGTATCCTCTTTTATCGCCCTGCAGCCACGTCCCATACGCAGTCCACGTTACCATATACCCGATCATCTTCCCTATAAGACCAAATGGTACCCACGAATCTACTAATATGCAACCGTTCAGCCCCGAAGCCTGGAGGCTGTGTCACAATGGCAAAAATACACCGAAATCGGAATGATGACCTTCGTTTTTTGCTCCAAATCAGGGGCGAAAGACGCAGAATCCTAATTGCGACACAGCCTGCTGCTTCGGGGTTTGCATCTATTTTGATGCGGGTGTTTCGGGATATACGATTGCGGCGAGGA
>CAYGZM010000455.1:0-1701 GCA_964354365.1 uncultured Pirellulales bacterium
TTGGCCCATAAACACCGTGCCGGCGGCAACGACTACCAGTAACACTACACCCAGACTGCAATTCTCTTTCATTGCGCTTACTCCTGCTAAGAGTAGGACTTACTATCCAGCTTCTCGACGACGTAAGCTATCAGCGGACATTATTACCGCCTTCGGGAGATGCTGCAAGCGGTTTTCCTCGCTCAATATCTCCGATATCCAGGCAAATCGGCCACATGGGAGAGAATTCTCAGAGAAGTTGCTGTGGTGTCCCTTTCTGGCTGTGGGTACTGATCAGCCAGCGAAATGGTTAGACCGTATGTGAGAGCGAATATATAATCGAAGCCATTGATACGGGCAATTCAGGTGCCCATTTGCGCAAGAGGTTTTCTATGATACGCGTCGGCTTGTTCGCTGTTATCCACGTAATCCTGGCGACCGCAGCTTTGGCAGCGGACTTAAAAGAAGATCTGAAGGTCTCGCTCTCTTGGGGTCATCAATCCCAGCGTTCTATGCCACATTACATAAGGCTTCTGGCCGAGGGGGCCGAGATCCAAGACATCAAAGCACACGACCTGGAATCGAACGACACCATCACAGACAATGTCCTCACAACGCATGCGGGCGGAGGCGACATAGATGGTGTGGAGTTCAACCTTCGATACGCCCCAGGGCAAATCAAGACCACCGGGAACCTGCACGGCTTATGGTCGGAACTGATCGCGAGCAGCGACATTGAGACGGTTCAGCGGCTAAAGCAGGACCCGGCCTATCGGCCTGATTCGCGGAAACTGACCGTGCAGATGAATGAAGGAGGCACAAAGGGATTCAGTGTTACCGTTGACCAACTGCTGCAAAGCAAGGTCTTCCGGGCGCCTTCGCTCGATGTCTATCTAACGGCCGGCGACGTCCCGATTCCTCTCGAAGATCATCTCAGGGCGATTGAGGCGTACAAGGGCTGTTGCATTCTGGAGCAGGTGCGGCGTGAGCCGGAAGCGACTTATGAACAATACGCCGCACGCTGGGAGGATATGGGGAGCCCAACGTATCAGAACCGTCACATGATTCCACCGGGTCATATTGTGGGAGTTACGTGGGACAGCGCTCTGCACAAGTTCGGTATCGACCGAGGCGCGCGTGTCTGGAACGACTACGGCAGTCCTGACCACTTGCGATTCTGGTTTGATTTCGGCGACCTGGCCAAAGGGATTCAAGAATCGTGGAAAGGTCAGCGACTTGAGAATGGGTTGCCTGTCGTCACGACGACTATCGAGCAAGACGGCCTGCGCTACGAGGTGGAGCAATTTGCATATCCTCTAAACGGTCCGCCGAACAAAAGGCGAGGCGACATTCCAATGGTGCTGCTGCAGAAACTCAAGGTCGCCAACCTGCGAAGCCACGACACGACAGCCTCCGTGAAGATGCACCATCGCAGGGAGTTCGATCCGGCCGATGCAGCCGAAATGATATGCTGCAATGAAGGCAACACATTCGTTTTTGAAGAAAATACCAGCCGGCGAATTCTGTTTGCAGTCGCCGGCCCCGGCTTGGAAATCAGTTCGTATGTTACGAGACAAGACTCAAAGCAACCGGATGGCGAGATAAAGACGGGTTGGAGGCAATTCGACACGGTCCTGACATTTGAGCTGAATGGAGGTACAAGCAAAGAGTTCATCGTCAAGCTTCCATCGCCGATGATATTGCCTGAGGATCGGGATAAGC
>CAYGZM010000456.1:0-1695 GCA_964354365.1 uncultured Pirellulales bacterium
TCAGCCAGATTATGGTAGGCCTTCGTTGGTGGCTTCTGCTGCGGACTCAGGGTATTTTCATAAGTCTTTGGATGGCGGTGAGATTATACCTTCTTGGGTGGTTCTGGAACAATGTCATGCCGGGCTCGGTCGGGGGAGATTTGATCAGGCTTTGGTACGTGACGAAGCATACGGACAAGAAGTTCGAGGCTGGCCTGAGCGTGTTAGTTGATAGGGCGATAGGTTTGATTAGCACTCTGGCAATCGCGGTTTTCTTCTATTTCTTCTTCCTGCGGCCGGAGGGTAGAAAGATCGAATTAGCCGGTCGAGATGATTCTGCGGGCCTCTTGGCGCGCTATTGGTGGCTGATTGTTTTGCTGTCCGCGGCTGTTGTTGGAGGTTTTCTTGTACACGCGAGGGGGCGGGCGATGCTCGGCAAGCTGTGGAACGGCGTCCGCACACAAGGGGCCAAAGGATTCACGAAGCTGGTCAGCGCCGGCAGGCTTTACAGCAGGGACCCTCTGGCGATCCTTGCGACGTTCGTGCTCACAGTTGTTTTGCAGATTATGACCATCACGGGCTTCTGGTTTCTCGGGAGGAATCTCGGTATTGAAGCGAGCATCAAGTATTATTACGTTTTCTTCACGCTTGTGTGGGTGCTTGGGACCGTCCCGGTGAGCATAGGCGGGGCTGTGGTGATCGAAGGCATGCTCGTATGGCTCTTCGTCAATTTTGCGGGTGTTGCTGAGGCGGATGCGATGGCGCTGGCTCTGTGCCAGCGGTTTGTCTGGATACTCGGATCTCTGCCGGGGGCTGTGATACATTTGATTGGCGGACATTTGCCGAAGGACTTTTCTGTTGACTGCGACAGCTCGGTGAAGTAATGTATGTCGTTCAGCGGCAGGTGCGGGAAGCGCGCCTGCAATAGAGCAAGACAAGGTTGTCTGCAACGACAAAGGACTTGGCGTTAAGAATATGGCCGTTACAGGACGTCTCAAAGGCTACTTCCTCCGAGGAATGGCCGTATTGTTGCCGGCGGTTCTGACTATCTGGATTTTCGTGGTGGCATATACTTTTATCCAGGAGAATGTGAGTGTCTATATAAACCGCGGCCTGGTTTGGGTAATAGTCTATTTTCAGGGCGAAGCGGGCATTTCCAAGGAGGAGCTTACCGAGATTCTGGTAAAGGGAAAGGCCGGCTCGATAGTCGGGCTCATCATCGCGCTGATTGCGGTTTGCCTGGTTGGGGCGATATTGGCAAGCGTGTTCGGCAGGGCGCTGTGGCGGATGATTGAGGGATTCATCTTGAATGCGCCCGTGCTGCGAAGGGTTTATCCCTATGTTAAGCAGGTGACGGATTTCCTTGTGTCGCCGGAACAGCAAAAGAGGCTGTCGTTCTCGAGGGTGGTTGCGGTTGAGTATCCGAGAAAAGGTATATGGTCGTTGGGGATGGTGACGGGCTCGGGTCTTAAGAAGGTGACAGAGAGTGTGAGAAAAGAGTTTCTAACAGTGCTGGTGCCCACGGCGCCGGCGCCGTTCACGGGTTTCATAATAATGGTCCCGAAAAGGAATGCAATAGACTTAAACATGACGATCGAGGAGGCGTTCAGGTTCGTGATGAGCGGCGGTGTGATAACGCCGGACAAAGGCAAGGAGATGCCCGCATTGCCCGGTCCCGATTCAGAGAGTAAGGAGTAAGGACGTATTTTGTTGTAA
>CAYGZM010000457.1:0-1663 GCA_964354365.1 uncultured Pirellulales bacterium
ACCTCCTTGTCCCTGTTGCAGTAGAAGTGCTCGCTGATAAGGTCCATACGGTCGGCGCAGCTTTTCAGCATCCCTTCCGACCAGGCCCCGGCCTCGCCCACGGCGACGATCTTTATGGATGGGTCCGCCTTTCGCATCGCCGCGGCAAAGCGGTTGTGCTTCTGGGCGTAGTGCTCGAGTGACATGTGCCCCAACTGCCAGTCGCCGTACATCTCGTTGCCGATGCCCCACCACTTGCAGTTGTAGGGTCCGGGATGCCCGTTGGCCGCCCGCAGACCGCCCATCGGCGTATCGACCGGGCCGTTGACGTACTCGACCTCTTTGGCCGCCGAGTGGTCGTCTGCGAATCCGCTGTTGACCGCGATATACGGCTCGGTATCCAACAGCCGACACAAAGTCATAAATTCGTCGATGCCGAAGTCGTTAGACTCCAGCGAATCCCACGCCAGATTCGGCCTCGGGGGGCGCCTGTCCCGCTCACCGACCCCGTCCCGCCAGTCGTAACCGCTGACAAAATTCCCGCCGGGCCAGCGGTATATCGGGGAATTCAATTCTTTGAGCAGCTTCAGTGTATCTGCCCGCATGCCCTCGACGTTGTCCGCGGGCATAAGAGAAACCGTCCCCACTTGCACCGGCGAGCCTTGCGTGACGCTCAATTCAAGCATACCTTCGGTCGTGTCGCCGCCGCTGGTGAACTCAAATTGGAATTTCTCGTACCGGTCATTCTCAGCGGTAACTTCAGCCCCCTGGCTGCCGTTCGGGTCCCCGGCCCATCGCAGAGCGACCTCAACCGTGCTGCTCTTGCCCATCGGCCTTAGCCAGATATACCCGAGATAGCGCTTGCCCTGAACCAACCCAAGGCCGCCTTGCCGAATGGCGCCTCTATGCGGGATACCGGGCGAATGTTCGCCGACGAATGAATTGTCGCTTGTCATTCCCACGGGCACGGGGCCTGCTGTTTTCCAGGGGGATTTCTCCGCACCGATGGGATAATAGAATTTGCGGTCCTCAAGCATCTCGGCCCATATCCCGCCGTAAATGCACTGACCGAGGTGCTCTATGAACTGGCCATAGACATACTTGGAAATCGGCTCGCCGCGCTTAGTGAGATCAACCGTAACCACGGTTTTTGGCGCCGAAGCGCCGGCAGAACCGTCGCCGGCCAAACAATAACTGCCCGCAGACATCGTGACTACCGGAAACACGGCACAAATAAATCGTACACCATTCATTTCGACTCTCCTTGTCCTGTCATTGCGAAATCCGCCCAAGGCGAATCACAGCGGCCTAATGCCTTCGCAAGATTGAGATTGCTTCGTCGTCCCATAGTAGCCCGTCAACGTTGATCTTGTCAGTTGTCATTCCTGCCCGCCTCTGTCATTCCTGCGAAGGCAGGAATCCACAGCCCTTAGCCGGCTGCTGAGCGAACAGCACCCACAAATTCAACTGTGAGCGGCTACTATGACTCGCCGCAATGATGCTCAGCACCGTATAGGTTACAGAGTGCTATCGTACGGTCAATTCGTAAAGGTCTATGCTGTAAGGCGGGACGGTCAGCTTGTCAGAGACGCCGTCAACCGGCTTTTCCTTAATCACCACATTTTGTTTTTTGCCCGGCTCGTTATAGGCCATCGGGTCGGTATGCGAAATCAGCCAGACCTTT
>CAYGZM010000458.1:0-1651 GCA_964354365.1 uncultured Pirellulales bacterium
CTCATAGTATAGCAAATACACGCCCCGGAGCAAAAAAGGGCATGGTTCAATTCCGAGTGGCAGCCTCAAGCGCAGCGCCCCGCCTGAGCCTGCCGAAGGCTTGGGGATGGCAAAGCTCCAAGAGCGGTGCAACCATCCCCAAATCCTTCGGATTTGAGGCTGCCACACCATACGGAGCCACAAACAATGTAACTCGGAATCTGACGTAGTTGAACCATGCCCAAAAAAGCCCCTGCGGCCCTCCCACTGTCTCCGCCCCCGACGCCAACTTGCCCACTCAGGCGTTGGCAATATAGGACCTTGCCGCGATACGCGATACGATACACAACCGGCCGACAGACGTGCCGCGCAATCTTGCCCTCAACCAGGTCGAAGGGACAACATGCGCTTCGCCCTTCACGAGAATCTCCTTGCAAAATCACCCTCGCCACATTACAATCCCCTTCACGAGTTCTGCAAAATTGCAGGTTAGACCTATTACCGCGTTTCATAAATGGGACGACTATAGGGCAAATGGAATTTGGCTGTTTGAATAGATTTCTCCGCTCGCTTCGCTCGGTCGAAATGACGCTATAGTCGCAGTACTTGTGAAACGCGGTACTATATTGTTGAAGAAAATCTCCTTTACGATTTTCTTCAATAATCACATAGTAGCCACTCACAGTTGAATTTGTGGGTGCTGTTCGCTCAGCAGCCAGGTAAGGGTTGTGGATTCCTGCCTTCGCAGGAATGACAGAGGCGGGTAGGAATGACAGAGGCGGGCAGGAATGACAACGAACAAGATCAACGTTGACGGGTTACTAGGCGATTACGAGACAATACGTTGCCATTGAAAAGAAAAAATCAACAATGGTTCGACAGGCTCACCATCCTGAGCGAAGTCGAAGGAAGTCGAAGGAACGATTTTTTCTTTTGTTTGGTGGGGCTTGCGCCACCAAAGAGGTGGGCTGAACTGGTGGGCTTAACTGGTGGGCTTAACTGGTGGGCTGAAGCCCACCCTACGAGTGCAATTTTGCAGAAGGCTTAACGAGAATCGAGCATCGAGTATCGAGTTATGTTTGAATCGCTAACGGAAAAACTCAACAATGTCTTCCGTTCCCTTTCGGGCCGGGGCCGAATCACAGAGGCCAACATCTCCGACGCCATGCGCGACGTCCGCAAGGCCCTGCTCGAGGCCGACGTCAACTACAACGTCGTCAAGGCTTTCTGCAAAGACGTCACCCAGGCCGCCCTGGGCGCCGAGGTCATAAAGAGCCTCCACCCCGGCCAGCTGATGATCAAAATCGTCAGCGACGAACTCACAAAGCTAATGGGCCCCGTCGATACCAGGATTTACTTCGTCTCGCCCGGCCCCACCGTCATAATGCTGGCCGGCCTGCAGGGCGGCGGCAAGACCACCACCGCGGCTAAACTCGCCAAGTACCTCGTCGCCAACGGCAAAAAGCCGCTGCTCGTCGCCGACGACCTCCAGCGCCCCGCCGCCATCGAGCAGCTGGTTATCCTCGGACAGCAGCTTGGAATCGACGTTTACAGTGAAGAAGGCAAAAACTCCGTAAAGGTCGCCCAGAACTCCATCAGGCACGCCAAAGAGAACGGCCACGACGTCGTCGTCCTCGATACCGCAGGCCGGCTCCACATCGACGAAGATATG
>CAYGZM010000459.1:0-1619 GCA_964354365.1 uncultured Pirellulales bacterium
TGGCTTTGAGGTATAACTCTAATCCGGTATTCAGAGGGTCTTTGGTAATTTCGTTGGGGTCTTTGTGGAAATACCAGCAGAAGGCGAAAAAGGCGATTCCGTGATCTGCAGCCAGGTCTATTTGCTGCTCGACGACCTCTAAGTTATAGTCGCGCCAGCCCCAAATAGGCTCACGACCTGCGAACTCGCCTAAGAGCCGTTTCGTCAGGTGAGTAGGCGGATTCAGCTTGGCGAACTGTGGGTCCTCGGCAAGTTTCCTATTCTGTCCCGACCAGCCGTCAAAGTAGTAGGTGCCCACAGTTACACTCGGCTTTGCCCGAGTGTTCTGAGCTGTGCTTGCCTGGGCTAAGACCAGCAAGACACCGGCCGCAATGGTAACTCGAACGCAAGCGTTAGTCTTGAGTTTTCGCATAGATTTTATCATAGTCGTTACCTCGAGTCAGCGCCGCGAAGATGGCTATGAGTTATTCCACTGAAGTAGACATCGTCCATCGCAAATGACAGTTCCTCAACTTGTTTGGTACTGTTTCCAGCATTGACCTTCCCAGTGGTACAGTCCTCGCACACGTACTTGTAGCACACTTTTCCAACTATTGCCTACCCCCTTCGCCTTTGTTCGTCAGCCACTTCAGCGGAGTTGCTGTCGGAATCAGTTATTCATCCTATTGTCCTTTTCCCTATATTTTCTCAAACTGAGCAAGCACGTAATCTCGCGCTGCAGAAACCTCAGAGAGCGTGAGATGCTCGACTGCCAGATATATTTCACGGTCCAGTTGCGCAAGCAGTCGCAAATACAGCGGGTAATCGAGCACGCCTTTGCCCGAGGCAGGCAATTCGGTGTCATCGGCATTGGCCGCTCCCTTGACATCCTTGGCGTGTGCCAAAACAGTCTGCTTTCCTACCCGCTGGAATATGTCCGTGAGCATCGTCTGCATATTGGCAAGATCAGCTTTGCGAAAATAATTGCACGGATCCATCACCAGTTTGAGGGCCGGCGACCGAACATCGCGGAACAGCCGCTTAGCGCGCTCGGCAGAGCTGATGACGTTTTTCCAATATGGCTCGATAGATATTACTGCCCCGGTCTTCTCCGCCAGCTTGGCGAACTTCTCCAGTGAAGCCCGGCATTGCTGGTAGGCCTTCTCCGTAGCGTTCTCAGGCGAATCGTTCCACTCAGACTGCGGATTGAACGACCCAGTTTCAGTGGAGATATTGTTGGAGCCCAGACGCTTCCAGTTTTCGATCAGAAATTGCATCCGCTGCTCACCGAGTTTGCGTTTTTCCGGATCTGGCGCGACTACGTTGTAGTAACCATACAGGCCAACCATCTTAATCCCGTTACATTCCAGGCAGCTTGTGATCTTTTTCGCAGCCTCCCAATTAGGAGCGTAAGGGTCAAAACGGACGTCGGCAAAAGCATATTCAAGTACCACGCCGTTGAAACCGTCTGCCTTAATCTTCTTTGCGGCCTCTTCCAAAGGCAGGGAGGCATACACGCCGGAAAAGACAGCCAGCTTGAGGTTCCTTTTTGCCTTTGATTTGAGGTCTTCGGCAGCCCAGCCGGCTAACCCGCATATTTCACCGAAATCTTATATATTTCGATAGACAA
Organism: uncultured Pirellulales bacterium; assembly: GCA_964354365.1. Classification (GTDB taxonomy): domain Bacteria; phylum Planctomycetota; class Phycisphaerae; order Sedimentisphaerales; family Anaerobacaceae; genus CAYGZM01. The sequence continues at coordinate 1,610 of CAYGZM010000459.1, forward strand.
ATGGCCTAAC
>CAYGZM010000460.1:0-1602 GCA_964354365.1 uncultured Pirellulales bacterium
TTTTGTTCGTCCGCTCTGTGCTCGTCGGTCAGGCCGTTTCTAAAATAGCCGCCGGATCGGCCCATGGAAAAGCACATCAGGATATAGGTCGTGAACGGCTTGTCGAAGAGCTTGCGAAAATACGGCGATTGGGCGATCTCGACCATGCTCTCGGCCTTGTGCCATTGGGAATTGAAACGGTAAGAGTCCGAGGGTTTATCAAACCAGACCTTGATGACCCGCGAGCCTAAGGCGAGTATCTGGTCGGCGCCTTCGTTGAGGAAATCCTTATCGGTCAGAGAGTATTGGCCGTTGACGTGCGTAACGCCGATGATGTCGCGGAGTTGTTCCGGCGTATGCTTTTGTAGGTTGAGGTCTTTGTGCTGTCCTGCAGGAGCGCAGGCGGCAAGGGCTGTCAATAACAGAATGACATCGAAATACTTTTTCATCCGTTGCTTCTCTGCCGGAATGCTCACCGCTTGACGCACGCCGGTTGCTTGCGGCTCATTTTCGGCGAAATGTGAACTGCAAGTGTGTTTGTGGGTAGTTGATGATCCTCAAATTCCTACCCCTCAGTTATTCTCAGCAGTTCATTGAAGGCGTACACCCCAGAGCGGCGGCCTCGTCCTTCTCTTAAAGTATTGACAACACGGCCATTACGCAAACACGAAAGGACCCGTTTCGCCGTTGGGCTGGGAACCCCGGCATTAGTCAGGAATTCCGTTGACCTGAATATAGGACGTTCAAAAATGAAATCCAGAGCGCGTATAGCGTACTGAGAATGGGTCATTTCGCGAACTTGATCCTTCATCTGCTCGTACAACCTGAGTATTTCTGAAGACTTCTTCTGATTTTCTTCTGCCTGGACTTTCACGGCGGTCAGAAAAAAAGAACACCAAGCCGTCCAATCTCCGTCTCTGGACACTCCCAAGAGCCGCTCATAATATTCTTCTCGGTTCGCCTCGAAAAACGCACTGATATAGAACACCGGGCTCTGTACCAAGCCAAATTTGTGGAGAAAGAGCGGGACGAACATACGTCCGAGCCTGCCATTGCCGTCCAGAAACGGGTGTAAGGCCTCAAATTCCGCATGCAAGATCGCCAACTGCACAAGCCTGTCGGGGACTTGTTTCTCATGGATGTATGCTTCCCATTCTCTCATTCCGTTTGGGAGTATGTCCGCAGAAATCGGGATGAACTTGGCCTTCTCAATAGGACAGCCCTTTGGCCCGATCCAGTTGGGAACTCTGCGATACTCACCCGGTGACCTGTCCTGTCCCCTTACTCCCTGAAGAAGCACCTCGTGTGCTGCGCGAATAACACGTTCGCACAGTGGAAGCTCGTTGAGTAAGTCTGTCGCGCGCCGAATTGCTCTGCGATAGTCCAGCACTTCGTTGATATCTGCCTTGCGGTCAGCGGACAATTCTCCCACATCCGGCTGTGCTTCGTATTCGAGAACCTCGCCCATAGTTGCCTGTGTCCCCTCAATCCTCGATGAAAGCACAGCCTCCTGCGTCGTCAGTGGTGAAAGGAAAACCGCCGGATTGGGAATCGCCGAAAGAGTACCATCATCTCTGAAAGCGTGCTGGTTGTCAAGCGTGTTTTGCATTTATTTCATATCTG
>CAYGZM010000461.1:0-1601 GCA_964354365.1 uncultured Pirellulales bacterium
GAGCGCATCGCCCTGCGCAAGGCCGGACCCAAAGACGCCGACCGGGAGCTGGACAGGGCCTGGAGCGAGTGGGAAACCACGTTCGACGCTATCGGCGACTCGGTAATCCTGCTCGACAGCGAATTCAACATCCTCCAGGCAAACGCCGCCACGTCAAGTCTTCTCGGCAAGCCCCTCGACGAGATAGTGGGACAGAGGTGCTGCAAGTTAGTGCACGGGTCAAACGAGCCTGTTGAAAACTGCCCGCTGATAAAGACCAAAACCACAAAGAAACGCCAGAAAGCGGAATTGTACGTGGCCGAGAAGGGTATTTGGGCGCTCGTTTCAGTTGACTCGATTCTCGACGGGCAGGGCAACCTGACTGGCGCCGTCCATATTATCCGAGACATCACCGAACGCAAGAAGGCGGAGGAGACGCTGCAATTTACTCGGTTTGCAATCGATAATGCAGTTGATACGATGGTCTGCATAAGCCAGGACGCGCGCCACATTGATGTCAACGATGCTTTCTGTCGTGCTGTGGGCTATTCGCGAGAAGATCTGTTATCAATGACTGTTCATGACATAGACCCAAACTATTCAGCCAAAACTTGGTCTGCGTTCTGGGAAAAACTAAAGCGAAGTGGTTCTCTTACCTTTGAATCTTGCCACCGCAGAAAGGATGGGACAGTTTTTCCCATCGAGGGCACAGTAACTTTTTTTAAATACAAAGGTAAAGAATATCACTGCGGGTTCGCACGCGATATCACCGAGCGCAAGAAGGCGGAGGAGAAAATTAAGATATTTTCCGATGCTATCGCCAGCGCCTTTGACTGCCTTATGCTTACTGATAGTAAGGGGAATTTTACTTAAGCAAATGAATCCGCTTGCACAACATTCGGATATACCCGCGAGGAATTCCTGAAGCTAAACATAACTAAGCTCGATGCCGACCCGGAGGTTGCCAAAAGAATTGCGCAGGAGGTAGCGACGAAAGGAAAATGGAGCGGTGAGGTAATAAATATCAGAAAAAATGGGGAAAAATTCCCTTCCCTTCTATCCGCTTTTATTATCAAGGATGATAAAGGCAACTCAAAAGGGACGATGGGTATCCTTAGAGACATCACCGATCGCAAAAAGGCTGAGGAAAAAATTGAAAGCCTGGCGAAGTTTCCGGCTGAGAATCCGGCCCCTGTGCTGAGAATATCAAAGGATTGCAGAATCCTCTACGCGAACAATGCCAGTTCCGTGGTCATGGAGACGTGGGGAAGGCAGGAGGGTGAGCGCTTGCCGGAGGCTTGCTGTAAGCTCGCACAACAGGCTTTACGCTCGGGCAAGGTATCCACATTTGAGTTTGCCTGCCACGATGGCCGTACATTTGAAGTAAAATTGGCGCCTGTGGCGGAATCAGGCTATGTGAATGCTTATGGCCTTGATATCACCGAACGAAAACGCGCCGAACAAGCCTTGCGCGACTACCAGGCCCGACTCAAATCGCTCGCCGCCGAGCTTGCCCTCGCAGAAGAACGCGAGAGACGCCGTATCGCCGCGGGGATACACGATGACCTCGGCCAGAAATTGGCCCTGGCCAAGATGGAATTGCAGCTGCTTGCCAGGTCGCC
>CAYGZM010000462.1:0-1598 GCA_964354365.1 uncultured Pirellulales bacterium
GCCGCCAGAGACCAAGACCTACGACAACGCCCGGCAGTGGACGTTCGGGCTGCGAACGGGGAGTATCAACGAGGGCGCCCAATTCGACCTCGTGAAAGAGACGTGAGCGACCTTAAGCATTTTGCACATCGTTTGTATCCCACCTGAGATTTTTCCAATGACATGAAAGGAACGCACCATGCAAAGCCGGAGAACCCGTGCGCGCAGTCCGCCCTAAGGACTGGATGCGTCAAGGTGTCGCCGTGTATCGAATATGTCAATCGTAAACAATTGCTATTGAAAGGAATGAAAGATGAGACTGCTTTTCATAGACAACGACGGTGCCGGTTTCGCCGACTATGTGCACGTCGATGATGGCATGACTGTCGAGCAGTTCTTCAACGAGAAGATGCCCGGCAGAAAGGCCGAGGATTTCCTGATCCGTGTCAACCGTCAGCCTGTAGCGCGTGACCACGTCCTGCAGGAAGGAGACCGTATCACCGTGACTCCAACGAAAATCGAAGGCGCAGCGTAACGCACAAACGCTGCGAATGTAACCAGGGCATCTGTCTATCCCCACGATGGCCAGATGCCCATTTTTATTGAAAGGGTTCTTGTATGGAAGACATTAAGAACACGATCCGAATTGCAGACCGGATACGCGATGTGCTGGTAAGGTTAAAACACAGCCGGTACTTGGAATTGGCCAGGCGGCTTTTGAACCTTGGCAAAGAGCTTCGGGACCTTACGGCTATCTCCAGGAAAATGACAACCGCCCTGGCACATGACTGGCTTTCAGCCGCAGAGAGTTGTTGCCACAGTGTCGATAGGCTGTTGAGCGACATACCCTACTCGGTTTCACGAATCCAGCAGTTTGCAGAAGCGCCCCGGAAGAGCGTGCCAACGCTGGCGGCGCTGGTCGAAGACCTGGACCAGGTGCAAGAAGAGTTCGGCAACTTCGAGCTTGATAATGAAAGAGGCACCATCTCGGTAACTACCGAGCCGATTAGCCTGGAGGATGTCGATCTGGGGCCATTTAGAATCCAGCTGGAGATAGGCAAGCTCGCTGAGTTGTACTACGCCAGTCCTTACCGCGTTATTGCCCTTGAACCGAATCCCGCAAGCACAGATCAGAGTGTTACTCATCCCCATGTGAACGGGGAAAGGCTCTGCGAGGGCGATGGCAGTGCCGCGATACAGGCTGCCCTTGAAGAAGGCAGGTTGTGCGACTTTTTCACAATCGTCAGGAGCATCCTCAATACCTATTGCCCGGATAGTCCATACGTCCCACTCGCTGACTGGGATGGAGAGACTTGCCACGAGTGCGGCTATTCCATGAGTTCTGACAACAGCTATTGCTGCAGCTTCTGTGAGAATTCAGTCTGCGAAGAGTGTTCCTCGTATTGCCGCAGTTGTGAGCAGACCATATGCCTTGGATGTGCGGCGAAGTGCGAGGTATGCGAAGAACCAGTGTGTCCAAGGTGTGCTCGAGTCAAATGTACCGAATGCGAAACCGTTTGTTGCGAATCGTGTATCGATGAGGGCTTATGCCCGGATTGCAAAGAAGAAAGGAAGGCCGAAGATGAACAACAAAGAGAACAAGTTGCAGGAACAAGCGA
>CAYGZM010000463.1:0-1597 GCA_964354365.1 uncultured Pirellulales bacterium
GGTCGTTATTCCGTGGACGCGTAAGATCGTTGATGCCGGCGGCGCGATGACTTGGGACGTGCCGGTTCAGCGCAACGGCCTGATTCCCGAACCCCATATCGAGCAGTTGCGGGCCATCGGCAAGGCGGTTGGCGGCCTCAAGAGCCGGTAGGGGCCAAGTGGAAAGAAGAGTGGTTTGTTGGCTTTCGGGTTACAAACTCTTTTCATCCACACCAGGGGCGCCGGCGGTTCAACCGGCCGGACAGTATTTCCTTTGCGATAATCACGTCCTCTCTGACCTGGAAGTCGAACATTCCTGCACATACGAAATCGGCGCCGTTCTCATAAGCGTATTTGAAGGCGTCTTTTGGGTGGATAGCGCCGGCGGCCATAACCTTGTAGGCTATCCAGGGCTTCTTGACGTTCTTCATAAACTCGATTGTCTTTTCGGGGTTTTTGGACCAGGTGTTGTCGTTCTCCGGCTGTATTTCAGCGGACCAGTAGTTGTTGCTGTGCAGGGTCTTCATATAGAAATCGACGTCGATACCGGCCTTTTCGCAGGCGATGGGGACTTCGACGTTGTGGCCGCCGATGCCTGCGATGGCTCCGTTTTGCTTGATGAAGTCAACGGCCTTTGCGAGCAGGTCAACCCGGCCGGCCTCGACGAATGTATCTGCAACGCCGCCGTGCACATAGACTCCGACAGCTCCGTTTTCAATGGCGCTTTTCGCTTCGGAGGTTGGGTCGTCTGCGGTCATTTTGACCTGGGCGATCCACTGCAGCTTGCCGCCTCGGTCATTCCAGTACTTTTTGATGATTCTGATACAGTGCTCATCGAGCCTGAGAATGGCAGTGTTTATTCCCACCTCTTCGCAGATTTCGAAGGTCTCGATCACCTTCTCGTCGGTGAAGTAGCTTTCGAGCAGAGAAGATACGTAAATCAGGTCCCTGCTGTGTGCGAACCCGCTGATGAGATTGCCGCCGGTGAACATTCTGCTTATCTTGATATTGCCGATTTTGCCCATCGGCAGGTCGTTGATATCACCGGCCGATGCGACTGCAGCAGGTTTCTCCGTTGTCTGGGCCAGCAGGGCCTTCTCTTCAAAGCTCAGGCCCAACGCCGCGCCCGCGGATGCAACGACGGATTTTTTCAGGAATTCTCGGCGGTTCGCCTCTGGCGACATGATTTGCTCCTTTTAAACAGCTTAAGAATGCGGTTATAAGCTCAGGGTGCATTATAGCTTGATTTTGTCTGTGTGTCTATCGGGGAATCGGGTTTGTATTTCGTATTGCGTATCGCGTATTGCGTATCGCGGGGGGCTCCCGGCGCGCCGGAATTGGGTTTGATTGGGTTTGTTTTGGATAACGTTCGTTGATCATTGTTCGTTGTTCGTTGGCATAAGCCTTTGCTGTTGCTGTACTTATGTTTATATTGCCTATTTTGAAATTGGGTTTGTTTTGCGCAATGCAGGGCGATGATTCTGCGGTACATTGGGCTAACTCGGTTGTTTGAGAGGGACGAGAGTGTTGAAGCAGATTCCTCCGCTTCGCCCCTGTGGGGCTTCGGTCGGAATGATTATATGAAAGCGTGCCTCTTGGTGCGGTAGAATACCGTATC
>CAYGZM010000464.1:0-1594 GCA_964354365.1 uncultured Pirellulales bacterium
CCCGCATATTTCACGGGGGTGGCGGGCCTTTGGATTTGGGTGCATTTTGAGTTGTCTTTCGGTTGGTTTAGCACTTTTGGCCTTGTGGGCGCAAAAAACCCCCTTACCCCCACAAAGTACCGGGATGTCATCGACGTCAGCCGAACGCTGTGGACTTCACTGACAACTCGGATAGACGGCCAAGTATCCGGGCAAAAAGATCCTTTAACGGATAGCCCCCAGCCAAATGGAACACAATACGACGCACGGAAGACACCACTCTGGCTCCAATCTTGAGCAGCTTCAAGCGAATCGTCCCGACCTGGGCATTGGCCAACTCAGTACCCACAAGGCCCTCTCGACGAAGGGTATCCACCAGAACATACGCCGCCGCTGACAAGAGCACGCGGAACTGATTCGCCACAAAATCATGACAACTGGTCCGGTCGGCAAACAATCCCAACTGCTGCTCCTTGATACGGTTCTCAGCTTCCCCTCTGAGGCAATAGACCTCATCGTAAAGCTGTTGCGGCTGGCCCGCAAGGTTGGTAACGAGAAATCGCGTATTGGCCCCCTGGGCAAGATGCTCGGCCTTAACGATAACGCGACGCTCTTTATCCCACGTGCCGGCGGCATAGCTGAATTCCCCGAACAAACGCTGTTTTTGGCCGGCCTGAGCAAACTGCTCAGCGGACGCATCCATCCAGGGACGAGCCAGCTTCTCCAGCACACTATTGCGGATCATGCCGATGATATAACCGACATTATGCTTATCACACCATCGCATCAAACGCCAGCGACACAACCCACTATCGCCACGAAAGACAATCTTAACGTTTGGCCATTGCCGGCGAAACCGCTCCACCAGCAGCTTCAAAATCGCCCTGCTGTGCAGAGCCGGGTCGATATTAGAAGGACGAAGATAGGCAACCAGCAACTGACCGTCACAGAACACGTACAATGGCAGGAAGCAGTAATGATCGTAATAGCCGTGAAAGAATCGCTTCTCTTGATTGCCATGTACAGGATCATCGGTGGGGTCAAAGTCCAGAATCAACTCATCCGGCGCTGTAGCATGAGAACTGATGAATGCCTCGACAAGCACCTCGGCGATCTTTGCCAACGCCTTACGGTCCACGCGGTTTTCCAGGCGGCACAAGGTCGGCGGAGAAGCCAGAGGCAGGTCCTCTTTGATACCGCGTTCGGAGAGTATCTGAAACAGCGGGTCTTCTCGAAGACTCTGGTGATCGTTGAGGTCTTCGTAACCCAGCGCGATGCCCAGGATGCGTTGGGCCAGCATGGTTCTTTGGGCATGGACGGTATAGAAGGGGTTGCGTGGGTCCGGGATGCAGTTATTGATCGCATCGATCAGACCGAGCCGCTTGTCCACCTCTCGCAGCAGCAATGCCCCGGCATCCGAGGTGAGCTGGCCGCCTTTGAAGTCGGCCTGAATTTTCTTGCGTCCGAGGCTTGAAAACACCAGTGGGTATGTGGTACAGTCTGTCATAGAAATGGCCTTTCTGTTTGCCCGTTGAATGTTGTATAACCTATTACAATACAAACAGTTAGGCCATTTGTCTATCGAAATATATAAGATTTCGGTGAAATATGCGGG
>CAYGZM010000465.1:0-1593 GCA_964354365.1 uncultured Pirellulales bacterium
CTCAGTGTACCGACAGGTGCAGTCAGCTTACCGAAAGCCGTTCATTTTCCATGCAACGCCCACAATTAGACCATTACTTTACGAAACAGTACAAAACAGCCAAACAATCCTTTGTTTACCGATGACGAGGGCTTTCAATCGTCGGTACACATTGAGCCCTCGCACCGTCGCATCCTGCTTTTCCTCCTTCGAAAAGCCAGATTTTTCACGAGCCGTCACAAATACGTTGCTTTCTCTGATCCGCTGCGTTCTGCGCCCGGCAAACGGACGCAAGTGGACGCGGAACCAAAAGCGGAGCGATACACAACAGGTCAAACGCTCCTGAGAGCGACACTATTGACTTACCCGGCGCTTTAATGGCAAGCCGAGCCGGTCCAAGAAAAAATTCCCCACTGAGCACTTGCTCGGCACATCGTGTATTTTAGGCAGTAGAAACCAAGTTGCAAGGATATTATTTTGATAGCACGAATCTTCTTCAATTACTGTTATCGGACCCAAGCTGTACTACAAACAACGTTGCGGGTAGTTGCCGTCTCATCATTACTCATGTTCTGCTGCTTCAATTAACGTGCGAATACGCCCTTAGCGCTACATAGGCCACAATCGAGAATCCTGTTCTGCTGCTTCGATTAAGGTGCGAATATGCCGGGTTTCATCCCTGATAATCTCTTCGATTGCATCCTTACTCGCCGGGTCTCTGGTGAAATCTTTGAGGCCCTCGTAGAAAGCTATGGCCTGCTTTGACCGTCCAATTGCAATCTTGAAGATTTCCTTTTTCCCCTCACGTCCGGTCATGCCCCTCTGCGTGTCGTCGGGCTTGCCGGCAAAAAGGGCGAGGCCCGCCATCACGTGCGGATTGGAGAGCACATAATTGTCGGGGTCGAAGGTTCCGAATTGGCCGGTCTTTTCGGAAAAGCGTTTTCTTCTATCGGCGAGGTCTTTTTCGTGTCTGGCCTTCCAGTTGGCGAGTTTGTAGAATATGTCGCGTCGCTCCGAATCGTCAAATAATTCCGCCGCCTTTAGGTAGAACTTCGCCCAGTTGCGCTCAATTTTCTCAGCTATTTGGAAGATCTCAAAGACGTTGAATTTCGTCTCCATTGCCACACCTTCTCAAAAAGCCTCACCGTCTTTTCCAGGCTGACGTCTGCTGCCAGGGTCCAAGTCAGTCATATTGCTGCCGGCCCAAGCTTCCATAAGAGCTAAAATACCAGATTCGCCGCGTAATTTCAACAGTATTCAGGCAGTTCTTTCCAAAATTAACTGCGTTGGCCGGGCCATCGCGGCAATTCGTGGCCTCCAATTCAATATCGCTAAATCGCCGAGCAGGGCGGTCAGAGGTGATTTGGTGGCCGATACAGGGCGTTTGATGCCCTTGCAGCCGGCCTGTTTGAGCAGCAGCATCGCCTTCATTTTGAGGTTTCCCGCTCGAGCTGTCCTGCAAAAAGCTGGTAATCGGAATGGCCGAAGAGGCAGAAGACGACTTTTTCCAGGCCGGTCGAGCCTTGAAGATAGTCGATTGCCGTGGAGAGCATTATCTCTGCGCAGCGCTGGATTGGAAAGCCGAAGATGCCGGTGCTTATGGCAGGGAAAGAA
>CAYGZM010000466.1:0-1578 GCA_964354365.1 uncultured Pirellulales bacterium
GCATCGTGGTCCTGGCGATCGGGTGGATAGCGTACGGGATATGGATACACAAGGTCCGCCAAGAGGAGAAGGATCGGCCCAAGCCCGTATCGACGCGCCTTCAAAAGACCAGGAGCGAGGTCTTGGACTGGGCGCAGAAGATGAAGAATTTCGAGTCGCCGCGCGAGCAGGCGCGCAAGAGGAAACTCCAGGCCGAACAAAATAAGGATAAACCACAAGACCCGGCAAGTTAGCCCTCCTTCTTCCTTTCGCAAGAAAGCAGGGGGGGGGTAACCGACGGCGGGGAGAACAAATGGCAGAGAAATTTTTGAGTGAAGATTTCCTATTGCAGACCAAAACGGCAAAGACCCTTTACCACGAGCACGCAGTGAAGATGCCGATCTACGATTATCACTGTCACCTGCCCGCCGAGAAAATCGCCGCCGACGCCCGCTTTGACAACCTGACGCAGGCCTGGCTCGCCGGCGACCACTACAAATGGCGAGCGATGAGGGCCAACGGCGTCGCCGAGAAATACATCACCGGCAAGGCGAGTGACTACGAAAAGTTCGAAAAATGGGCGCAGACCGTCCCTTACTGCCTCGGCAACCCGCTTTATCACTGGACGCACCTGGAGCTGAAGAACCCCTTCGACATCAAGAACAAGCTGTTAGGCCCGGACACCGCCAAAGAGATATACCGGCACGCAAGCGACATGCTCAAAACGCCCCGGTTCAGCGTCCGCAACATAATGCGCAAAATGAACGTCAAATTAGTCTGCACCACAGAGGACCCCCTCGATTCACTGGAGCATCATAAGAAAATCCGCGATGACGGCTTCGAGATCAAGGTGCATACGGCCTTTCGCCCCGACAAGGCGATGGCCGTCGAGGACCTGCCCGCCCTCAATGCCTTCATCGAGAAGCTCGGTTCCGCCGCCGACATCGAGATAACCGGCTGCCGCTCGTATATCGAGGCCCTGCGAAATCGCCACGATTACTTTCACGCCAACGGCTGCCGGCTCTCCGACCATGGCCTCGATACCGCATACGCCGAGGACTATACCGATAGTGAAATCAAAAAGATATTTGACAAGATACTTTGCGGTAAACAGATCGATGGTGGCGAGCAGCTCAAATTCAAATCGGCAATGATGTTCGAATTCGCCCTTATGGACTACGAAGCCGGCTGGGTGCAGCAGCTTCATATCGGCGCGCTGCGCAACAACAGCACCCGCCTATTCAATGCGCTGGGCCCGGATATCGGCTGCGATTCGATGGACGACCGGCAGATGGCCCGCCCGCTTTCCAGATTCCTCGACCGCTTGGACGCCAACAACGAGCTGCCCAAAACCATTCTCTACAATCTCAACCCGCGCGACAACGCCCTTTTCGCCACTATGATCGGCAGCTTCCAGGACGGCTCGACGCCCGGCAAGATGCAGTACGGCTCAGCCTGGTGGTTCCTCGACCAGAAGGACGGAATGGAACAGCAGATGCGCGTGCTCGCAAATATGGGTCTGCTCAGCAGGTTTGTGGGCATGCTCACCGATTCGCGCAGCTTCCTCTCGTATCCGCGCCACGAGTATTTCCGCAGGAT
>CAYGZM010000467.1:0-1564 GCA_964354365.1 uncultured Pirellulales bacterium
CTTTTAGTATCACGTTTGCCCCGGGCGCGGCTTCGTAGCTGATCATCTTTTCGGGACCGTCGCCGCCGAGCCGCGGCTGGATAAGCTCGCGATAGACGCCCGTTTTGACAACGACTTTCTCGCCCGGCCGAACGACCTGGGCGGCCTTGTTTATCGTGAGGAAGGGTTTGTCTTTGTCGCCCGGGTTGTCATCCGATGCTGCGCGATGATGCCGGTCAACGTAGTAAGTCTTCGTATAGACGGTCTGGTGCTCCCAGGTCTTGAACTCGCCTCCGTTCGGAAGGACCACCGGCGGGTCTAAAGATATATACCGGGTTTCCTGAGCGTAAGATTTGGTTTCTCCGGCGAAGCCAAACAGGAACAGACACAACGCCAAGACGATGATTTGCTTGCTCTTTGTGAACATTTTCGGTTCTCCATCCCAAAAGGCCAAACTGCACAGCCGACCGCCGATGCATAGGCCAGGGCCGGCAACGTGTCATCCTGAACGAAACGCAGTGGAGTGAAGGATCTGGGCCAAGCGTTTGAAAAGACCTTATTCGAAGCCCATATCCTTCGCCCCTGCCGTTATTGCTTCGCAAAACGAAACAGCGGGGGCTCAGGATGACAAACTGGCGCCGCCTCGGAATTTATTAGACTTCGTATTATACACGCCCTTAGTCTCGCCATTCAAGCGAATTCGGGTCATCCCGGCCGGGGCCGACGAAGAACAATGGCGGACTATTACCGTGCAATGACAAATCGAGACCTTCGGCTGTCATTGCGAGGCCCAAGGGCCGTGGCAATCTCACCGTCGTATTACTTGTGAAATGCGGTGCTAACGGGAGAGGTTGAATCGGCTTCGATAAGGAAAGGCCCCAGGTCCCGATGCGCTCGGGCCTCGCAATGGTACAGTCTATAAATGGTTATGGGTCATGGCCTGTGTTTTGTTAGTGAGGCCATGCCGCCGACTGTTGCTCCAGGGTATCGGGGGAATTCAAGGGCATGTCTTGATAAATAGACATCGCTTTTTCTGCCGTACTATCCACCGACTATTGCTCCGGGATATCGAGGAGTTCAAGGGTGTGTCTTGATAAATAGACATAGTTTTTTCTGCCCGCTCGCTTTTTGACGAGGGGGAAAAAGGCGAAGGGGCTTAGCGCGACAAGACTCGTGCCCCCCACCCCACAACGCCGCGCGCTCCCCCGTCTATCCCTCGCGCATCTTGAGCAATTGGAGGCGATGTCTTGATAAATAGACATCGCTCTTTCTGCCGCACTATCCGCCGACTGTTGCTCCGGGATATCGGGGAATTCAAGGGCGTGTCTTGATAAATAGACATCGCTTTTTCTGTCGGCCCCGTTTTTCACGAGGGGACTGTGGGGGGTTGAGAGGCGGCGGAAGCCGTGCAGGGGTGAGACAAGCGGCGGCGGTCTGGCTTGTCTTTGCCTGATTGTCAAGGCGAAGCGCCTGGAGGCGTTTTCTCGTGCGGGCAACGTTGAATTTATGCTTCATCCGGTTAATGAGTAAGTGGCCGTTGCAGGTCAGGGCCTTGGAGTCCTCTGGAGAGAAAAATCGTTTGGGC
>CAYGZM010000468.1:0-1560 GCA_964354365.1 uncultured Pirellulales bacterium
TCCGGGCGGAGTTGACCTGTGGCCTACGGGGCCGGACGGCGGCGGCAAATCGCTTTCGCGCAAGACGCCGGCTCTTTACGGCAACGACCCGAACAACTGGATAGCCGCCACGCCCTCGCCGGGTTTTTAGGGCGGCAAAGGGGGCTTTTTTTTCTTGCCTTTCGGACGGCTTTAAGTAGATTAGTGCAAATCAAGGACTCGAAGTTGAAAGCGAAGAACGATAAGTGAGAATTCCAGAGGCCTCAGCTTTGGGGCCGCTTTCGCGTCCTTCGCCTTGGATTTTGAACCTCTGGCAGTTGGAGATTTGCTGATGATAGGCAAAAAAATACGACTTGAGCGAATAATCGACCGCAACTCGGGCAAGACGGTAATTGTCCCGATGGACCACGGCGTAACGGTCGGCCCTATTGACGGGCTGGCGGACATGCGGACGACCATCAGTAAGGTGGTGGCCGGGGGAGCAAATGCGATTTTGATGCATAAAGGCATCGTCCACGCAGGGCACAGGGGCGCCGGTAAGGACGTCGGGCTGATTGTGCATCTTTCCGGCGGCACAGCGCTCAGCCCCGACCCGAACGCCAAGGAATTGGTCTGCACCGTCGAGGAGGCTATCAAGCTCGGCGCAGATGCGGTCTCGGTGCATATAAACCTCGGGGCCGCAACCGATAAGGAGATGCTGTGGCAGTTGGGCCATGCCGGCGAGCGATGTTCTGAATGGCAGATGCCGCTCGTTGCAATGATGTACACGCGAGGGCCGAAGATCACCGACGAGTACAACGTCAAAAACATCAAGCACGCCGCCAGGGTCGGAGCGGAGCTTGGGGCGGACATCGTCAAGGTGGTCTATACGGGCAGCGTCGAGAGCTTCGCCGAGGTGGTCCAGGGCTGTCCCGTGCCGGTAGTGATTGCGGGCGGGGCAAAGATGGGCAGCGACGAAGAGATATTCAGAATGGTCGAAGGGGCGCTGAAGGCCGGCGCGATGGGCCTATCCATCGGGCGAAACGCATTCCAGCACAAAGACCCCGCCAGAATGATCAAGGCCCTGAGCAAAATGGTCCACGAAGGGGCGAGCGTCGAAGAGGCGATTGAGACCTTACAAGATTGAGCAAAACGCCCGGCGGACGGCGAGTTAGAACGAAATTGTATGAAAAGGCTGTGGGTCAACGTTGTTCCGTATAGTAAAGAGATCGCGATTGCTGCGCTGGAAAGCGGGGCTGAGGCGGTTGTGCTGCCGGACGGCGCCGGCGAGAAGATTCGGCAGTTCGGCAAGATCAAGACCGTGGCGAACGACGGCGATATTCGGCCGGGTGTCGATGTCGAGTTCGTGGACATAGCAGGAAAGGCGGACGAGGACAAGGCCGCCGCGGCGCCGAGCGAGAGGATAGTCGTGCTCAATATGCTCGATTGGACAATTATCCCGATTGAAAACCTGCTTGCGCGACGGGGCAGGAACATTATGGTCCAGGTCGAGAACAGCGAGCAGGCTAAGCTGATGGTGGAGATCCTCGAAAAAGGCGTCGATGGGGTCGTATTGAATACGACCGACGTGAACGAGATAAA
>CAYGZM010000469.1:0-1558 GCA_964354365.1 uncultured Pirellulales bacterium
GGATAGTGGTGCTCAGGTTGGATGTGATACGTTTGGCTCGCCGCATCCCAGTAGTAATTCGCAGGTTGGTCGGTAGTCCAGCCGGGGTCGGTGGAAAAATCTGTCTGGTCAACCACCTGCCAACCATTTGCTGTTGCTGTGCCGGCCACGCTCAATATCAGGCCAAACACACAAATTGTTAAATGTAACCGTCTCATTTTTCGCTCCTTTCAAAAATCGTTATTCTTTCACGTCAGGCCAATCTCTTTGTGATGGTCTTTCTCATTTCTATTCCCATCTCAGATCGTCAAGCCGCTCGCTGTGCACCAATTCCACGTGCCCGTCAACAAACAGGATATTGCATCCCTGTCCTTGATGATTCTCCGGAGCCAACATCTCGGGCCCGCCAAACTGGTTCCAGCCTGCCGTGGTCTCAAACAGCAGCACCATATCAGGGTGTGCCCTGGTATCTCTCGCATTGGGATTAATCGCGTAATGACTCGGGCCTCCTTCCGCTGAGGGGCAGACAAACATCTCTTCAGTCACACGGTCGGATTCGCGTTGCAGGAGCAAATCACACCATTGATCTGCCGTCGGAAATTCATCGTCATAGTCATTGGCATAGATCAGCAGCGCTCTTGCAAGTGCCCCTAAGTTACTCGCACACGCCAGTCGGTTGTCTATTTCGCGAGCGCGTAACGACGTTTGCAGCCAGTACTCGGCGAAAATTGAAAAATCTATCATATTCGCTGTGCCATCGTGGTTTATATCACCCTTAAGCTCCCATTCACTCATACTTGCAAAAGGCGTTCCGCCGAAAGAACCCATATCGATTCTGCCGCCGTTGGGCATTGGCTCGTCAGATGGGTCATCATACGGGTCGCCGCCATCAATACAGGGGCTTGTCACTTTATCAAGAACCCAGACATCAGGCCTCGGCCAGTATCTGCCGCGCTGCGAAAGCAAATGATAGTCGCCGTTATTCGGGTCAACAAAACAGGGGTCTGCGTCAATATTGCCTTGGCCTGACTGCGATGTGCAACTGTAGCGGGCTTCGCAGCCGAATAGGTCGCCATCGGTGTTCTCCCAGAAGATGCAGTTGCTTATATCCGGCTCTGAGCCGGCGTATGCGTCGATCCCATATTTATTATCCACGATTGTCAAATTCTTCATTGTTGGCGAGCTGCCGGCGATAAAGATTGCCATAAAGCTATTTCTTATGACAAAGTTCTTCAGGATGGCTCTCGGCCCTTCGCCATTATAGAACGAGACAGCGAAGTCGCCGGGATTTTCTATGATAGGTATGCCGCCTTCTGTAGCAACACCCTGCACCGTTATCGCCTTACCTTTGAAATCGACTTCTTCCTGATACACGCCCGGATAGACCAATACCTTGCAGTGATTTGTGGCTGAATCGATACCTTTAGCAATGGTGGCAAAGGCAGCTCTTCTGCTCAAGCCGTTATTGTTATCATCGCCATTGACCGCATCGACGTAATAGACAGGCTGCGCTTCAGGGATTGTACCCATAGCCGGCGTATCCTCATCCTCAGGGCTATTGGTGATATTTACAGGGGAA
>CAYGZM010000470.1:0-1552 GCA_964354365.1 uncultured Pirellulales bacterium
ACCGCACCGCAACCTTCCAGCTTCTTAATGGTGTCGCTATCAAAGGCGGCTACGCAGGCTTCGGCCAACCACAACCCAACGCGCGTGACATCAACCTCTACGAAACCATCCTCAGCGGCGACCTGGCCGGCAACGACGGACCGGACCAGACCAATAGAAGCGACAACAGCCGACATGTAGTCACGGGCAGCGGAACAGACGACACGGCCATCGTCGATGGTGTCACCATCACTGGCGGCTACGCTGATGGCATAGACAGCGACTACCCATTCATCAACAACGGTGCAGGAATGTACAATGAGAATGGAAGCCCCACCCTCATTGACTGTACGTTCACGCAGAATATCGTGGTGCTGTATGACTACGAGTATGGCGGCCTCGGGGCGGCTATCTACAATCTACACAGCCACCCCGTTATCAAAAACTGCACCTTTAGGAAAAACTCGACGGGCGGCGGGCACGGAGCTGTTCACAACGAAAACAGCAGCCCAATGATCAGCGACTGCACATTCTGGGACAACGAGGGTGGCGGTATAGAATTTCAGTATGAGACCAGAGCAACCGTCATCCGGTGCAGCTTCATCGGCAACGTCTCAGGCTACGGCAGCGGTATTAACTGTGAATACGGCAGCAGCCCTGCGATCGGAGACTGCGTGTTTATCGGCAACACCGCCTGGTATGATGGCGGCGCCCTGCGGTGCTACGGCGATTGTTCGCCGGTTGTCCGGAACTGTATTTTCGTCGCCAACAGAACAACGATCCAAAACGGCGGCGCCATCAGTACCCTCGAAAGCAGCCCCACTTTGAGTAATTGTACGTTCACCGCTAACAACGCAGCCCGCCAGGGTGGCGCAATATTCTGCTACGAAGACAGCCACCCAAAGGTCACCAACTGCATCCTTTGGGATAACTCTGCTGCGGATGGAGCGCAGATCGCCCTGACTTACCACCAATCGCCCGGCCACGACCCATCCACGACGGAAATAACGGTCAGCTACAGCAACGTTCAGGGAGGCCCCGAAGACGTATCGCTGCAAGAAAAGTGCAGCCTGAACTGGGGCCTCGGCAATATCGACGCTGACCCGCTCTTCGTAAAGCCGGGTTACTGGGACAACGACCTCTGGATTGACGGCGATTACCATTTAAGAAGCGCAGGTTGGCGGTGGGATGCTGTGCGTGAAGAATGGACCTTCGACCGTGTTACAAGTCCATGCCTCGACGCCGGCAATCCAGGCTCTCCCCTCGGCGCGGAATTACTTTGCGTCCCGGAAGACCCGAATAACGAGTGGGGGAAGAATCTTCGTATCAACATGGGCGCTTACGGCGGCACGGCTCAGGCGAGCATCCCGCCTTACGACTGGGCACTGCTTGCCGACGTCACGAACGATGGCATAGTCGATTGGCTGGATTTTGCCTGTGCAGGCTCCGATTGGCTCAAAACGGCCCCCCAGCAGCCCTGCGACCTGAATAGAAACGGCGACGTGAATCCAGCCGACCTCGACCTGTTCGCCGACGACTGGCTCAAAACGACAATCTGGCGCAAATGATACAT
>CAYGZM010000471.1:0-1549 GCA_964354365.1 uncultured Pirellulales bacterium
CCGGCCTCGGCCCAGGCTTTAGTCCCATTCAAAAAACCCGTTTTTCAGCACTGCCGGACAGTCGAATATCGCTGGAGGGTCTAATGTCCCCAGTGCCGCATTTCAGAAATAAGACGACTGTAAGGCAAATGGAATTTGGCTGTTTGAATAGATTTCTCCGCTCGCTTCGCTCGGTCGAAATGACGGTATAGTCGCAATATTTGTGAAACGCGGTACTATGTCCCGGTGTTTTGGGCCGAGAATTTTCCGGATTTCCGAGCTGTGCCTCCCGGTCTGCTAATCAGATGCTGACTTTCCGCGACACACCTTATGGATGGCCCTATCGAGGCTTGTACTGTATGCGATGCAGATTGAGAACGTGATCGCCCAGTGGAATTTGAGCAGGAAACTGCACGCGAAAAAGACTGCCACAACAGCAGCCAATCCCAGAATCGCCTGGAGGATTGTCGCCCCTCGATCACTGAGGCATCGCCTGTCAACTATGTCGAACCAGAGCATAAGAATCAAAACGGCCCCGCTTACGATATTCCAGATCGGAAACACGGCAAGCCATATAACCGAGTGCTTCAGCAAATAGAAGCCCGCGCAGATTGCGCTGGTGCCGTTGGTGAAGACCGCAAAAAACAGCATCAGATACTTCTCGGTCTGACTCTTTGCCCTCGAGCTGAATATGTGATAGATGGATAGAACGAGCCCGCAGACGTAAATTAAGACATAGGCGCCGCCAAAGAAAGCGCCGCTTACCGAGAATATAATACCGATTAACCGATCGCGAAGACTGGGATTGCAGGCAGTAACGAGCACCACCGTTACGCTCATCAGAAACATTGTGACCTCGTCGTAGCTTGGAAGAAGCAGGCTCTTTAGCCTGTCGCCCGGGGACGATGCTCCGGTTGCAGGTGGGGCTGTCCCTTCGGCGAGGAGAGCTGTTTGTGCGGTGGTGCGGCCAGGCGAAGCGGGCAAGGAAGTCGAGGAAGCCTTGGGAGCAGAAGCGCCTGCAGCGGCTGCCGTAGTCCCCTGATTCTTGGCGGAACTTGCGATTTGCGGGTGAGGGATAGTGACTATGGTCTTGCACTTGGGGCATGTGCCTCTTTGCCCGGCATAGTCCTCGGGAAACGTCATTAACTGACCGCATTTTTTGCACTTGAAGGCAATCACAAAGCCACGCCTTTCCGGCAGAAGCAGAAGGCCATAGTCACCGGCACCTGTCCTCTGCGTCCTCAAGCATATAAAACAACCGATAATCAATAATCAATTATCAATAATCAATTATAACGATATCTTCCGGTATTGCGACTACGTCCCGGTGTTTTGGGCCAAGAATATTTCGGATTTCCGAGCTGTGCTTGCCGGCCAGGGCCTTTAACTGTGAGCTGCTGAAGCTGGTCACCGCCTTGGCGTTGTCGTTCAGCATAACAACATCCCCGGCCTCGAATGGACCTTCGACCGATATTATGCCGCTGGGCAGCAGGCTCTTATGGTTTCGCAGCGCCTGCATTGCGCCGGCGTCGATGCGTATCGTCCCGGCCGGGGCGCTGTTGAGAATCCA
>CAYGZM010000472.1:0-1544 GCA_964354365.1 uncultured Pirellulales bacterium
GACAGGTTCCACGTCAACCTCATACACGAGCTTTGGCTGCGAAAGCGAATTGAAAAATTCATCAAGAAGCATACCCGGCCCGGTGAGCGCTCCGCCGACGCCGAATTGGAGCGCCGAGCGGATCGAGAGCTGATCGCAACCACCGAGCGGGACCTCGTTATGAGCCATTATCGCTCCGACGCCGTCAGCGACTACTACCTTGAGCATGAGCTTGACCGCCCCAGGCCGTCCATAAAACAGCTCTTCGCCGACCCCCAGGCCAAACCCTTTATAAATAACTACCTCGCCCTGATCGTAAGGCAGGTCCTGCTCAGTCAGCTCGACGAAACGATCCAGGAGCGATATCGCTTTGAGCTGGAGCATTTACGCACCTCCGAAAGGTACTTCAAGCGTTGCCCAAGCCTTGTCGCCGCGATGCGTATGATAAACACAAACGCCGACTCCGTTGATCTGATTGTTCAGCAGTGCCTCCGGACTATGCCATACGAGAAATACGATCTCATCGACTACGTCAAGTACGCCGTGAGGGCCGCCAGGAGCTTGTTTCATGCCCCTATCGCCATGGCCGAGATCGACCGAATTCGCTCCAATCTCCAGCCCGGGCTTATCCCCCTTGGAATTGAGATGGAGCTGAGCAACCTTGGCCGCGCCGCTGTCGAGCCGCAGAGGAGCATCCAGAAAAAGACCGACCCGGTGTACGACGGCTTTATGTACTTCTATGATTTTCACCTCGACATCCTCTCCTGGAAGCTCGGCGGGTACATCGACGACCACTCCGGCTCAACCGACCAGGCCCGGCGAAGAGGTTTCCTCGAGCTTGCCCCCGGAAGGCTCAACATCGCGGGCGAACTGTCTCGGCCCGCCACCGCGGACCCCTGGCTGCTCAATCAGTTAATAGAGGGCATCGCCGATTTCTACAACGTCAAACCGCACAGCCTGCACCTCTCCATCCAGTTGCGAAAACACGAGATCGGAAAGCAGAGAATCCTGCCCTTGGGTTTCGTAAAGTGTTTGCTGCTCCTCGGAGGCGGACCGGAGCGAAAAAGCACCGGCAGGCTGTGGGTCTCAAGGATGGGCCGTGATGAGATTACGCAAAACGCTTACGGCGAAGAGCTCGTCTTTGCCAGGACCAGCAAACGAACCTGGCACCTCGCAGGCGACGAAATCGCCGAAAAATCGCCCGCTCAGTCCATCGCGCACGTCCAGCAGTACAAATTCATCCGCCTCAACAGGAATGAAAACTATGAACCCTTGATTATGTGCCTCAAGGGCCTCCAGTTGGGGTACAATCCCGCCGATTATCTCACCGCCGAGCAGTTGGCCGCCAGCCCAAAACTCCGCCGCGAATACGAAGAGCTAAAAAGGTGGGCCGCCGAGCCGACGCAGATTTCGCCCCGCACAATCCGAACCTTTCTAAGCGCCGTCCAGTTAGGCTTGATGAACGAAGGCCGCCGCCGGCCAATCCATCAGCTTCACTATATCGACTGGGCCGTCAACGCCATCGACCGTCAATTGCGAAAATGCAACAAAATGCTAAAGCCCCC